>CAILUI010000143.1 GCA_903837355.1 uncultured Victivallales bacterium
CGAGGGTCGGGGGGCGAGGGTCGGGGGGCGAGGGTCGGGGGTCGGGGGTCGGGGGGCGAGGGGCGAGGGGCGAGGGGCGAGGGTCGGGGGGCGAGGGGCGAGGGGCGAGGGGCGTGGGGCGAGGGGCGGAGTTCACGCTTCAGCGTGTCCCCAGGACAAGGCTGAACTCTGAACAAAGATCGCCGTCAAGTCTCATACAAGCTGACTTGCACCCCCGAGTCAGGCGGGCTTGGGAAACCGCGTAGCGGGCGGCTATATTCGGGCATCGTGAGCCTTTCGGAGAGCCATGCGCGTACTGCTCATCACGCCGCCCCTACTGCAGTGTAACGCGCCGTACCCGGCGACGCCGCTGTTGGCGGCCTGGTTGCGGACGCAGGGCGTGGACGTTCGTCAGTTTGATGCTTCTCTGGCCCTGCTCGTGCGCCTGCTCAGCGCCGCGGGGCTGGCGCGAGTGCGGGAGGCGCTGGCGTTGCGGCCCGCAGTCCCCGGCTGCGCCTTCTTTGTCGCCCAGGCGGAGGCCTACCTGGACTGGGTGGGGCCGGTCGTGCGCTTCCTGCAGGGCAAGGACCCGGCGCTGGCCTATCGGCTGAGCCACCTCGGGACGTTGCCGGAAGGGCCGCGCTTCGAGGTCATGCGGCAGCAGGAACTCGACGAGAACGGCAGTCTGCGCTGGGCCTTTGGCACGCTGGGGGTCAGCGATCAGGCGCGCTACTTCGCCAGCCTGTTCATTGACGACATCGCGACGGCCATCAGCCGCGGCCTGGACCCCGGATTCGGGTTCTCGCGCTACGAGGAACGGCTCTGCCAGGCGTTGCCGTCGTTGGCGCCACTGCAGGCGCGCCTGGCGGGACCGCCGACGCTGATCGACGTCCTCATTGACGAGGTGGCTGCCGAGGCGGCCGCCGTCCACCGGCCGGATCTGGTTGGCTTGACGGTGCCCTTCCCGGGAACGCTCTACGGCGCGCTGCGCCTGGCGCGTGCCTGGCGTCGGCGGAACCCCGGTGTCCGTATCGCCTTGGGCGGGGGTTACGTGAACACTGAACTGCGGGACCTCCGTGACGTCGGGCTCTTTGACGAGGTGGACTACGTCTGTCTCGACGACGGCTTCCGGGCGCTGGCGGGAGTCGTGCGCCACGCTGCGGGCGGGGGGGACGCAGTGCTGGTGCGTACGTTCGTCAAAGCGAGCGGTGCAGTGCGTTTGGTCGAGGGCCCGGCCGAGCCTGGTCCGCGGCACGGCGACCTGCCGGCGCCGGACTATGCGGCGCTGCCGCTGGCCGAGTATCTGCCGCTCACCGAGATGCTCAACCCGATGCAGGTCTTGTGGAGCAGCCAACGCTGGACCAAGCTCATGGTCGCGCACGGCTGCTACTGGCACCGCTGTGCCTTCTGCGACACCACGCTCGATTACATCAAGCGCTTCGAGCAACCGACGGCCGAACGCGTTGTGGACGGCATGGAGGAACTGAGTCAGCAAGGCGTCGGACAGGCCTTCCATCTGGTCGACGAGGCGTTGCCGCCGGCGCTGCTGCGCCGCCTCAGCGCCGAGATCCGTCGGCGGCGGCTGGTGGTCACATGGTGGGGCAACGTCCGTCTCGAGCCCGCCTTCGATGCGGACCTTGCCGGCCGCCTGGCCGCTGCCGGCTGCATCGCGGTTACCGGTGGCCTCGAAGCCTTTGACGACCGCCTGCTGCAGGTGCTGGACAAGGGCATCACGGTCGCGGGTGCGGTGCGGGCCTGTGCGGCCCTGGCCGGAGCCGGGATCATGGTTCACGCCTACCTGATGTACGGCGTGCCGAGCCAGACCGAACAGGAGACCGTCGACGCCTTGGAGCGCTTGCGCCAGATGTTTGCCCTGGGACTGGTGCGCTCGGCCTTCTGGCACCGCTTTGCGGCCACCGTCCACAGCGCCATCGGTGCCGAGCCGGAGCGTTTTGGCATCCGCCTGGCGGCGGTGCCGTCGAGCTTTGCCCGCAATGAGGTCGCCTTCATCGACCCCCTCGGTGTCGACCACGACGCCCTGGGCGAGGGTCTGCGCCGGGCCGTGTACAACTATATGCATGGCCTGGGACTGGACGAGGATGTGCGCACCTGGTTTCAGGTCCCGGTGCCGCGGCCGCGGCCGGCCGCGGACGCGGTTGCGCGCCTGCTGCGGGGCGACCGCGAGGAGTCCACGCGGCCGACCCTCGGCCACCGTCCACCGCGGCCGGCACGCCGGCCGTTGCGCCGCCCCCGTCTCGGTGCCTGAGCGAAGCTCGCTATTCGGGAGCGCCATGCTATGCTGTTGCCGCGGCAGTCCGCCCAGGAGACCGTGTACGATGCCACCGGCTGACGAGACGAGCGCGCTGATGTCGCTGAATCCGGCGCTGATCGAGCGCATCTATGAGTGCGCCAGCATCCGGCGCTGGAATGACCAGGTGCGGCCGGTCGAGTTCACCGAGCTCGATAAGCAAGCCCACAAGATGATCATTGCCTATGTGCTCGGCCGCTTCGAGGAGGAGGCCGGGAACAAGGTCGACTGGATCCGGCTGATTGAGGGTGGCATCTTCGAGATGCTGCACCGGGTGTTGCTGACGGATATCAAGCCGCCGGTATTCCACAAGATGATGCTGGAGAAGGGCCCGGAGCTCAACGCCTGGGTTCTGAACAACCTCGCGGCCGAGATTGGGCCGGTGAAGGCAGGCTTCCGCGAGCACTTCGAGCAGCACCTGATGGACACCGGCTACGCGCGGCGCGAGAAGCGGCTGCTGCGGGCGGCGCACTACCTGGCGACGCAGTGGGAGTTCAACATTCTGTTCAAGATGTGCCCCTTTGTCTACGGGATCGACCGCATCAAAGAGGATATCGAGGGCCAGATTGAGGACCACTACGACCTGATCGGCGTGCAGAAGATCACCCTGGGTCGGAAGACGTCCGGGTTCGTCGATCTGTGCGGGCAGTTGCGCTTCCAGCGTCGCTGGTCGCAGTCGCCGCGGATTCCGGAGACGTCGGTGCTGGGGCACATGCTGATCGTGGCCATCTTCACCTATCTGTGCCTACGGGAGTTGGGGGCGTGTGACCGGCGGCTGTACAACGGCTTCTGGGCAGGCCTCTTTCACGATCTCCCCGAGGTGCTGACGCGGGACATCACGTCGCCGGTGAAGGCCGCCGTGGAGGGTCTGGAGGAGATCATCAAAGAGTACGAGCGCATCCAGATGGAGGAGCGTTTGCTGCCGCTGGTGCCGCGGGACTGGCATGCCGAGTTGTCGTACTTCGTCGGGAACGAGTTTGCCAATCGCGCCGTCGAGGGGGGCCGGGTGCGCTCGGACCTGAGCATCGAGGAACTCTGCACGACCTACAACCACGAGGCGGCCAACGCCGTGGACGGCGAGGTCATCCGTTGCTGTGACCACCTCGCGGCCTTCATCGAGGCCTCGCTGTCCATCGGCCACGGGATCACCTCCAAGCACTTGACTGAGGGCGTGGAGCGTCTGCGGAAGCGCTATCAGGATCGGCGGGTTGCGAGTTTGGACTTCGGCGCCCTCTACCGCGCCTTCGACCCAGAACGGAACGGCAAACGCTGAGGGCGGCGCCGAAGGCTCGGTATGGGCCACGGCGGGCCCCAACGGATGGGCATGAGGAGAGCACGCATGTACAGCGCCAAGTGGATCATCGGGATGGTGAGTGTCGCCGGCATGCTGGCGGCCGAGGGGCAGGTGCTCAAGGAGTGGCGTTTCGACCAGGGCGGCCCGCAGGGGTGGGACGCCAGGATCAACCATGTCGCCGAGGTCCGTGTCGCCGACGGCGCCCTGCAGGCCCGCATCCTGGACTGGGATCCGTGGATCACGAGTCCGCAGTTTGAGGTCCCGGCCTCCCCTTACCAAGTTGTCGAACTCCGCCTGAAGACGGATTGCGGTGGCCAGGGCCAGCTCTACTATAGTAACACTACCGACACGCCCTACGGCGGCTTCATGCCCGAGAAGCTGATCTCTTTCGATCTGCGCGGCGATGGCCAGTGGCACACCTACCGCATCTTCCCCTTCTGGCAGGCCGAGAAGAAGATCATCCTGCTGCGCCTGGACGTGGCACGGCCGGCGGCGGCGGACAACGGCAAGAAGAGCTTCGCGATGGAGTGGCTCCGCATCGTTGAACTCGCGAAAGCAGCGCCGGCGACGGCCGGTGCGGCCTGGGACTTCGCCCAGAACGCGGCCGGCTGGGAAGCGCAGGGGGCGACATCGGCCAGCGCGACGGCGGGTGCCTGGGCGCTGCAGGGCGGTGCCGACGAAGCGCTGTTGTTGCGCAGTCCGCCGGCACCGTTCAGCGCGGACAGCGCGGGCGACTGGGTGGTCATCGAGATGGCGGTGGATCGTGGTCGGACGGCCGTTCTGGGGTGGGCCTCGGCGAGCGCCAAGGGCCGTTCCCGCGAGGCGTTCGCCGTCAAGCCTGACGGTCTTTTCCATGTCTACAACCTGCTGCTGGGTGGGGCCACCGGCTGGTCGGGGGACATCCTGGCGCTGGAATTGGAGCCCAGCGAGGTGCCCGGCGCCGCGGTGCAGGTGCGGCGGATTCAGGTCTCGCCCGACCCGATCGGACCGCCGGCGATCGAGGTCCGTACCGCGGGGGCGGAGAACGCCATCACGCGTTGCGGGCAGCCTCTGCCGTTCTCGGTGAGTGTGCGCAACCTGGGTGGCGAGGTGTGCCGCGGCTTGCGGGTGGAGTCGATGGGGTTGCCCGAGGGGGTGCGGGTTGCCAGCGCTGCCGGCTGGGAACGTTTTCCCGACATTGATGTGCTGGATGTGGTCACGCTGCGCTTCACGCTCGCGGCCGAGCGGGCGGTGGACGGCGAGTTTGAGCTCCGCCTGAGTGGCCCAGGGGCGCCGGAGGAGAGTCGGAAGGGGCGTCTGCAGGTGTCCCCGGCGCTGGCCCTGCCCAAGGCCAGCTATGTGCCCGAGCCGCAGCCGGTGGCGTCGGACTACGAGGTCGGCGCACTGTACTTCCCCGGCTGGCCGACCATCGGCAATTGGGCCCGGATCTGGCCGGAAGCCCCGGAGCGCAAGCCGGTGCTGGGCTGGTATGACGAGGCGAATCCGGAATGCGTCGATTGGCAGATCAAGTGGGCCGTGGAGAATGGTCTCAGTTACTTCCTGGTGGACTGGTACTGGGACCGTGGCGGCATTCACCTCGACCACTGGGTGAAAGCGTTCCAGAAGGCGCGCTACAAGTCCTACCTGAAGTGGGCGATGATGTGGGCCAACCACAACGGCGCGGGGAGCCACTCCGAAGAGGACCAGCGCCAGGTCACGAAGTTCTGGATCGATAACTATTTTGGCACCCCAGAGTACTACCGGATCAACGACATGCCCGTGGTGATGATCTGGAGTCCCACCGGCATGAACAGCGACCTCGAGGGCAAAGGCGGCGTCAAGCGTCTGCTGGAGATCTCCCGGGAGATGGCGCGCGCGGCGGGCTACAAAGGCATCTGGTTCATGACCATGAAGTGGCCCGAGGCGTCTACCGAGGCCAAGGACATCCAGTGGCTGGCGGATGCCGGTTTCGACATGACCAGCATCTACCACTATATGGGCCATGGTGGGAAGGCCGCGAACCCGCGCGACTACTCCTTCGACCTGGTGTCCGAATCGAGCCTGCCCTACTGGCGAGCCCGGCAGCAGACCGGCATCCTGCCGTTTCTGCCGAATCTCTCGACCGGCTGGGATGATCGGCCCTGGGCGGGCGAGAGCAAGGCCACGGTGGTCCACGGCCGCACGGTGGCCAAGTTCCAGCGTATCTGTGCGGACGCCAAGACCTTTGCCGACGAGAGTGGCGTTCGGCGCCGGGTCCTGGCGCCGCTGAACGAGTGGGGCGAGGGCTCGTACGCGGAGCCCTGCCAGGAGTTCGGTTTCGGCATGTACGAAGCGGTCCGCGAGACCTTCTGCAAGGAGCCAGCGAAGGGTTGGCCGCTGAACTACGCGCCGGCCGATGTCGGGCTCGGTCCTTACGACTTGCCTAACCAGAGCGACGGCAACGTCGAGGCCTGGGAGTTCGCCCATGGCACGGAGGGCTGGAACGCGATGATGGGCCTTGGCGAGTTCAAGGTCGTTGACGGCGCCCTGGTGCTGACCGCGACGAGCAGCGATCCCGCCATCAGTACCTCGGTGGGTAGCCTCTGGGCGCGTCGCTTCAACGCGGTTCTGGTGCGCGCCAAGGTCGAGCCGACGGCCGGGAAGGTGGGCGACTTGCAGTTGTTCTGGTCCACCACGGCACAGGGGATCACGGAAGCGAGTGCGGTGAGCGTGCCGCTGGTTGCCGATGGCGAGTTCCACGATTACCTGCTGCCGGTGGCCGAGAAACCGCGCTGGCGTGGGCGGGTCACGGGTTTCCGCCTGGATCCGGGCTCGCTGTCCGGCCTGAAGATGACGGTCGAGCGCGTGGCCATGGTGCCGGTTGCCAAGCCCTAGCTGCGGTCGGCAGGGCAAGCGGAGGATGGTTCCCATGAGATCAGCCTGTATCATGATGGTATGTCTGTTGCTGGTCGGCTGTGTCTACGAGGTGCCGCTGGCCACCGAGTCGCAGCAGGATGTGGACAAAGCCTTGCTGGGCACGTGGCAGACGGTCGAAGCCGACGGGAAGGTGCGCGAGTTGCTGGTGCTGCCGCTGGGGGCGAAGGAGTACCTCGTCAGTTACCCCAGCAAGGCGCCGGATGGGATGTTCTTCCGCGCCTTCGTGGCCCAGGCCGGGCCGATGCCCATCATGCAGTTCCAGTTCCTGGGTGTGGCCAACGGTGAGGCGCCCGACGGACGGCGCGTTTACCACTTTGGGACCTTCCGCCTGGACGGCCCGCAACTGGTGCTGCGACTCATCAATCCCGAGGTGGTGAGCAAGGACGTAACCTCGACCGAGGCACTGGTCAAGGCCATGGCTGCCCAGCGCGAGAACCCGGCGCTGTTCGCCGAGCCGGTGACGTTCCAGCGTCTGGGCAAGTAGACCGCCCGCCGGGCGGGCGGGGGACTGGTTTCAGGGTTCAGGTTTCGGGGTTCAGGGTTCAGGTTTCGGGGTTCAGGGTTTAGGTTTCGGGGTTCATGATCTGCCTGCAACCGCCTCTGCGGCTACCCTGAACACTGAACACCGAATACTGGCTCCTGGAGAAGGGCTTTCGTATGACGGACCGGACCGCGTGGTTTGCCGCGTGTGGCTGGGGTGTTTTCTGCCACTACCTGGGCGACGCCAAGCAGGATACGACCGCCTGGAACGCTCAGGTGGACCGCTTTGACGTCGACGCCCTGGTGCGGCAGTTGGAGGTGGTCGGCGCCCGTTTCCTGTGTCTGACCATCGGCCAGAACTCCGGGCACTTCCTGGGCCCGAATGCGACCTACGACGACCTGGTTGGCGTCCGCCCGAGCAAGTGTTCGCGGCGCGATCTGGTGGCCGAGGTCGGTACGGCCCTCGCGGCGCGCG
The DNA here is from genome assembly GCA_903837355.1 of uncultured Victivallales bacterium. Taxonomy (GTDB): domain Bacteria; phylum Verrucomicrobiota; class Lentisphaeria; order Oligosphaerales; family JAFGRS01; genus CAILUI01. The sequence continues at coordinate 7,432 of CAILUI010000143.1, forward strand.
GGATACCGTTGCTCGCCTATCTGCCGAGCGGCGCGCCGGCGGCCGACCCGGTGGCTGTGGAGCGCCTGGGCTGGGAGTGGGGTTTCGAGGGCGGCTGGCCGCACGCCTGGGAGACGCGGCGGACCGGCAAGCGCCTGGCCGAGTTCCAGGTGAAGTGGGAGGCTGTCATTCGCGAGTGGTCGTTGCGTTGGGGAGGCCTGGTGCGTGGCTGGTGGATTGACGGCTGCTACTTTGCCGACGAGATGTACCGCCACGCAGATGCCCCCAACTTCGGCAGCTTCGCGGCCGCGTTGCGGGCGGGCAACCCAGACGGTATCGTCGCCTTCAACCCCGGCGTCAAGGTGCCGGTGGTCTGCCACAGCGAGGAGGAGGATTACGTGGCTGGGGAGATCGCCCAAGCTTTGCCAGAGTGTACCGGCCCTTGGGTTGAGCTCCACGGTCACCGCGCCCGCACCCACATTCTGAGTTACCTTGGCGAGTCATGGGGCCGCGGCGAGCCGCGCTTCCCGCCCGATCTGGTCGCCGGTTACTCGCGCCACGTGACCGCGAAGGGCGGCGTCATCTCCTGGGATGTTCCCATCAGTGCGAGTGGGCTGATCCCGGAGGCCTTCCTGCGGCACCTCGAGCACATCGGACGCCGACTGCGGGAGACCGCGGGCAGTTGATAGCGGCGCTGCCGGCGGGATCTGGGCCGGTCGTGCCAGCCGCGGAGCAGGGATGCTTAGCAGACGTCTCCACAATCGCCGAACGTTTCTCGGCCTGGGCGCCGGTGTGGGTCTGGCGTGCGTCGGCACCGCCCTGTACATGCACTACATCGAGCCTTTCCGGCTGCAGTTGCGTCAGCTCAGTGTCCGCCTGCGCCACGCCCCGGCTGGGCGGCCGCTGCGCCTGCTGCACCTGTCAGACCTCCACCACTCCGACCCCCCGGCACTGCAGAGGATTCGCCGCGCCATTCGCATGGGGCTCGAAGCGGGTCCGGATCTGGCCTGTATCACGGGCGATTTCATTACGGCGGACCTGCTGCAGCCAGATGCCCTTGCGGTGGCACTGCGGGAACTCAGTGACCGAGTGCCGACCTATGCGTGCTTGGGGAACCACGACGCTGGGCCTTGGGCCGCGCAGCGTGGCGGGCATCTCCAGATCGCGGAGATGCGCGCCTTCCTGGCCAGGGCGGGCATCCAATGCCTGTTTAACGAGGCCTGCACGGTGCACGTTGCGGAACAGGAGCTAGTCCTGGTGGGTGTGGGCGATCTGCTGGCCGGTGACTGCGATCCGGCGCGGGCGTTCCGCGGCCTGCCGGCGGGGTCCCGGCTACGCCTTGTACTCTGCCACAATCCGGACGCCAAAGAGCGCCTGGCGCCCTATGCCTGGGACCTGATGCTCTGCGGCCACACGCACGGCGGCCAACTGTGCCTGCCGCTGCTGGGTACGCCGTTTGCTCCGATCCGCGACCACCGTTACGTTGCCGGCCTGCATGAGTGGTCAGGGCGGCTGCTCTACGTGACCAGAGGCGTGGGCAATGTGCATGGCCTGCGGCTCAACTGCCCGCCCGAACTGGCGCTCCTGACGCTCTCCTGAAAGAACCGCAAACGGCGGCCGTCGGGCTCCCTGGCAACCCAGGTGGCGTCGTGGTATGGTTGTACGGTCTGACCGCGGTGGCGAGGCGCTGCAGGGCAGCGTTGCGCACAGCGGGTTCGGCAAGCGTGAGGCACAAGGAGGATGACGGCAATGAAGGCACGGACAGGGATGGATCAGGTGCGCCGGATCGTGGCGTGGAGCGGCGCCGCGGCGGGCGTGGTTCTGGCGACGGGCTGTGCGTCGCTATGGAAACGCGAGAAGGTGCAGCCGGTGATCACGGCGCGCTATACCGCGCAACCGGTGATCGTGGACGGCAAGCTGGATGACCCGGCCTGGAAGAACGCCCAGGCCTTCCCCTTCAGTTTCTCGGTCGCGGACCGCTTGGAGGGTGGGAAGGACTTGGTCGAGGCGGGTGAAGCCCGTGTCTGCTGGGATGACCAGAACTTCTACCTCGCCGTCACCTTCACGGACTCGGACATCGTGGCCGAGGGCACCGAGGACCAGTTGCACCACTACCTGATGGGCGACGTCGCCGAGCTGTTCCTCAAGCCGGCAGACAAGAGCTGGTACTGGGAGATGTACGTCACCCCTGCCGGGAACAAGACCACCCTCTGGTTCGCTGGCCGCGGCCGCCTTGGTCTGAAGAGCAGCGAGAGCAACCCCGGCGGCCTGCGTGTGGCGGCACAATGCCAGGGCACGCTGAACAAGTGGGAAGACAAGGATACCTCCTGGACCGGCGAGATGGCGGTGCCGATCAAGGATCTGACCGCGCGCGGTGAGACCTTCGGGCCGGGCTCCCGCTGGACCATCCTGGTGGCGCGTTACAACTACAGCCGCTACCTGTCCTGGAAAGAACTCAGCATGACGCCGCAGATCAGCAAGACCAACTACCATCAGTTGGAGGACTATGCGATCCTGAGTCTGGTGAAGTAGCACCCAACCTCAACAAGCTGGTTGACGGCACCGAGTATGCGGGAACGGGCCGTAGCCGCGCCCGTGCCACCGCTGCGGGCGGCCGTGCGGCGCCGGGGGCCAGCCCCCGCAGTTGTCGGCTTGCCGCAGCCGCGTCCCGCGGTATAGTAGGGGGCGCTGTGTTACCCTTGGTCGCGGAGAGGTGACAGAGTGGTCGATTGTGCAGCACTGGAAATGCTGTGTCCCGCGCAAGCGGGACCCAGGGTTCGAATCCCTGCCTCTCCGCCAACATTCGTAAGTATGCAAACGCCAGAGGTTTACGATGACCTCTGGCGTTTGTATTACGGAGTGTTATCACGCGTGTTGTTGGACCGCGCGGTTGCGCCGAGCCATCCTGCTCGACTGAAGGAGGGAGTGCATCCGTGAGCAAGACCTATCAGTGCGGCTCGTTGAGCTACTCCCTGCGCGGCCTGCTGGTACTCTTCGGCTGGTTGCTGTGGGGCGATTTCTGCTTCACGCTCATGGAGAGTGTGGTGCCGTCCATCCTACCCCTGCGGCTCAAGGCCCTGGGCGCGCCCAACTGGGTGATGGCTCTCATCCTGAGCACCCTCCCCGGGATGCTGAACATGACCATCTGCCCTTGGGTCAGCTTCAAGAGCGATCGTCATCGTGGCCGCTGGGGGCGGCGTATCCCCTTCATCCTTTGGACGTTGCCGTTCATCTGCCTGTGCCTGGTGGCCATGGGTTGGACCGAGGAGATCGCGACGTTGGCCCGCGCCTGGCTGCCCGGCATCGGCAACGTCACCCCCGCCACGCTCAGTATCGTTCTGCTGGGCCTGTTCATGGTCGGGTTCTCCTTCTTCAACATGTTCGTCGGGTCGGTGTTCTGGTACCTGTTCAACGATGTCGTCCCGGCGCGCTTTCTGGGGCGGTTCTTCGGTCTGTTCCGGGTGGTAGGCACGCTGGCCGGCGCGCTGTACAACGCCTTTGTCTTCAAGTATGCCGAGAGCCACATGCGGGAGATCTTCACCGGTGCGGCTCTGCTCTACTTTGTCGGGTTCGGCGTGGTGTGCCTGCGGGTCAAAGAGGGCGAGTACCCGCCCCCGCCCGCGGCGGCCAAGGGTAGTGCATGGGCCCGCCTGGGGGCGGAGATCCGCTCGTTTTGCCGGGAGTCCTTCACGCACCGCTTCTACTGGCTCTTCTACCTCATGTCAGCCTTTGCCGCCTGCAGCGGGGCCATGGGCATCTTCGGCGTGTTCTTCCAGAAGGACATGGGGATGAACCTGGAGCAGATCGGCAGGATGGCTGCCATCAGTTCAGTGGTCTCCATGGCCGCGATGTACTTCGCCGCCATTTACGTGGATCGCTGGCACCCGTTGCGGATCACGGTCTACTTCACGGTGTTCGGGACCATCTGTACCTCTTATGGGGGCTGGATCTGGCTGGCGGTGTCACCGGCGCCAAGCATGTACTACTGGATGGGCATCGCCGCAAGCGTGGTGACGGTCTTCGGGTCTGCGCTGAGCGGCGATGCGAGCATCCCGCTCTTCATGCGCCTGATGCCGCCCTCGCGCTATGGGCAGATCTGTTCGGCCAACGCCCTGGTCCGGTCCACGGCCACGGTCTTGGGAGGCCTGGCCGCAGGCATGGCGATGGATGGTATGATGAAGCTCTGCCATGGCGCGAACTACGCCTACCGCTTCATTTTCGTGTGGAACGCGCTGCTCAGCATCGGGACGCTGATCAGCACTGCTCTGCTCTACCGTGCCTGGAAACGGCTCGGGGGGGATGAGGGGTACAGCGCCCCGGCCCCATGGAACCCGGGTGGCCGCGAGGACATGTCCGAGGGCCACATCGCCGTACCGCCTCGCCCCCGTTGGCTGGGGGTGGCGCTGAATCTTTTCACCGTCTCGTTCGGACTGCAGGCGGTGCTGGTGTTGGTGTTCCTGGTCCTGCTGCACGGTCGGGGTTTGGGGCGGGCGCTCTGGTGGAATGCCTGGGTCTACCTGCCGGCTGCAGGGGTCCTGCTGGGGGCCTGGCTCTGGCTGGGACGCAGCATCCAGCAGGACGTGCGCCGCCAGGCTGCGGGCGGCGCGCCGATCTCTGGCATCCCGCACCACGGCGTGCTGATGGTTGTGGCCATTCAGGGCATCTTCCTAGTCGCATTGAACTGGGCGTGGCTGGGCTGGTCGATGCACGTCAACCAGGAACGGGACATCATCTGGTTCGGGCTGGCCGCGCTGGTGGCGCTGGGCTCGAATCTGCCGGCGGTTCACGTGCTTCGCCTCATCGAGCACGGGTCCCTGCCTTGGCCGCCGGCACCCGCTCCCGCCGCGTCGGCGGCGACCTGACCAGGGCCAGCAGGCACACCGCAGCCCAAGGAAGCATCAGACCATGAGAGCCTCCGGACCCATGCAACTGTCCCTCCTCTGCCTTGCCTTTGGCGCAAGCGCCGAAGACCGCGTCGCCCAGACGCTCACCGCGCTGGACACGTGGATCATAGCCCAACCCAAAGAGGTGGAAGCATTGCCCGGCGTGTCGTTCGACCTGTCCGCCTGCACAGGCGTCAGCGGCGAACCGGCGGGCAAGGTTGGGCGCGATGTGCTGGAGCGGGCGGCGGTCCGTCTGCGTGTGCCCAGCGGGACGTCGCCGAAGTCGGTGATCAGGCTCGTGCTGGCCGAGAAGCCGGGCGACTTTCCCGAGGTGGCCCGGATGGACGAGGCGGGGTTTGCGCAACTCGGCGAGCAGGGCTACGTACTCGCGGTCACTGCCGACGCTGTGATCCTGGCCGCGCGCTCGGACAGGGGGTTGCGTCATGGTGTCACCACGCTGGCCCAGGCGGCCATGGACCGTACGATCCTGCCCGGCATGGTGATCCGCGACTGGCCGTCGCTGCGGTACCGCGGCGTGCAACAGGATATCTCGCGCGGACAGGTGCCCACGACCGAGACGCTCAAACGCCTTGCCGACGTGTTGGCCGAGGCCAAGATGAACGAGATGGAATTGTACATCGAGCACCTGTACAAGTTCAAGGCATTCCCGGACCTCGCCCCACCCGAAGGACTGGCGCCGGACGAGGCGCGGGACCTGTCGGCCTCGGCGGCGCGCGCCGGCGTCGAGGTGCACCCGATGCTGCAAGTGCTGGGCCATTCCTACGGCATTCTCAGCAATCCCAAGTATCAGCACTTGCGCGTCAGCGCTTGCGAGAAGGCGCCCTGGATCATGACCTTCGACATCCGCAAGCCGGAGGCCGTGGCCATGGTGACCACGATGATCGACGAGCTGTGCGAGGTGTTTCCCGGCGAGCTCTTCACCGTCGACATCACGGAGATCGATATCGACGGCCTGCAGGCGACGGGGTCCTCTCCCGACCAGGTGACCGACCTCGTGTTCGGCTACGTCCTGCAACTCAGCGAGGTCCTCAGGAAACATGGTCGCCGCCTCATCATCACCCAGGGCCCGCTCGATTCGCAGGGGCACCTCGCTGGCATGGGGCCCAAGCTCGACTCACTTCCCAAGGACCTCATTGTGGGTAGCTACTACTGCGCGGGAGGCGCCTTCCAACCCGTGTGGGCGAAGGACTTTCCCCGACTCCATGAGAAAGGGCTCGATTTCTTCGCGCAAGCCTGGATCTATAGCCATGTGTGGTTGACGCCGTGGGTGACCAACGCCGCGGAGTTCTCCGACTTGGAGGTCTCGCGCGGACTTCAGCATGGGGCGCTCGGGAGCATCACGTGCGACTGGGGCGATGCTGGGCACTTCCATTTCGTCGGCGAGCAATGGCTACCTTACCTGTATCACGGCGCCTGCGCGTGGTCGGGGGCCCGCCTGGACCGCGACTACTTCCGTAAGGCCTTCGCGCGTGTGGTCTACGGCCTGACCGACGACGCGGCCATCCACGCCATGGAAGCCGCCAGTGACGTGAACGCCAGGAGCATCAAGGTACGCGATAAGGACGGCAAGGAGGTGGAGATATCGACCTCGTTCATGTGGGAGTTTGTGCACGATCCGTTCGCTCATGCCGACATCACCCGTATCGTCGACCCGGCTGCGGTCGGCCAGATGCTTCTGGATGCGGCCACGCCGGCGCTGGCCATCCTGGCCGAGAACGCGCCCAAGGTCAAGCGCAACCAGGACAGTTACGAACGCTGGCAGTTTGGCGTCCGCTGCTACCAGGCCCTGGGCCATAAACTGCTGGCGCTTGGGCACTACAACGACCACACCGTCCCGCGTGCCGGGGTTGCCGCCGAGCTCGAAGGCGTCGCCAACGAGTACGAGACGCTGCAGGCCGATTTCAGGCGACTCTGGCTTGCGGAGGACCGCGATAACAAGGGGTACCAGGACTTGGTGACGCGATTCCTCTTCACGATCAACCCCTGCCGCGAGAAAGCCAAGGCGCTCAGGTAGCGTTACTTCGACGCCGACCGACCTACCGCTAGCGCCGGGTTCCCGCTCCCGAGCGACAGCGCACAGCGCGTTGACTTGGACGCGGGGGGCACGGTGTCGATGCCGGGCCGGGGCGTGGCCTTCCTCAGCACCGAACGGGTACAGCGGCGGCGACCGCGGTCCTGAGCGGACCGTAGCGCGTCTGCCGGGGGTACCGCTGCCGCCGCCTCGTCAGCCGTTTCGAGTTTCTACTTCGGCCAGGCTTCGGGGGGCGTACCGGTGACGATATCCCCGCGGCGGCCCTGCCAGTGCCAGTCGATGACAGCGAAGCGGAAGCCCCAGTACATCTGGTTCTGCGTCAGCTTCACGACCACTGGGTTCAGGCCCTTCTGCAGCGGCACGGACGTCCATAAGCGCTTGGCTTCGCGCGGCAGATCGATGGGCAGCTCAACGCCGGTGTGCCCATTCACCCAGAGCCAGCCGGAGTCGTCGGCCTGGAAGGTGAACGAGCGGTGATTCAGCGGCGTTTCGGCGTTGATCCAGGTCACCGCGTAGACGTAGGCGGACGTGGTTGGGCCGTAGACGCGCAGCAGGTCCACGGCGCCGTTCCAGTCATAGCACGAGCCGTCGTCAACGAGGCGCCACGCGGCGTTGCCAGGGGTCGTCAACGGCAGTTCGGATGGCCCAGCACGGTGGGGGCGCTCAGGGCCGCGATGCAGGCCGGATCTGCGTCACAGGGTTGCTACCCACGCCGATCGCCACGCGCCAGGCGACTGCCGAAAGCGCCACGGAACGTCGACTCACGGTACCTCCAGGCTGGCTCAGGGGTTTTCGGGGCATTGCCGGTCGTGTGGGTACGGTACTGCCTCAACGCACGGTCACCCGCCGTTTCCCGGCCTCCACCTGCGCCATTGCCGTGGCGCTCACGGCGTCCTGCTGGGCGGTCGCCACCTCCACGGGTATAGGCGCCCATATAGCCTGCAGGCGCAATTCACCTCGGGTTTCGCCCTTCCGACAGTTTGGTCATGCACCCCCGCTCGGTTCTGGCATTGACGACCGCGGCGGCGCGTTTACCTTGTGGTCCGGGTACCGGGCGCCACTCGCCCGGTCCCACCGGAGGATCACTGAGATGCAGGCCTATCCGCTTGACGTCATCGAGTTCTACCTGGCGCCCAACGGCAACGACGCGTGGTCGGGCCGGCTGCGGGAGCCCAATGCCGACGGCAACGACGGCCCGCTGGCCACCCTCAAGGGGGCGCTGCAGAAGATCCGCTGCCTGCGGGAGCGCCCGGTCCATCTCGCCACGCCGCATGTGATCGGCGGGCTCAAGGGTCCGGTGGTGGTCTGGCTGCGCGGCGGCCGCTACGAACTCGCCGAACCGGTGACCATCGGCGCGGACGAGGCCGTGCCCGTGACCTTTGCCGCCTGCCCCGGCGAGACGCCGGTGCTCGATGGCGGCGTGCGCGTCAGCGACTGGCAGGTCGGCACCTGCAACGGCCGCACCGCGTGGACGGCTGACCTTCCCGAGGTGCGGGCGGGGCGCTGGTTCTTCCGCGAGCTCTTCGTCAACGGCGAGCGCCGCCTGCGCCCGCGCCTGCCCAAGCAGGGCCTGGTGCGCATGGACACCGTACCCGGCATGCCCCTGCCTGCCGGTTGGGGCGGCGGCGGCTACACCCAGTTCACCTGCGTCGAGGGGGACGTGAAGCCCTTCCGCAACCTGACCGACGTCGAGGTCGTGTATGTGCACTTCTGGATCGAGGAACGCAGTCCGATCGCCGCCTTCGATCCGGCCGCCCGCTTGGTTACCCTGAGCCGCGGCAGTTGCAGCAACATGGTGGGGTCCTTCGGCCGGCAGTTGGCCGATTACTACCTGGACAACGTGGCCGAAGCGCTGACCGATCCGGGCGAGTGGTACCTGGACCGCGCCGCCGGCAAGCTCATCTACCTACCGCTGCCCGGAGAAACCCCGGAAACCTGTGCGGTCGTGGCGCCCAAAGCCCTGCAACTGCTGCGCCTGGCCGGCAGTGCGACCCGGTCCGTCGAGAACGTGCGCTTCCGCGGCATCACCTTCCAGCACACCGACTGGCGTCACCCGGGCGAGGAGCCGCGGGCGAGCCAGGATCTGCTGCCGAACGCCTCCGTCACGTGGTTCAACCGCGGCGACCGTGCCGCGGCGGGTCAGGCCGCGGCCGATGTCCCTGGCGTCATCCACCTCGAGTACGCCCGCGACTGCTCCTTCGAAGAGTGCACCATCCGCAACGTCGGCTGGTATGGGCTGTTCCTGTCCAACGGTTGCCATGGCATCCGCGTCGTGGGCTGCGAACTCCGTGATCTGGGTGCGGGCGGGATCAAGATCAACGGCACCGCGGCGGGCGAAGCTGAGAGCGGGCGTACCGGTTGGAACCGCATCGCCGACAACCACATCCATCAGGCCGGACGCATTTTCCACAGTGCCATCGGCGTGCTGAGCATGAACTCGGCGGGCAACGTCATCGCCCACAACCACATCCACGATCTCTTCTACAGCGGCATCTCGGTCGGCTGGGTGTGGGGCTACGGGCCCAGTGTCAGCCACGACAACCTCATCGAGAAGAACCACATCCACACCATCGGCCAGGGGCTGCTCTCGGACATGGGCGGCGTCTACCTGCTGGGCGTACAACCGGGCACCATCGTGCGTGGCAACCTCATCCACGATGTGGTCAAGGCACACTACGGCGCCTGGGCGCTGTACACCGACGAGGGCTCCAGCCACATCATCCTCGAGAACAACGTCTGCTACCGCACCAACGGCCATGTCTTCCACCAACACTACGGCCGCGAAAATACCTTGCGCAACAACATCCTGGTTTTCGGCGACGAAGCCGCCACCGCCTACAGCCGGATCGAGCCGCACGTGGGCGTGCTCTACTACCGCAACATCCTGGTAGGCGCCGGCTCGCCCATGTTCGCCAACGCCTACGGTGGCGACCAGCGTCGTATCTTCTCCGACCTGAACCTGTTCTGGGATACCACGCGCGCCGAGCCGTTGCTGAACCGCGGCGCTGACGGCAAGCAGGAGTGGGACTTGGAGCAGTGGCGCCGCCTGGGCCACGATCTGCATTCGCTGATCGCCGATCCCGGCTTTGCGGACGCCGCCCAGGGTGACTTCGCCCTGGCCGCCAACTCCCCGGCCCTGGGCCTCGGCTTCCAACCCATCGATCTGAGCGACGTGGGACCGCGAGCGGCAGGGCAACGGGAGTAAGCGCTCAGAAGCTCAGCCCGACGCTGAGGCCGGCAAACGGCGTATCCGAGTGGCCGTAGACCTCCTTGCCCAGGCGCTTCACCTCGCCGTCGAGCAGGGCTGCGTAGCCGCCGAAGACCGCCAGCGACAAGTGCTCGGTCACGGCGTACGCCAGAGTCGCCTTGAGCAGAACGTCGGACTCGGCACCGTGCGCGCTCTCGCCGAAGTAGTAGTCGTGGTACTTGCTGCTGCCCCAGCCGAGCCCGCCGGCGAGTGTCAGCCCGAGCTTCTCCGTGAACGTGAACTCATGCTCCAGGCCGGCGTTCAGGTAGAAGCCCTCGGCTTCGTCGACGTCGTAGTAGGCTGCCAGCGAGGGTGACAGCGGCACGCCGGAAAGCGTGGCGCTGGCGAACACCTCGCCGGTGCTGTCATAGCTTGAGAAGCTGTACCAGGCGAAGCCACCCTCGAGGTCGAGGCCCTCCACCGGCGAGGTGGCGTAGCTGACTGTGTAGTCGACCTCCTGCAGACGGTAGGCCTCGCCGTTGTCCTCGTTGACGGCCGTGGTGTCGATACTGCCCCAGGCGTTCAGGCTGATTCCGTAGGCGGAGACGGTGGCGGAGGGCTGCAGGACGGGGTCGTTGACCAGGCGCATGCCGCGCCAGACGTACGCCGACACCCAGTCGACGGAGGCTTCGGTGGTGACGGTCTCAGCCCGCGCCGCCCCGATTCCCACCCCCATGCCCACCCAGGCTGCGGCCGCAGCCAGACCCAAGCGTTTGATCCTGCCTGTCGTCGAGATCATGTTGCACCCCTTCCTACTGTGCGCCGCGACACCGGCCATAACCTAACGCCACGCGCCGGCCCGCGCGCGATGGCGGCCCACCGCCTCTCCACGGGTCGGAACCGTACCGCCGCGAGCCCCCATGCGGCCGCGGGTGAGGGCACCCGCGCGTACTGACCTCCGGCGGTGGCGGCCTACCGCCTCTCCACGGGTCGGAACCGTACCGCCGCATGCCCCCACGCGGCCGCGGGTGAGGGCACCCGCGCGTACTGACCTCCTGCGGTGGCGGCCCACCGCCTCGCCACCGGCTTCTGTGGGGGGCGCAGCGGCGAAGTCAGCTCCACCGTGCAACCTGGCACGATGCGCGGTGTCTCGATCACGGGGTTCCGGCAGGTGCCCAGGTCGTGCGGAGCCGTTCGTAGTTAAGGACAGAGAAGAGGGTCATACCATGCATACCTCCCCCATCCGACCCGCCCTGGCGCAGCAGTCATGGCGGCTCCTGCTCGGGGTCCTGACCGCGGCCGCGCTGGGACTGCCGCTGCCGGTCTGGAGTGCGCTCACCATCCCCTCCGACGGGTCGGACGGCGCGCTGAGCATTACGGCAGACACCACCATCGATCTCAGCCAGGCGGTCGCGGGGCAGTGGGACGCGAGCAATGCAGCCCATGCCGGCAAGGGCATCTACGACGCGACGAAGTGGGCGGTGGTCTTCAAGTACACCGACGTCACCATCGCGGCCGGGGCGACGGTGACCTTCACCAATCACCCTGGCCGCGCGCCGGTGGTCTGGCTGATCAGCGGCAACGCCACCATCGCCGGCACAGTCAACCTCAAGGGCGGTAACTGGGTCGCGGCGCCGGCTCTGGCCGAGCCCGGCCCGGGGGGTTTCCGCGGGGGCATGGCGTACTTCACCCCAGGCGTGACGGGCGGGGCCGGCTTCGGGCCCGGCGGCGGCGGCACGGCGGTGGTCGGTCAAGGCGGTAGCCACGGCGCCGTGGGCAGCGGCGCCGGCGCCGGCCCGCTCTACGGCAATCCGTCCCTGATCCCGCTGCTGGGCGGCTCGGGCGGCGGCGGCGATACCGACACCTCTGGGCAGTCCGGCGCGGCGGGTGGCGGAGCCATCCTCGTGGCCTGTACCGGCACCCTCTCCATCACGGGGACGATCACGGCCAACGGCGGCAACAGCGCGCCCACGGGCTACAACTCCGCGGGTGGCAGCGGCAGTGGCGGCGGCATTCGCCTGGTGGCGGGAACGTTGACGGGAAATGGCGTCATCCAGGCCGTCGGCGGCAGCGTGGGCAACCCCGGCGGGCTGGGCCGCATCCGCATCGAGCGCGTCGCCAATGCGGGCAATCCGCAGGTCGTCCCAGACCCCAGCGTGGTGGCCTTGGCCGACGGCTCGACGCCGATCCTCTGGCCGCCCGCCGACGGACCTCAGGTGCGTATCGTCTCGATCGGTGGCGAAGCGGTTCCCGCCGACCCGCGAGCGAGTTTCGGCAGCGCGGGTGCCGACGCGACCATCGCCCAGGTCAGTACGACGCCGGTCATCGTCGAGACGACCCATGTCGAGGAGGCCGCCCAAGTCTTCGTCCGCGTGACCCCGCGCGCCAATGCCAACTACACCCGTACCCAGGCCTCGTCGCACGAGGTCATCGGCACGGATCCGCTGGTCATCCGCTGGACCGCCAGCGTTCCGGTGCAGGCGGGCTACTCCGCCATGCAGGTCCACGTCATCCGGCCGTGATGGCGCCGTGGTTCTCTCTGGCAGAGGAGACTATGGCCATGGTCAGACGACGACAGGGGACGCGGCTGCCTGAGCCGCCCCGCGGCTCGTGGCGGGTCCACCCGGCTGCTCGGGCCTGTGTCCTCTTGCTCCTTGCCGGCTTCACGCACGCCCAGGCGCAGACGCTGCTGCTGCGGGAAGTCGTCTCGCGCGAGATCTGCGTCCACGTCGGCGGCGTCCGCACGCCGGCATTGGCAGAGGTGGTCTCGCGGGAAGCGACCCTGTCCACGGCGGGCGATCAGGCCGGGGTCCTCTCGCCGCAGACGCTCTCGCGTGAGACCGACCTCTGCGTTGCCACTGCCGCTGCCCCAGCGCCGGTCACAGAGCTCCAGGTCAGCATCGACCCCACCGGCGCGACGGCCCAGCTTGACTGGAGTGGCTACAACGAGCTGCTCCAGCGGGACGTGGTGCGCTATAGCATCTACCTGTCCGACCAGCCCTTCACCACGGTCGCCGCAGCCACGCCCTACGCCTCGGTGGGCGCCGGCACGCAGGCCCTGACCATTGGCGGCCTCGAGCCCTGGCGCGACCACTGCTTCGCCGTCGTAGCCGTGGACGCGCTGGGGCAGTACAGCCCGACGGTCTTCTACGCTGCCTCCTACCCGCTGACCCGCGAGCTCGTCTCCCGCGAGACCGGGCTGCTGGTGGCTGCCGGCGTACCGAGCGGGCAAGGCCAGACGCTGTCACGCGAGGTCAGTCTGGTGGCGGGCACGGCGGCGCCGCCGGCCGCAGTCACGGAACTGACCCTCAGCGCCAGCCCCACCGCCGACGCCGTCACCCTCGACTGGAGCGCCTATGACGAAGTGCTGCAACGGGACGTCGCGCGCTACGACATCTACCTCGCCGACCTCCCTTTCGCGGATGTCGGCGCGATGGCGCCGTACACCACGGTGCCGGCCGGCACCCAGAGCCTGAGGATCAGCGGCCTCGCCGCCTGGCGCGACCACTGCTTCGCGGTCGTCGCCGTGGATGCACTGGGCCACTTCCTCGCGACGGTGGAGTACAGCGCCGCGTACGCCTTGACCACCGAGGTCGTCTCGCGCGAGGTCTGCGTCCACGTCGGCGGCAGCGACCGCCCACTCTACGCTCAGGTCACCTCCCGCGAAGCCGCGCTGCTCGTCCCGGAGCCGGGGGTGCCCGCACCCGTGACCGGGGTCGACAGCGGCTTCACCGCCACGACCTCGGCGACGGCCTACGGCGCCGTCGATCTCGCCTGGCCCAGCTACAACGAACCCGCCCAGATCGATGTGGCCCGCTACCGGATCTACGTCGGACCGAGTTACTTCGATGACGTCACGGCGCTGACGCCGTTCGGGTTCGCGCCCGCCGGGGTTCTGGCGCACACCGTCGTGGGTCTGGCCGGTGGCGCCATCCACTACCTGGCGGTCGTGGCGGAAGACGCGCTGGGGCACTGGAACCCGGTTGTGCGCGCCGTCTCGGCGCAGGCCTCGGTCAGCGCGCTCGGGGAGGTGCGGGAGTTCGCCGCCCAGAGCCTGGCAGATCGCCTGCTCCTCTCCTGGTTGCCACCCGCGAGTGCGGAGTTGTTCCTGGACCACTACCTCGTCTACGTCGGTGCCAACCCCACGCCGACGCTGGTTCCCCGCGGCACGACCAGCTTGGCGGTCGAGGGTTTGGAGCCAGCACACGGCTACGCCTGCCGGGTCACCACCGTCGACTGGATCGACACCGAGAGCGGCGGGGCATCCCTGCTGGCCGCAACCTGGCTGGCGAACCCGACCGGGGTGCAGGCCCGCGCCTTCGATGGCCAGGCCCGCCTGACCTGGACGGCCGTGACACCGGCGAGCCTGCTGCAACACTACGCCGTCTACGTTGCCGCCACCCCCTTCGCTTCGGTCGCGGGGCTGACCCCCGTCCTGACCACGCGCGGCACCCGTGCCGATCTGGGCGGGTTGACCAATGGCACCGAGTACACCTGCGCCGTAACCGCCGTGAACCTCTCCGCTGGCGCCGACCCCACGGTGACCCCGGTCGCCGTCACGCCCCACCCGGTTCCACCCGTCGAGTACGCGGACTTGGCCGTGGGCACCGTCGCGGCCCCCACCCAAGCCTACGACGGGGACACGGTGACGGTCACCTGGCCGGTCGCCAACCGCGGCCTGGGTACGACCGGCGACGGGACGCCGGATGGCGTGGTCGACGCCTGGATGGACCGCGTCGTGCTCTCCCGCGATGCGATCCTCGGCAATATCGACGATCTCCTGCTGGCCAGCGTGCCGCACGCCGGCAGCCTCCTGCCCGCCGCGGACTACACCGGCACGTGGACCGGCACCCTCCCCGTCGGCGTCACCGGCGCGTTCCACGTCTTCATCTGGGTGGACGCTGGCGATGCTGTAGCGGAATATCCTGATGCTGAACAGAATACGGGTGAATCACTAGCCCTGCTTCAGATCGACCCGCCAGCGCTGGCCGACCTGGTCGCCGAGCACGTCGGGCTAGGGGTCGCCACCGCTGTTTTCGGCGGGCCGCTGGCGCTCGAGTGGACCGTCCGCAACGCCGGCAACCTGACCGTCGACCGGGGCTGGACGGATGCCGTGTGGTTCTCCCGTGACCACGTCCTCAGTCCCGCCACCGACCTCTTCCTGGGTGCCTTCCCCGCGCCCGCCGGAGCGCTACCCCCCGGCGCCACCTATACCCTGACCCAGACCCTGATCCTGCCCAGTGCGGACGCCCTGCCCACGGGGGACTGGTCTGTGCTGGTGGTCGCCGACGAGGCCGGCCGGGTCGCGGAATCCGACGAAGCCAACAACCTGGCGGTCAGCGCCAGCGTCCAGATGTCTCTGCCCGTGCTGCCGGATCTCAAGGTGACGGCCGTCTCCGCTCCCACAACGGTGTTGTCCGAGGCCTGGTTCGCGGTCCGTTTCCGCACCGCGAATGTCGGTCTGGCGACCGCCGCGAGCGCGACGGGCTGGGAGGACCGCCTGCTGTTGTCGACGGACGCCCTGGCGGGCGACGATCTACTGCTGGGGTCCTACGCCTTCGCCGGCCCGCTCCCGGTGACCGGGGCCGCGGACGCCATCGAGCGTGTGGTCACCGTCCGCGCGCCGCTCGCCGCCGGCGAGTACTGGCTGGTGGCGCAGACCGATGTGGCCGACCGCGTGCTGGAGATCGGCGAAGCGAATAACGTTCTTGTGGCACTGCAGCCACTGCAGGTCGAGTCCGCCTACACGGCCACCGTCGGCACGGCCATCGACGTCGCCGCCAGCGGCACGCCGATTCCGTTGACTGGTACCGCCGCGCTTTTCGGCAGCGGCGAAGCGGCGACCCACGCCTTGGTGAACATCCATATCGTGGTACACGGCTTCACCCGCGTGATCTCGGCCCTGACCGACGACACGGGCCACTTCCAGGCCACCTGGCGCCCCCTGGCCAACGAGGGCGGGCACTACACGCTGGGCGCCTGCCATCCGGGGCAGGCGACGGCACCCGTCCAGGATGCCTTCGATCTGGTGGGCCTCGCCCTCGACCTGCCCGCGACAGCGCTGGCACTGATGGTCGGCGCCGAGGAAACGGCGGCCGTGCTGACCCTCCGCAACCTGGGTGAGGCGCCCGTAACCGACGTCACCATCGCCGTAGCCGGGCTTTCGGCTAACCTCAGCGCCAGCGTGACGCCGATGACGATCGCGGCTCTGCCGGGTCAGGGCGCCCTGGCGCTGACGCTGCGTGCCCGCGCCGCCGGACCGCTGCCCACCGAGGGCAGCATCGTGCTGAGTCTGGCCAGCCACACCACCGCCGCCCGGCAGGTGACCGTCCCCGTGACCGTGATCCTGCAGACGCCCGATCTCGTCGTGACCCCCGCGGAGGTGCTTGCGGCCATGGTCGGCGGCGAGGTCCGGCCGGTCAACCTCAGCGTCGGCAATCTCGGAGCCGTGGCCGCCGACCTCGTTACCGTTTCAATCCCGGAAGCCCCCTGGCTGAAGCTGAGTACGCCTGCCGTTTTCGGCCCCCTGGCGCCGGGAGCCACGGCGCCCCTCGAGCTGCTCCTCTGCCCGGCCAACGACCTGCCGCTGGGACCCTACCAGGGCCAGATCACGGTCAGTCCGGCCAACGGCCCCGCGCGCACCGTGCCCTTCACCTTCAGGATGGTCTCGACGGCGGTGGGGACGCTCACGGTCTACGCGGTAGACGAGTATTACTACTTTACCCCTGGACAACCACGCCTCGCCGGCGCCACGGTCACCCTCAGGGATGCCGGTTCCGACGTGCCGGTGGCGACGGCGGTGACCGACGCCGACGGTATGGCCACCTTCGCGGTTCTCCCCGAAGATTACTACCAGCTTGAGGTCACCGCGCCGCGCCATGCCAGTTCCAGCAGTGTCGTGTTCGTCAGCGCCGCCGGCGTGAACGAGCAGCTCATGTTCCTCTCGCGCCAGACCGTCACCTACGTGTGGAGCGTGGTGCCGACGGCGGTCGAAGACGTGACCGAAATTACCATCGAGGCCCTTTTTGAGACCAACGTGCCGGCACCGGTGGTGACCGTCGAGCCCACCGTGCTCGACCTGGCCGGTCTCGACGAGGTCGGGCAGACGCGCTCGGTCAACCTGACCCTCCGCAACCACGGCTGGATCGCGGCCCAGAACGCCCATTTCAACATCGGCACCCACCCGTACTTCACCATCGTGCCCCTGCTGTCGGATCTCGGCACGCTGCCGGCCCGCAGTTCACTCGTCGTGCCCGTGCGACTCACCCGCAGCGGTCGCCAGGCGCCGGGGGCCAAGGACGAGGGCGGTTGCGCTCTGCCCATGGCGGTCGAGTATGACTTCATCTGCGGCCCGCGACGCGTCCCCGGCAGCGCCCCGGTTCAGGTCAGTAACCTGGGCGGCAACTGCCCGAGCGCGATCGGCTTCCCGGTCGCCGAGGGCGGCGGCGGGGGCGGCGGCATCCTCCACGTCCAGGGCGCAGCCACCGGTATCAGCACCTGCGACGAGTGCGCGCCCAGACGCCTTGGGGAGATGCTCAGTTGCGCGGTCGGGTTCATCCCCGGAGTGGGCTGTGCCGCCGGGCTCTACGATTGCCTCAGTGGGCCGGAACCGGGGACTCCCTGGTACTCGTACCTCCTGAACTGCATCTACGCGGGCGTCGGCTGCGCCGCCGACTTGGGAGTCGTGGGCAACGTCTTCGACGGCCTGCGCTGCTACTGCGACATCGCGCACGCCTGCGACGGGCTGCCGGGGCATCCGGCCCAGGACGATCCCGGCTGCGACCTCCTCAACTTCCAGTGGCCGGACTCCTGGTGGTTCAAGTCCGGGGCCGTGACGGCGGCAGGGGGCCGCACCGCGCTCTCAGCCTACGACACGGCCCTGGCCACGCTGCACACCCGCACGCTGCGGCTCCTGAGTCAGCTCGACTGGCTCGTCGAGCTATTCGGCGACGAACGCTGGCTGCGGCCGGACGCGGCCCCCGCAGTCGGCCCCTTCCTCGAGCGCTTCCTGGCCGCGGCGAATGCCGCTTCGGAGGACGGCGAACGGATCTCCCCGGCGGAACAGTCGAGCCTGGAGACGGACGTCCTGCCGACGGGTGTGGACGCGGGGATGGTCACCCACCTGGTCGAACGCTGGAACCGCTCCCTGGAGTACTGGCAGGCCGGCCTAGTCAACAGCACCGATGTCCTCGCCGGCGAGAGCCAGGACTTCATCGCTCTCGATCGCCTGCAGGCGCGCCTGGGAACGCACCAACAGGCGCTCGCCGACACCGCCGCCGAGGGCTTCACCTCCATTGCGGAGTCGCTGGACGCAGCGCGTGCTGACCTGATGGTGGCTCTGACCACCGAAACCAGCGGGGGTGGGGTCTGCGCGCGGGTGCGCCTGCAGATCAATCAGCGGGCCGTGCAGACTCGCGATGCCTTCGCCGCCACGCTGCTGCTCGAGAACCGCACCGCGACGCCTCTCACCGGGGTCGGCGTCACCCTGCAGGTCCGCAACGCCGCTGGCCAGGTCGTGGCCGATCTCTTCGCCGTCGGCGCGCCGCTGCTGACCGACCTCGACGCCGTCGACGGCGCCGGCCAGGTGGCCGCCTCGGGAACCGGCAGCGCCCGCTGGACACTGATCCCCACCACGGATGCGGCGCCAGGAGGTCCGACAGAGTACTACGTCGGCGGTACCCTGCAGTACCACGATGGAGCGGCGCTGGTAAGTGTCACCCTGACCCCGGCCCCGATCACCGTCTACCCACAACCCGAACTCGAGCTGACCTACTTCCACCAGCGCGATGTGATCGGTGACGACCCCTGGACCGCTGACGTAACCGAAGCCTCCGAGCCCTACGAACTGGCCGTCATGGTCCGCAATCGGGGCGCCGGCAGTGCCCGCAATCTGCGCCTCGAATCGGCACAACCGCAGATCATCGACAACGAGAAGGGGCTACTGATCGACTTCAAGATCATCGCCACCGAGATCGCCGGCGAAAACCTCCTTCCCACCCTCACCGCCGACTTCGGCGAGGTGGCCCCAGGCGCCATCGAGATCGGCCGCTGGTGGCTGACGTCGACCCTGCAGGGGCAGTTCGTTGAGTACTCGGCAACCTTCCGCCACCTCGGCGCCTGGGACGACGACCGCCTGTCGATCATCAAGAGCGTCGAGATCCTTGAGCTCACCCACACCGTCTGGGCGGGCGGCGCGCTCGACGACGGCCAGCCGGACTTCCTGGTCAGCGCCGTCAGCGACAGCCTGGCATTGCCCGATGCCCTGTACCTCTCCGATGGGCAGGTGCTGCCGGTCGGCCTGGCCCCCACGGCAACGCCCGATGGAGCGGTCACCCAAACGCACCGAGTGGTCACCCTGCAAACCACCATCGGCCCCGGCTGGACCTACCTCCGGACGCCAGACCCGGGCGGCGACCACTACCGCCTGGCACGCGTCGTCCGCCAGGCTGCCGACGGCTCGACCACCGACCTGCCGCGCGCGAACTACTGGCAGACCGACCGCACCTTCATCGGCCTCGGCCAGCGCCCGCGCCTGGAAAGCAACCTGCACCTCTTCGACGCCGCCGGACCAGGCCTCTACACGCTCTACTACGAACCGCGCGACCAGGCCGGCCCGCGGGTCCTGGCCTTGGCGGCGCCGGGTACCGCACCCCTGACCACGCCGCTCAGCGACCTCGAGGTGACCTTCTCCGAAACCATCGCTCCCGGTAGCTTTACGGCCGCCGACCTGACCCTGACCCGCAACGGCGGCCCGAATCTGATCTCCGCCGCCGTCACCGTGGTGCCGCTCAGCGCGACAACCTACCGCATCGCGGGGCTGGCGGAACTCAATGCGGCAGGCGGGGAATACCGCTTGAGCCTTGAGCTCAGCGGGCTCACCGACCTCTTCGACAACCCGGGAACGGGAGCTCGCACCTGCGTTTGGACCAGGCTGGGCGACGAGCCCGCCGTCATGGCCATCGCTGGCGTGGCGCCGGGAAGCCGCAATCTCCCGGTCGAAGAGCTGGACGTGACCTTCTCCGAAGCCCTCGCTCCGGGCACCTTCAGCCGCGCCGATCTGACCCTGTCCTGCGACGGCGGCGGCGACCGGCTCGGGCCCGCGGTCGCAGTCGCCGACCTGGGCGGCGGCAGCTTCCGCGTCACTGGCCTCGGCGGGCTGACCGCAACCCCAGGCACCTATGTATTCCGCGTCGACGCCAGTGGCGTGCAGGACGTCGCTGGCCTCGCGGGCCGCGGCAGCCGCGAGGCGGTCTGGACCGTGGACACCCAGCCCCCCGCGGTCCTGAGCCTCAGCCCCCTGCCCACCGCCGGCGCCACGCGGGCCGCGGTGACGGCGGTCGACATCGTCTTCTCCGAAGGGCTCGCCCCGCTGTCCCTCGGCGCCGCCGCCCTGAGCCTCACCCGTGACGGGGGCAGTGACCTTCTGGACGGGAGCGTGCAGATCGCCGCGCTCGGGGAAGCACGCTACCATGTCTCCGGGCTGGCTGCGCTCACGGATACCGAGGGCGACTACGAGTTCAGCGTCGACGGCCGGCAACTCCTGGACCATGCCGCCAACCCCGGCCTGGGTACGGCCCAGGTGCGCTGGCGGCTGGACCGCACCGCCCCCGCCCCCGCCACGGACCTGACGGTGACTCCCGACGCGGGCACGTCTGCGGCCGACGGCCTGACCAATGTCACACCCCTGACCGTGCACGGCAGTCTCGCCGAGTCCGGCCTCGCCGTCGACGTCGTCGACGAGACCAGCGGCCGTACGCTCGGCGCGTTGACCGCGCTCGGGACCACGTTCGCCTGCCCGGTGGACGTCGGCAGCCCTGGCCCGCATCGCCTGCAGATACGGACAACGGACGCCGCCGGCAATGCGACGACCTCCGTCCTCGCCGTCTTCGTCGATCTGACGCCGCCCCTGCTGGCCGGCTACAGCGCGGCGCCCCCCCTGCGCCGCGAGCCCTTGACCGAGATCAGCGTGCGCTTCTCCAAGGCCATCGACCCGGGCACCTTTGATCTGGCGGACGTGACCCTGCAATGCGCTGGCGAACCGCTGGACCTGGCAGGCCTGCGCATCCTCCAGACCGCGCCGACGGAGTTCCTGCTGCAGGGCCTGCCCGTGCCTGCGCGCCCCGAGGGCAGTTACGTGCTCTGGGTGGACGCCCGCGGGGTCTCGGATCCGGCCGGCAATGCCGGCACTGGGCCCGCGAGTAGCGCCGCTGACGACGCCGGGGAGACGGTGCTGCGCTGGCAGGTCGACCAGACGCCGCCGACCGTGCTCGGCCTGACCGCTGACGCCACCCCACGGCGTGCCAAGACCTGGACCTGGCACGCCGACGAGGCGGATAGCGCCGTCCTCTTCCGCTACCGCGTGGACCAGTCGGCCGCAGGACTTCCCGCCGGGGCCTATGCGGCCGTGACGGCGACCACCCGTAGCGCGGTCGACGGTACGTGGTACATCCATGTGCAGGCGCAGGACGGGGCCGGCAATGAGAGCCCGGTCGTGACGGCCTTGGCGGTACTGGACAACACGGCGCCCACGGTGACAGTCGGCCCGGCCCCCGGCCAGGCGGATCCCACCCTGGCCGAACCGGTCCGCTTCCAGGTGCACTTCAGCGAGGCCGTGAGCGGGTTCGGCGAAGGGGCTGGCGATGTCGTCCTGGGCGGCACCGCGGCGGCAACGGCGGCCGTGGTGACCATGGCGGAGCCCCTCGACGGCACTACCTACACGGTCGCCGTGAGCGGCATGGCGCGCTTCGGCACGGTCACCGTCACCGTCCCGGCTGGAGTCGCCAGCGATGCGGCTGCCAACCCGAACTCGGCCTCGCTAGCCGCCCAGGTTACCTACTCGCCGCAATACCGCGTGACCTTCGACCTCGGCGCGCACGGCCGGCGGACGGGCGGCGGCGAACGGGTGCAGGACGTCCTGCAGGGCGCCGCCGCGGCCGCGCCCACCATCGAGGCGGCCGTAGGCTGGGTGTTCAGCGGCTGGGATACGGCGTTCGCTGCCGTCACCGCGCCGTTGGCCGTGACCGCAACCTACCGCCCGGCGGCGACAGTCGCGCCGGACGGCGTGTTCCTGGCCCAGGTGGACCGGGCCGCCGTGGCGAATGGCCGCGGTTGGTGGAACCTGACCGGCGCCTATGCGACCACGGTGAAGAGCAACCCGCTGACTATGGACCTGCTGCACGACAGCTCCGGTCGGCTGTCGGGAACCGCCGCCTACACGGTCGCCAAAGGCACCACGGTCATCATGCCCGTCAAAGGCAGCGTCCGTGGCGCCAGCGGCAACATCACCATGAAAGGTACGCTCAGGGGCGCCGATCCCGCGTCGGCCGTCTCGGTGTCGCTATCGCTCCTCCTGGCGGTGGACACCGCAAACCGCCAACTGCTGGGGCGCATGAGCGGCAGCGTCAGGACCAACGGCACGACCACGCCCGTCGACGCCCCCGTGACCCTCGCCCTCCCTGCGGCGATGGACGGCACCTGGACCCTCAGGCTCCAGCTTGAGCACAGCGACAGAGGCGTCGCCGGCACCGCCCTGCTAACCCTCGCGGACGGCGTGGCCCGCGCCTTCACAGTGCAGGGAAAGGCCCACGCCGCGAGCGTCATGCTCAGCCTGACCGGGGCGCCCGCCGACCCGGCCGCGAAGGCCATCCAGATCCGCACCACCATCGCGCCGCTGGAGGGCGGCTGGGCCCGCCTGGAGAGCCTCTCTGGCAGAGCCTACGGCCAAGCGCTGACGTGGTGGTAGGCCACCCATTCGGCCCCTTGCCCTCACCGGCTTCCGGCGGCATAATGCGGTGTCAGTGCGGGCAGATGGGACGTCAGAGGTAGAGCCTTACGAGTTCACTGAACCCCTGGAATCCTGGGTGCCAAGATGAGGCTGTCAGGACGAGAACTGCCACCAGACTGTTTCACTGACTACCTCGGACTCTCTGCATCCTGGCCATTCTCTTCGTCAGCCTGTTCGCCCTTGCTTCCCTTGGGCATGCTCCTCATCCACGCAGCATCCAGACCCCTCGCGAGCCTCCTCCACGACGGTTCTCCGGCAGAGGCTTTCCGTTCGAAGCGCACACCGCAGACGGAGGGATGGCACATGGGACGTGCGCAACGCTCAGCACTGACCGAGCCGGCCTGCTGCCACTCTGAGTTTCGTCATTGGTCATCGGTCATTCGACACTCCACGGTTCTCGTACAAGTGAACCCCTACGGAGTTGACTCGCGCCCGCGGTCTTCTGGAGCGGCGCCCGGCGTGGGCAATACCCGCCGGGCGCGGCATCCGCGGCCGGGCCCGGTATGTTATGGGCGCGCGGAGGGTGCGCGGCCCGCTGAACGTCGGCCGCGCGGTGAGCGAACAACCGCGCCGGAGAGGGAGTTTGAGCCATGGAACAGATCTTGCGCATTGGCGTCATCGGCGGCGGGATGTTCTTCGATGACATCATCGGCCCGGCCCTGCACGACTTCCAGCGTGGTGGCTTTGCCGGGGCGCTGAGCAGCATTGGCATGAGCCACTATGCGCCGCGGGTGGCCGGCATCCGCGTCGAGTTCGTCGCCATCGGCACGCGCAGCGCCGCGCGTGGCACCGCCGATCTGATTCGAGGCGCCTTCCTCGACGAGTTTCCCGACGCCGAGCTCAAGGCCTACTATGGCGACACCGTCTGGCGGGAGATGATCGCTCAGGAGCGCCTCGATGTGCTGCTGGTGGCCAGTCCCGACCATCTGCATACGCAGCCCATCCTCGACGCCCTGGCGGCCGGCCTGCATGTGGTCGCCGAGAAACCGCTCTGTCTGCAGACGGCCGAGGCCGACCGCATTATCGCGGCCGCGGCGCGGGCCGGGCTGATCGTCGCGGTCGATATGCACAAGCGCTACGATCCCTTCGTGCGCGAGATGATGACTCGGAGCCTGCCGCTCTACAACCGCATCTACCGGGTGCGGGCGGTGCTCGAGGAGCCGTTGCAGGTGGCCACCGAGGTCTTCCAGTGGGTCGAGCAGTCCAATCCCTTCGCCTACGTCGGTTGCCACTGGTTGGATGTCGTCGGCCACTACATGGGGGTCAAGCCGCGGGCGCTCTACGCCACCGGCGAACGCATGCTACTGGAGAACTGGGACCGTTACGTTCGCGAGATTGCGATCCTGAAGCAGAAGGACGTGGCCACCTTCAGCCGGCACGAGGCCATCCACGCCTGGGACGCGATGAACGTCAACATCACCTACGACAACGGCATGCGTGGCGACTTCAACAACGCCTGGATCAACCCGGCCGAGTTCGAGGGTGCGGTGAACCAGGAGTTGGAGGTCTACGGCGTGCTGGGCCGCGGTTTCGTGGACCAGCAGGATCGCGGCTTCCGCGAGACCATCACCGGCGACGGCACGCGCACCCGCAATCCGACCTTCGGCGGGCGGATTCGCCACATGGGCCGACACACCGAGCTCTACGGCTACGGCAAGGCCTCACTCGCGGCCGGGCTGCTGGCGATCGCGCGGGTGAAGTTCCTGGGTGAGCGCATTGAGGACTTGGGGACGAGCTACCCCGATGCCTGCAGCCAACGCTCGATCACGCAGATCATCGAGGCGGCGACGGCCGTGGCCGAGCTCAACCACCACTACCTCGGCGAGCGCGGCGCGGCGCCGGTGACGGCAGTCTTTACCGAGGATAGCACCACCCTGATCGACCCCCTGGGCGGCAACCGCGAACTCTACCGGCGCTGAGCCGGGCCGCCGCGGCTACTCCGAGACGCGGATGCTGGTGGCCTTGATCGCCACGTAGACCGGTGTGCCCTCATGCAGGCCGAGGGCGCCGTAGGCGTCCGGCGTGATGTCGGCAACCACCGGTAGGGCGGCATCGACCTGGACGCGCAGCCGGCCGCCCAGATTGGCAACTTCCCGGACCGGCCCCCGGAAGAGGTTTCGCGCCGAGGTGTGCGGTTCCTCGGTGCTGACGGTCACATCGGACGGGAAGAACGACACACTCACTTCGCCCTCGAGCTCGGTGACCGCGTGCAGGATGGCGTTGCCGATACGCACCTGCCGGGGCTGATCGCCGCCTGGCTCCACCGTGCCCTCGAAGTAGTTGACTCCGGTGAAATCGGCGACAAAGCGCGAGCGCGGGTGCTGCAGCAACTCCTCGTGCGACCCGGAGCGGCTGACGTGGCCCTTCTCCATGACCAGGATCCGCCGCCCCAGCACCAGGGCGTCCTCGTAGTCGTGGGTCACTAGGATGGCGGCGACGCCCAGTTGGCGCAGCAGTTGCCGCAGTTCGCGGCGGACGTGTTTCCGCGAGGTCGTATCGAGGGCGGCGAGCGGTTCGTCGAGCAGCAGGACCTTGGGCTCGATGGCCACCGCGCGGGCCAAGGCTACCCGCTGTTGTTCACCGCCCGAGAGCTGTGCCGGGTAGGCCTCGGCGAGGTCGCGGATGCGCAGCAACTCCAGCAGGGTGTCGACCCGCGGCGCACACTCCGCCGGCGAGCGCCCGCGCGCCTGCAGGCCATAGGCCACGTTGCGGCGGACGGTCAGGTGCGGGAACAGCGCATAGTCCTGGAAGACGTAGCCCACCTCACGGGCTTCGGGCCGTACGTTCACCCCGGTGGCCGCATCGTAGACGGTGTGGGTGCCGAGGCAGATGCGCCCGCTGTCGGGGGAGTCCAGGCCAGCCACGCAGTTGAGGATCGAGGTCTTGCCAGCACCACTCGGGCCAACCACGGCGACCACCTCGCCGGGGGCGACGTCGAAGGTGACGTCAAGCTCGAAGTGGCGCAGCGCCCGGCGCAGGCAGACGTGAGTCAGCGCAGCGTCCATAGTCATCCTTCCCCCCGCGTGGCGGGGCCCGCCGGGCGGCCCCCGCCCCAGCCACCGCCGCGGCCACCCACCGCATCCAGGGTCGGCTGCAGCAGGCGGCGCGCCACCACGAAGACGAGCAGGCAGACGGTCAGCATGACCACGGCCAGGACGATGCCGGCGTGCAGATTCTCGTTCATCGTGGCCAGGATGGCCAGCGGCATGGTCTGCGTCCGGCCGGGGAAGCTGCCGGCGAACATGATGGTGGCGCCGAACTCGCCGATGGCGCGGGCCCAGGTCATGGCCAGTCCGGCCAGCAGGCCGCGGCGGCAGAGCGGCAAGATCACCGTCCACAGCCGGCGCAACGGCCCCGCCCCCAGGGTGCGCGAGGCCCGCAGCAGGTTCTCCGGGACCATCGCAAAGGCGCCGGTGGCGGCTTTGATGTAGTACGGCGAGGCCACGACGAACTGCGCCATGACTACGGCCGCCTGGGTGAAGGAGAGCCCGAGGCCCATCACCTCCAGGTGTCGACCGAGGTAGCCGCGCCGCCCGAAGACGAGCAGCAGCGCCACGCCCGCCACCACCGGCGGCAGGGTCAACGGCAGTTCCAGCAGTGCCTCGACCAAGCGCCGCCCGCGGAACGGTACCCGCGCCAGGGTGTAGGCCACCGGCGTACCGATGGCAAAGGTGAGCCCGGTGGTGATCAGGCTGGTCACCAGCGACAACAGCAGGGCCTGCTGCACCAACCAGCAACACTCGGCCGATCTCAGCACGCGCAGGGGGGCGTGGAAGTAGAGGGCCACCAACGGGAAGATCAGAAACGCCGTGAACCCCAGGGTCACGGCGATCCCGGCCACACCCAGCCATGAGCGTTCCGTCCGCAGGCGGGGTCGGTTGGCGCCCGTCCCGCGGCGCGGTTCGGCAGCAGGGGGCGCCTCAGGGCGTGTCGATGGTGTAGCCATGGCGGGCGAAGACCTCCCGGCCCTTGGGTCCAGAGATGAAATCGGCGAACTGCTGTGCCTGCACTTTGTGTTTCGAGAAACTGACCACGCCCGCCGGGACGATGACGCTGGCGGCTCCGCTCAGCGGCACGCTGTCCATGGCGTCGGGCGACTGGCGCTGGAAGACGTCGTAGCCGATGGCCGCATCGACCTCGTCGAGGCGGATCAGGCTGGCGACCTGTTGGCAGTCGGAGGCGAAGGTGACGATTCGCTTCTGTACCTCCGCATAGATCCCCGCTTTCTCCAGGGCGGCCTTGGCGATGCTGCCCAGGCAGACCGACTTCGGGTCGCCGATAGCGACCCGCACGCCAGCTTTCGTCAGATCTTGTAACCCATTGATCTTCTTTGGGTTACCTTTAGGAACGCAGATCACGGGAAGGAGCAGGCAGATGGCCCGGCGTGAGGTCGCATCGACCAGCCCCTCTTGCTCTGCCTTATCCATGTAGTCATGGGAGCCGGGGATATAGAGGTCGCCGTAGTGCTCGACGCGGATCTGGTTGAGGACCGCACCCGAGCCGCCGAACGTGCACTCCACCTTGATGCCCGTTTCGGCCGTAAACAGCTTGGCCACCTCGGTCGTGGCGGGCTGGCTGGCGGCGCCGGCAAACACGATCAGCCGCTCACCTTTCGCCAGCGGTTTGGCGCTGACTTCGTCGGCGCCACGGCTGCTCGCCCCAGCCCAGAGTACGAGCAGTCCCGCCGCCAGCAGTCCGACGGCCAAGGCCTGTGACACTCTTGGAGCATTCATGTGTGGTCTCCCTGCCGTTGCCGGCGTCCAGAATCCAGTATCCAGTCACCAGTCACCAGTCACCAGTATCCAGTGGAGGTCCTTGCATCCGGCTCCGAGGCCTGCAGGGCCGGTATCCCTTAGCCCAGGCCACCGGCCTGGGTGAAGGTCGCGCAACGGTGCGGCCTGAAGGGTCGCGTTAGCCCCCGTGCACCTAGCTCGCCCCTTCAGGGCTAGGGACAAGGGGGGCCCTCAACCCAGCCCGCTGGGCTGGGCTGAGGGATTGCCGCACCTTTGGCGCTGATCCCCCGCGAGCCCCTCGTGACGTTCTGCAAGGCCCTCCAGTTGCCGGTTTCCGGGTGCTGCGCACGGCGGGTATTGCCGGTTGACAGTATCCAGTATCCAGTATCCAGTATCCAGTATCCAGTATCCAGTATCCAGAATCCAGTCAGCCCTTCACCCCGCCGCAGATTGGGCAGGCAGGGTTGCGCCGTACTTTCATCTTTCGAAAGCTAAGATTCGCCAGGTCGATGACCAGCAGTTCGCCGGCCAGAAGCTTGCCGAAGCCGGCGATCGCCTTGATTGCTTCCAGGGCGGCGATGCAGGCGGCGGTACCGGAGGTCGCACCAAACACCGGGAACTGTCGTCGCCAGGCGGGTGGATCCTCAGGGTAGAGGCAGGCCAGGCAGGGCGTCTGCCCGGGAATAATGGTCGTCACCGTGGCCGTGGTATCGTACATGGCCGCGTCGACCATCACCTTGCCCTGGCGCACCGCTTCCCGGTTCAAGAGAAAGCGCTCGACAAAGAGCGGTGCCGCGCTGACCACGACATCCACGCTGCCCACCAGGCGCTCCACGTTGTCGGCGCTGATATTGGCGGCCTCGCCCACGATCTCGATGGTCGGGTTCAGTTCCGCCAGTCGTCGGCAGGCGGACTCGATGCGCGACTTCCCGAGCCCGTCGGTCGTCATCAGGATCTGCCGGTTGAGGTCGCTGGGAGTGAGGTTTCCGCCATGGGCGATGACCAGGCGACCGACGCCGGCGGCCGCCAGTTCGTAGGCGGCGGGGCCGCCCAAGCCACCGCACCGGGAGATGAGCACGCTGGCGCCCTTGAGCTTTTCCTGGCCCGCTTCGCCGAAATCCGGCGTCCACATCTGCCACTCGTAGCGGGCGCGATCCGCCGCGGTCAGGGCCACACGCTTCGTCATTGCCTGTACCCCCATGCCTTCAGCCGCCGGCCAGCGGCGACATCACCGTCACCGTGTCGCCATCCCGCAGCGCCCGCGGTTCGTCCAGGTCGAATTGCTCGTCGCCGACGAAGACCAGGGCGCTGGGCCGCAGCCCCCCGTCCGCGTCGAGCAGCAGTCCGCGCAGGCGTTCGCCGCGGCCGGTCGCGACGGTCCGCAGCAGGTCGAGAACGGCGGTGTCGGCGGCGACCTCGAGGGTCTCGCTCGACAGCCCGGCGGCATCCCGGATCTGGGCCACATACTCAACGCGGATCTTCATGGTTGCGGGTCTCCTGCGGACTTGCGCCCATCGTCGTATCCACCGGTTCCAAAACGATCGGCCCCCGCGGCGGGGAAGGCGTGGATGACCGATGGCGGCAGATGCAGATCAACGACGCTCCCCGCGGCGTACTGACCCCGCCGCCACTGCGGCCGGCCGACAAAGGCCGTGATCGGTAACGCTCCGGCGGTCTGTAGTGCGTAACCGTCACCCCTGACCTCGACCCGCTCGACGGTTGCCCGCCAGCGGTTCGGCGGCGCCGCCGCCCCCGCCGCCGCGGGCGGTTCGATCTCCACATCGTCCGGCCGGATGGTGACGAAGAGCGCGCCGGGCGCCGGTACGGCTGCCAGCAGGGTCGTCGACCCCAGGCGGATCGGCGCCAGCGGCCCGGCCGTTGCCGCCACCCCGGCAAAGGTGTTCTCGGAACGCACGAAGCCCGCCGCGAACAGGCAGTTCGGCCGACGCAGGATGTCATCCGGTGTCCCGACCTGCACGATCCGGCCCTGGTGCATCAGCGCCACGCGGTCGGCCAGGCGCAGGGTCTCGTCGAAGTTGTGACAGATGTGCAGCGAGGTGATGCCGGTGCTGTCGTGGATGCGGCGCAGTTCGTCGCCGATACGTTCCCGGGTGGCGACATCGAGCGCCGACAGCGGTTCGTCCAGCAGCATGATCTCCGGGTCGATGGCCAGCGCCCGTCCCAGGGCGACGCGCTGTTTCTCGCCGCCGCTCAAGCGGGCCGGGACGCGGTCGAGGAGGTGGCCAATGCCGAGCAGTTCGGCGTAGCGGGCGATCTTCGCCGGGATCTCGGCGGTCCGTTGCCGCACCAGCAGGCCGAAGCCGAGGTTCTCGCGCACGGTCATGTGCGGAAACAGCGCGTAGTCCTGCGGCAGGTAGCCCACTTGGCGCTGCTCGGGCGGCAGCGCGGTCACGTCACGCCCGCCCAGCCAGATGCGCCCTTCGGCGGGCCAGGTGAGGCCGGCGATGCACTCCAGCAGCACCGTCTTGCCGGCCCCGGTCGGGCCCAAGACCACAAAGTACTCGCGGTCGCGGATATCCAGGTCGATATCCTGCAACTGGAACTCGCCGAGCGTCGCCTTGAGCTGTTCGATACGTACCATAGATGGTGCTGCAGGAACGCGGACTCTACAGGCTGAGCCGGGATCCTCCCAGGAGCTTGAAGGTCAGCAACGAGGCCGCGGCCATGACAATCAGGATCACGCTGGTCACCACGCCCCCGGCGATATCACCGGCGGAGTTGAACAGGTAGACACGGATGGGCAGCACCGCCGTCTTCTCCGAGGCGGTACAGAAGATGAGAATGGGTCCG
The DNA here is from genome assembly GCA_903837355.1 of uncultured Victivallales bacterium. GTDB lineage: Bacteria > Verrucomicrobiota > Lentisphaeria > Oligosphaerales > JAFGRS01 > CAILUI01. The sequence continues at coordinate 37,862 of CAILUI010000143.1, forward strand.
AACTCGCTGACCGCCCGCGCCCAGGTCATGATGGCGCCGCCCAGGATACCATGCCGCGCCAGGGGCAGCCCGACGTGGCGAAACGCCTGGAAGGGCGTACAGCCGAGGGTGCGGGAGACCGCCTCGTAGCGCGGCGAGATGTCATCGAAGGCCGCCTTGATCGCCCGCACCGCAAACGGCGCCGCGATGAAGAGCTGCGCCAGCACGATACCCCGGGCAGTGTAGTGCACCTGGACGCCCAGCGCATCGAACAGCGGTCCCAGCCAGTAGCGCATCACGGTCAGCAGGGCCACGCCGGCCACCAGCGGCGGCAGGACGATGGGCAGATCCAGGATCGTATCCACCAGCAGCGGCAACGGGTACTTGAAGCGCGACAGCGCGTACGCGGCCGGAATGCCGATGATCAGCGACAGGAAGGTGGTCGTGATCGAGGTCACGAAACTCAGCCGCAGCGAGGCCCCGACCTGGCTGGCGAAGGTATGTCCTTCCGGGGTGGTAAAGACCCAGCGCACGTAGGCGGGTCCGTCGACGTAGGCCGCCATGCCGCCCAGGAGCAGGCTGATGGTGATCACGGCCAGGGCCAGCATCCCGCCGAAGGTGAGTCGGAAGATGCGGTCGGCGGCGCTGACGGTCGGACGTTCGGCGGCGCTCATGGTGCGGTCGCCTCCTGCGCGCCCCCGCGCTCCCCACGCAGAGCGCGGGCCACGGCGTCCCCGCGCAACTCCGTCAGCAGCGCCGCGGACGCCGTGGGGGAGAGGCGTGAACAGCTCAGGGCGACGATCAGCAGGGGACAGGGCGAGGGATCCTCCGGCAGCGGCAACCGCTGCAGGTCCGCGGCCGGCGGCGGCGTATCCCAGACCAAGGCCGCATCCAGTGCCCCCAAGCGCAGCAGCCGGACCAGCTCGTCACCGCGCTCCGAACGCTGCCGCGTGTTCGCTGCCACCAGGGGGCGTAGCTCCGGCGGTAAAGCCCGCTCCACCGCCGCCGCCCGGTCGCCATCCTTGGCGCCGTTGCCCAAACGCATCCCGGGCTTGCCGAGGTCCGCGAGTTCGAGCGTTCGCACCGCCACGGCACAGACGGCCAACGGGTGGGTGACCGGCTCACCGCGCGTCAGCTGGCGTTCTGTCAGTCGTTCGTACATCGGCGTCCCGGCAACCACGGCCAGATCGCCGGCCTGCAGCCCCTCCAGTGCGGTTACCATGTCGGTTCCCGTCAGCGGTGCCAGCACCACCTGCCGGGAGCCACCGCTCTCGAGTACCTGCTTCAGGACCTTCGCCTGGGCCTCCACTGCCGATGTGCAGTACAGCAGCACGGGCCGCGGCCCGCGCTCGGTCGCCCGGCCGCAGCCGCTCGCCACGACCCCAAGCGCCGCCGCCAGACAGGCGCCCGCCGCCGCCGCCCGCCAGCGTCTGCTGCGGGTGTGGCTACTCGAGAGCCACGTTGCCATAGTAGGGGAGAACATAGGGCTCCAGAGCCGTGTGGTAACCGTGCCTCGCGAAGTGTGCCCGTCCGTCTGCCGACATCGCGAACTCGACGAAGCGAGTCGCCGTCGCCTTCTGTCGCGTCCAGGTCAGGACCGCCAGCGGCACCGGCACGTCGATGTTCTGTTCCCGAGGAATCGTCAGGATATCGACGTCCTTGAGCACGGGGTAGCCCATCGCATCCCAGTTGATGGCCGCGTCCAAGGCCTTCAGCGCCAGCGCGTTGCTGAGTTCCATAGCGGCGCCGGTGTAAGCGCCGCGGGCATCGATGTTCGCTTTCACGGCCTCCCAGAGCCCCGCCTTCTCGAGGATCTTCTTGGCGACCAGACCGCAGGCGACACTGTCCGGGTGCCCAATACCTACCCGCACATCCTCGCGGGCCAGGTCGCGCAGGGAGTGAATGCCCTTCGGGTTCCCCTTCTGCACCATGACGACCGCCACGAAATAGGCTGCGGTCACGTCGTTCTGGACGTGGCCACCGTCGATGGCCTGGTCGACATAGTAGCGCTCACCAGGCATGTACAGGTCGCCGCTGCGCGCAAACGTCAGCATCGAGAGCAGGCAGCCGGACCCGGCATAGGATACCAGCACCGGTACCCCGGTACGCTGGGTGAAATCCTGACGCAAGTCCTCCATTGCCGGCCGCAACCCCGCCCCGCAGTACAGAAAGAGCCCCTGATCCGACGGCTCGCCCCGGAAAGCCAGGTAGGCACAGCTTACGAAGAGGATCAGGATCCCGATCTGTAACAGGCGTAAACGCATCTTGGCTGCACCCAATCTTGTGCCCCTTCGTCAACGTCCCCAAGAGGCTTCCGGAACGTAGCGGCCAGCGTCCACCCGGGCCATGTCTGACGCGTGAAGGATGTATGAATATGGCCGGAAGGGGAGGGGGCGACCGCAGTTGGCACTTTGACCGCTCTGCCGCCACCGAGTGCCATGCCTCCTCATGATTTTCTAGCGCAATGGTTGCTTTTGGGAAAAAGCCTTCCCATAGTATGGCCGTTTTGGCGGGCGAGAAGGGCGCGTCGGTCGCGCCGTGAATCCCAGCCCAACCCCGGACCTGCCAACCGGACACGGGGGCGGCTGGAGCGGAACGCAACCAAACAAGCGAAGGAGACGCACGTGAAGCACCAGATCGGGCGATGGGCGACGGCTCTGCTGGGAGGTGCGGCGCTGGGCCTCTGTACGAGTGCCATGGCCGACTACGCCCCGGGGAAGGGCTACACCTTCAACCTCGGCGCCGAGGGCGTTGACGCCACCGTCGGCGGCGACATGCGTATCCGCTTGGAGGGCTATGACCGGGCGGTGGTGGATCCCGACATGGCGAAGATGGACCAGGGCCCCGCAGTCAAGTACCTGCGCGTCCGCACGCGGATGTGGCTCGGGGTGAAGGTCGAGGACTGGATGAAGTTCAACTTCCGCCTGGTGAATCGTGTCCAGGACTACAGCAGTCGTCCCGGCGACAACGGTGCCGACGCCGCCTCCTGGGAGTTCCCGGACGAGACCATCTACGACCAACTCAATCTGCAACTGCTGAACATCGCCGACAGCGACTGGTCGCTGACCATCGGCCGCCAGGACTTCCCCTTGGGCAATGGCATGATCTTCCTGGAAGGCACTCCGGCCGACCAGGGGCGCACCATCTACTTCGATGGCGTCTCCGCCACGCTGAAGAAGGAGCGCGACACCCTGAAGCTGTTCGCCTTCCATAACAGCTACCGTGACCGTACCGTGGTCATCAACGACCAGGAACGCCGGCTGAGCCGCGGCGACATCTTCACCGGCGGCGCCTACTGGACGCACATGTTCAGCAAGATGGTCAACACGGACCTCTACTACTTCTACGCCGATGTTCTGGACGATGCCACCACCGACAAGGGCGACGACGACGACGACTTCCATACCGTCGGTCTGCGGCTCTTCGGTGCGCTGCACGAGCAGGTTGACTACAGCCTCGAGTACGCCCGCGAGTACGGCCACAAACAGGTCAACGACTTCAGCATGGCCAACACCCTCGTCGATGCTCGCCTGACGCTGAAGGCGCCGAAAGACACCCTGTTCTCACCGTCGGTGCTGCTGCAGTACACCTACTTCGCCGGCGACGATCCGGGCACCAGCGACGAGTTCGAAGGCTGGGACCCGATCTTTGCCTCCTACCCGATCTACCGCGAGGAGCTGCTCCCGGTGATGCTGCGGGGCAACTGGACCAACCTGCACCAGCCGCGCATCGAGGGTCGCCTGGCGGTCAACAAGTGCTGGTCCGTGGCCGCCTCCTATGCCTACCTGCTGGCCGACGAGAACGACCTGCCCTGCGTGGCCGGCGGCGGCACGGGCGGCACCACCTTCGGCCAGCTCGTCAGCGCCTTTATCGACTACAAGCCCTGCCCGTACGTCTCGTTTGCCCTGGAGATTGCCGAGTTCTTCCCGGGCAACTACTGGAACGACGGCGACAACTCGACCTGGGGACGCTTCCAGACCACCTTCTCGTTCTGACGTCCTGCTCGGTTGTGCTTGCCCGCGCGCCGACGTCCGGCTC
>CAILUI010000144.1 GCA_903837355.1 uncultured Victivallales bacterium
ATCTGGACTGCCTGCCCGGTAGGTTCGGTGCTGATCGCCATAGTGACAAGCACCATAGCAGGCAACCACAAAATATCCAGAACTACAATGCAACTTATTCTACTGCAGTATATTCCATATTATTATAAAACCACCCTGGGGATGCCGCTTGCGATCGTGGTAGTGCGTGTGCAGCAGCTCGTGCGACTTGTGGCCGTTGGGCGTGCCCAGGAAATCGGCGTAGATCTGCTGCACCGCCGGGTTGTCGTGCGACTTCCGCAACGGCCGCCCCTCGTCCTCCCGGTAGATCCCCTGAATGCGCTTCTTGCGGACCTCATCCGTGGTGGCACGCGGTTGCCCGCCGCCGCCGATACAACCGCCGGGACAGCACATGACCTCGATGAAGTGGTAGTCCGCCTTGCCATCCGCCACCATCTGGCAAATCGTGTGGGCATTGCTGAGGCCGTGCGCTACCGCCACCTTGGCGGTGACCCCCTCGAGGAAGCTCCAGGCGGGCACGCAACCGGTCAGGGTGACGCTGGCTTCCTTGAGCCCCTGCAGCCCCTGCACCGGCGCCACGTGCAGCTGCGCCATCGGCAGCTCCCGCCCGGTAACCACCTCGTAGACCGTGCGCAAGGCCGCCTCCATGACGCCGCCCGTGTTGGCGAAGATGTCGGCGGCGCCGGTGGATAGACCCATGGGGGCGTCCTGCTCCTCATCGGGCAGACTCATGAAGTCGATGCCGGCCTCCTTGATCAACTGGCCGAGCTCGCGCGTGGTCAGCACGTAGTCGACGTCCTTGAACCCGGAGGCGTTCATCTCGGAACGGTCGCACTCGAACTTCTTGGCGGTGCAGGGCATCACCGAGACCACGACGATACTCTTCGGGTCGATACCTTCCTTCTGGGCATAGTAGGTCTTGGCCAGCGCGCCGAACATCTGCTGCGGCGACTTGCAGGTGGAGAGGTTCGGAATGAGCTGCGGGTAGAACTGCTCCATGTAGTTGATCCAGCCCGGCGAGCAACTGGTGAACATGGGCAGCTTCACGGTCGGGTCCTTCTCCACCACGGCCCGCTGCAGGCGGACCAGGAGCTCCGTGCCTTCTTCGAGGATGGTGAGATCCGCGGTGAAGTTGGTGTCGAAGACCTTGCGGAAACCGAGACGGCGCAAGGCCGCAACCATCTTGCCGGTGACGCGGGTGCCCGGCTCGCAGCCGAAGCACTCGCCAAGGGCGGCACGGATGGCGGGAGCCGTCTGCACCACGACGTGCTTGGTGGGGTCGTCGAGGGCGGCCCAGACCGGCTCGATGGCGTCCTTCTCGTAGATGGCACCGACCGGGCAGACCGCGGCACACTGGCCGCACTGCACGCAGACCGCCTCGGAGAGGTCGGCGCCGACACCGGCGCCGATGATGGTGTCAAAGCCGCGCGAACGGGGCGCCAGCGAGCCGATGCCCTGGACATCCTGGCAGACAGCGACGCAGCGGCGGCAGAGCACGCACTTGTTCATATCGCGCACCACGGCCGGCGTCGAACAGTCGATGGGCAGAGGCTCGCGGGTGGAAGGGAAGCGCACCTCGGTTATGCCCATGTCCTGAGCCAGGGCCTGCAGCTCGCACTTGCCGTTGCGCACGCAGGCATTGCAGTCCCAGGGATGGTTCGCCAGCATCAGTTCCACCGAGAGCCGGCGCGCGTCACGGGCGGTCTTGCTGGCGGTCTTAACCACCATGCCATTGGCCACCTTGGTCACGCAGGCGGGCTGCAGCGTGCGGGCGCCCTGCACCTCGACCAGGCAAACACGGCACGAACCGGGACTCGACACCCCGGGAAAGTGGCACAAGGTCGGAATCACCACCCCAGACTGGCGGGCGGCGTCCAGAACGGTGGTGTTCTCAGGCACCGTTACGGTCAGCCGGTCAATCATCAGCGTCACTGCCATCGGCGTCAGCTCCTCTGCTGCGGATCGATTTGAACCAGGGGCTCGGCCATTCCAGGACCCGTCATTGCTTGTAGTCGAAGCGCAGGCAGCGACCGGCTTCGCGTTGGGCCTCGGCGCAGGATACGGTGCGCTCCACTTCCACAGAGATCAGACGCTCCCCTGGCTCCAGTAGCGACTCCGCGATCGGCGCCTGCTCCTGCACCTCGGCATCGAGGTCGGGTGCGATGTCCGGCAACGTCAGCGTTTCCCAGGGGTACTTGCGCAGCGGGTCGGGGCTGAGCAACTGATCGATGGCGCGAGCGCCGATCTGGCCGGCCTGAATCGCCTCGACCACCGTCGCCGCCCCGATCACCAGGTCGCCACCGGCAAAGACGTTGGCGCGCCCGGTCTTGCCGGACTTGGCATCCGCCTGCACGCCGCCAGAAGGGGTCCCGGCGAGCCCTTCCGTGGTCCGCACGATGCCGTCGGCATCGCTCTGCTGACCGATGGCGATGATGATGTTGTCCACCAGGCGCGTCTCCTCGGAGCCCGGCATGGGCTCCGGCCGCCGGCGGCCGCTCTTGTCGAAGGCCCCCAGGCGCATGTGCACCACGGTGACCTCCAGGCGCCCGTCACGCGGCCGGATGCCGGTGATGTTGGCCAGGAACTCCACCTGGTTGCCCTCGACCTCAGCCTCGCGAATCTCGATCGGGTTCGTCGGCATCTCGCTGCGCGTGCGGCGGTACATGATGGTGACGTTCTGCGCCCCGCAGCGGCGGGCGATGCGGCTGGCGTCGATGGCGCTGTCGCCGCCGCCGATGACGATGACGTCGCGGCCCATGGCGATCTGCTCGCCCTTGGCGGCACGCTCCAGGAAATCGATGCCGGTGTAGACCCCGGGCAGGTCGATGCCCTCGATGCGCGGGGTGGTTTCCTTGCCGCAGCCGCTGGCCAGGAAGAAGGCCTCGAAGCCCTGCCCCTCGAGCTGGGCGATGGTGAAGTCCTTGCCGATCTCGACGTTGGGACGCATCTTGACCCCGAGCTGACGCAGCCCGTCGATCTCCTTGTCGACGTAGGCGCGCGGCAGGCGGTAGTCCGGGATGGCGTAGCGCAGCATGCCGCCCATCTCGGGCTGCCGGTCGAAGACGGTGACGTCGTAGCCGCGCAACACCAGGTAGTAGGCCGCGGTCAGCCCGGCCGGCCCACTGCCGATCACGGCGACCCGGCGACCATTCGCCGCTTCCTTGGGCGGGTACAGGTCCAGATAGTCGCGCCGCTGCTCGGACATGAAGCGCTTGACCAGGCGCACCGCCAGCGGCCCCTCGAGGTCGGCCCGACGGCACTTCTTGGTGCACCATTGCGGGCAGACACGCCCGCAGACCGACGGGAAAGGATTGGCCAGCAGGTGGATACGCAGGGCGTCCTCGACACGGCCCTGGGCGACGTAGCTCATGTAGGCGGGAACGTTGACCGAGGCCGGGCAGGCGTTGGTACAGGGCGCCCACATCAGCGCGCTGCAGACACCCGCACGGCACTTCTTCTCCTGGATGTGCTCGAGGTACTCCTCACGGAAGTAGCGCAGCGTTGACAGCACCGGGTTGGGCGCGGTCTGCCCGAGGCCGCACAGCGAGGTCTTGGCGATCTGCGGCGCCAGTTCCTCGAGCTTGGCCAGATCCTCCATGGTGCCCTGACCGTTGCAGATCTTGGTCACGATCTCCAGCATGATCCGCGTCCCGATACGGCAAGGCGTGCACTTGCCACACGATTCCTCCTGGATGAAGTCGAGGAAGTAGCGGGCCAGATCAACCATGCAGGTGTCCTCGTTCATGACGATCAGGCCGCCCGAGCCCATGATCGCGCCCAACTCGGGCAACGACTCATAGGTGATGGGCGTGTTGAGGTACTCCTGCGGGATACAGCCTCCCGATGGCCCGCCAATCTGGACCGCCTTGAAGCGCTTGCCGTTACGGATACCACCGCCGATATCGAAGACCACCGATCCCAGCGGAATGCCCATGGGCACTTCCACCAGGCCGCAGTTGACCACGTCCCCGGCCAGCGCGAAGACCTTGGTGCCCTTGCTCTTCTCGGTACCGATCTTGGCGAACTCCGCGGCGCCGTTCAGAATGATGTAGGTCACGCAGGCGAAGGTCTCGACGTTGTTCAGCACGGTGGGCTTGCCGAACAGGCCTTTCTGCGCCGGAAACGGCGGCTTCGGCCGCGGCTCGCCGCGCTTGCCTTCGATGGAGTTCATCAGCGCCGTCTCCTCGCCGCAAACAAAGGCGCCGGCACCCATGCGGATTTCGAGGTCGAAGCAGAAGCTCGTGCCGAAGAGGTTCTTGCCCAGCAGCCCCAACTCGCGCGCCTCGCGGATGGCGCGGTCCAGCCGTTTGATGGCCAGGGGATACTCGGCGCGGACGTAGGCGTAGCCCTGACTGGCACCCACGGCATAGCCGCAGATGGCCATGGCCTCGATCACGCTGTGCGGATCCCCTTCCAGAATGCTGCGGTCCATAAAGGCACCGGGGTCGCCCTCGTCGCCATTGCAGACCACGTACTTGACATCGGACTTCTCCGCAGCCGTGAACTGCCACTTCAGGCCGGTCGGGAAGCCGGCGCCGCCGCGGCCCCGCAGCCCGGAGGCCTTGATCTCCTCGACGACCTGCGCCGGCGTCAGCGCCGTCAGCACCCGCCCCAGCGCTTCATAGCCGTCAACGGCGATGTACTCGCGGATATCCTCCGGGTCGATGGTGCCGCAGTTGCGCAGGGCGATCTTCTTCTGCAGTCGGAAGAAGTCGATGTTGTTGATGGTCTCAATCATCTCGCCGGTGGTCGCGCGCTTGTAGAGCAGGCGCTCGACGATGCGGCCCTTGAGCAAGTGCTCCTCCACCAGCTCGGCGACGTCCTCGGCCTTGACCTTCTGATAGAAGATGCCTTCGGGATAGACGATGGCGATCGGACCGATCTCGCACATGCCCATACAACCGGTGGCGACGACCTCGATCTCCTGCGCCAGGTCGTGGCGCTGCAGTTCGCGCTCAAAGGCCGACTGCACGCTCTCCGTGCCGGACGAGATGCAGGACCCGCCGGCGCACAACAGAACCTGAGTGCGTATGCTTTTCATCGCTGCCCTCACTCGTACTTGGCCAGGATGCTGGCAATCTTCTTGGGGGTGACGCGTCCGTGCACGTCTTCGTTAACCATCACGACCGGGGCCAGTCCGCAGGCCCCGAAGCAGCGCTGCGCCGTGAGCGAGAAGCGCCGATCCGGCGTGGTCTCGCCCATCTTCACGCCCAGCTCATGGCAGAGCGCCTCCATGACCTTCTTGGCGCCGCGCACATAGCAGGCCGTGCCCAAACAGACATTCACGGTATGCCGACCGCGGGGTTGCATGGTGAAGTAGTGGTAGAAGGTCACCACCCCCAGCACCTCGCTGGCCTGAATGCCGAGGGCGTCGGCAACATGCTGCTGCACGTCCGGCGGCAGGAAACCGAAGATCTCCTGCGCCTTGTGCAGCACCGGGATCAGCGCGTTGCGCCCGCTCTCCTGGAGGGCGATAAACTCGTCCAACTGACGGAACTGCGGATTCTCCGTCTTCTGGCAGCAGCGTTCACAGGACACGGTGGCCATGATCTCCCTCCCTTTTCAGCGGAACACCAGTTCCTGGACTTTGCGGCCCGCCACCAGATGCTCGGCGACAATGCGCGCGGCCGCGGCGGCATCGACGTGCCCATAGGTAACGGCCGGCTCGTCGAGGATCTGCACCTCCACCAGCGGTTCCTGCTCGCAGAAGCCTCGGCACCCGGCAGCGACCACCGCCACGTCCGTGAGGCTCCGCTCCTGCAGGGCGCCAAGCAGAGCCTTCATGGTGTCGCGAGCGCCGGCAGCGATGCCGCAGGTGCCCATGCAGACCACCACCTTGGCTCGGTGCGCGCCGCTGCGCAGTTCCAGTTCCTTGCGGACCTGGTCCCGGACCTTCCTGAGTTCGTCAAGGCTCTTCACGTCGGCGACTCCTGTTTTTCGGGTAAGACCCGCGCCTGGACTGACGTCCTGGATCCAGCCTGCCGTAATCCTGCCGCCACCGCCCGCACTGCGCCGGGCTGGCGCCCGGCGCGCACCCGCGCTGCCAGCTCGGTCGCCGGGGCGCCGCCCAGCCTGCCAAACACCGCCTCGGCCTGGCGCTGCAGCGGGGCCAGCCCCGCGGCAATCAGGTCCGCCAGGATGCGCGTGACCGCGGGATGCGAGAGCGGCACCCCAGCGAGTTCGCGACGAACCTCGGCCAGATCCAGGATGCGCTCGGCCGGGCAACCCACATCCACCAGCAGATCGGTCGGCCACCCGACCGCCGAGGTCAGCAGCGCACCGGCCAAGTCGCCCAAGGGCTTGGCATCGACATGGCGCAGGGGAAACTCCGCCTGAATGCGAACCCCTTTGCCAGGCTCGCTGTGCACCCGCAAACGCCCCCCGGTCTGCTCCGCCGTCGCGCGCAGCAGGGCCAGGCCCAGGCCGACCGGCCGCTCTGTGCGGGTGGTCCGGTAGGGATCCGTGGGGTCCGCGGCCACCCTCGCCGGCAGCCCTGGACCGTCGTCGGCCACCTCGAGGCAGAACACGTCGCCGTCCCACCACAGGGAGACCTGCACGCGCCGGGCCCCCGCCTTGGCAGCGTTCTCCAGTAGGTCCATGAGGTGGAGCGATAGATCCTTCACCCGCCGAGACTCCGGATGGCAGCAATCAGGGCACCCGCCGTCGGCGCGCTCGCGCCTACCTCCAGCCACGAACGGCCGACGTCCTCGAGGAAATGCGTATCCGAACCGCTGAGCACCGGGAAACCACACAGACGCTGACCCAGCCGGTAACCGTCGCGCCGCCACTCCGCGGTGGTCACCTCCAGCGCATCGTAGACAGCCCCCGGATCGATGAAACCGAGTTGGCTGCTGAGACTATGACGGCAGCGGAAGACGTGGGCCGGAATCACCACCCCACCGCGGGCGTGGACCTCATCAGCCAGCGCGTCGATGCCCATCCCGATGCCCACCTGGCGTAGACGCTCGTCAACGCCCACAATGCCGTCCGCCGCATCATAGAGGATCTGTTCACCGAAGACCTCGGGGCGGTTCGGCGCTGCCGGCAAGGCCGCATCCACCCGCGTCTGCCAGTCCGCCAAAGCCGCCAGGTCATCGAAGAAGACGAGGACATGGACCTCCTCGCGGGTCATCACCTCGAGGCCAGGAATCACGCCCACCCCGCAACGCTGGCCCGCCGCCATCGTCGGCGCGACGTTGGCACTGGCATTGTGGTCCGTCAGCGCCAGCACCGAAATGCCCGCCCGCGCGGCACGCTCGACGATCCGCCCCGGTGACAGGCTGTTCTCGGCGCAGGCCGACAGCGCGCTGTGGATGTGCAAGTCGAAACGGGTCATCCGGGGCGTACCTCCAGAAGCCGCCCCGCCAACTGCATGCACAACGCCGCGCTGCTCCGTTCACTGCCGCAGACATTAACCCCCTGAGCCTTGGCGCGGGCGCTGGTTTGGAGATCCGGCGACACGCCGTTGACCAACACGATGCAGGCGACATCCCGCAGATCCGCCACCGCCACGGTGTTGACGTGCGCCTGGACGGTGAACCAGACCGCGCCGCCCTGGCAGTGTGCCATCACGTCGCTCAGCAAGTCGCCGCAGTAAGCCGTCGTCACCTGCCGCGTGGCTGGGTCCGCCAGGTTGATGGGGTCCAGGCCGAGCAGGGATACCAGGTCCTCAACGGTCACGAGCGGCCTCCTTTCGCGACGCCTCGACGACCGGGGGCAACGCCACCCCCATCGCCAGCGCCGGCAGATGCACAGTCGCCTCGAGTTCAGTCCCGGTTTCCATCGACGAGGCGATGGTGAAGTCGTCGGCGCAGCGCTTGATGTTGGGCAGCCCCATCCCGGCGCCGAAGCCGAGGGCCCTGATCTTCTCATTCGCCGTGGTATAGCCAGGCTGCATCGCCTTCTCGATATCCGGGATGCCGGGCCCCTCATCGACCACACGGATGCGCACCCGGTCCGGAAGCATCTCGACATCCATGTAGCCGCCCAGGGAGTGCAGGATGACATTCATCTCCGCCTCGTAGCAGATCACCGCGATCCGGCGCACCAGATCGGACGGCACGGCCCGCGCCTGCAGCCGTTTCTTGGTGAGCGTGGCCGCCACACCGGCCCGCTCGAAACTGTCCGCGGCAAGCTCAAAGTGCAGCAGGTCATGCCGGCGCTCCATATGGGCCTCCATGCTGCGCTCGTGCTCCTCCACCCGTTCGGCAATGCTGTTGATCTGCAGCAGCAGATGCGACAGGATGTCGCTGAAGGTGATGATGCCGACCAGTTCCTCGCTGCCGGGACGGCTGACGACCGGCAGGCGGCCAAAGCCATACTTGTGGAACAGATTCGAGGCCGCGATCACCGAGTAGTTCTGCGGTACGGTGACCGGACTGCGCGTCATGAACTCGTGGACCGGCCGGTCGATCACGCCGTGGTCGAAGGCGGTGATGATGTCGTCGATGCTGACGATGCCGACCAGGCGGCCACCCTCGACGATCGGCGTGCCGGAGAAGCGGTTCTTCTTCAGACAGAGCTGGACCTCGCGAAACGTCACCGAGGGCGGGAAGGTGATGACGTCACGCGTCATCGCCTCCCGGACCTTGATCTGGTACATCAGCTCATGGACCAGACGGATCTGACGTTCGTGGAACTGCGTCATGATGCGGTTCCGCCAGACGGCTCAACTGCGCGCAGGCCTCAAACATCGAGCACGACACCAGGATGATCGGAATCCCCGAGGCCTGGGCAAGCGCGACCGCCGCCTGCTGGGGTTTCTTGTTGCGAACGATGACGATGCAGGAGGCGCCCGTGATGTCGGCGGTGCGCACGATCTGCGCGTTCGTGAGCCCGGTGAGCAGGGCGTAGTCCTGCTTCTCGAAAGCCAGCACGTCGCTCAATAGATCACTGGCGGCAAAGGCCAGGACGGAACGACCCAGGTGATCCTCGCAACAGACGACCTCAGCCTCCAGCACGCGCACCAGATCAGCCACGGTAACCCGAGGCCGGTTGCCCTGGACTCCCTCGCCGCTGTCGCTACCGCCGGTCACCATGCGCCGCCCGTCTTGCCGCTCACACCGAGAACTCTGCCGTGGGTCGGAGAACAAGGCCCGAAGCCGGCCCCGTCCGCACCCCCGGAATCCCCGAAAACAGCACCCGCGAACACGTCCGTCGACGGCGCCACAAATACATGCGGGACAGAGGCAAATCAAGCCTGGATCAGGAAAATAGAGGGGTTTCCGAAGGGGGTGCCACAGGGTGGTACAGGAGGGCTCCGAAAGGGTACCACAACGTGGCACTCTGCCGCCCTTGGGAAAGGTACCACGAAGCGGGATGCGACACGGCAGGGACGGGGGCGGCGCGGCGGCGGTCAAAGCAGATCGATATCGACCACTTCGTTCGCGTCTGCCATGATCACCCGGAAGTTGGTCAGGATGATCACCTTGCGGCCGAGGACCGGCAGGAGCTTGACGGCCGCGAGCCCCCAGCAGACCAGTCCAGGCACGAGGGTGCAGGCTATCGCCGCCGCCGGGTGCATGTAATGACCCAGGATCGCGGCCGCGGGGATGAGCAGGACCGGGATCAGCGTGGTCACCTTGATCCTGGCCAGAGCTGGCTCGGCTCCGGCCTCGAACTCGACGATCTTCTCGCGCTTCTCGAAGTCGAGGGGCGGCATCCAGTCGGGCAGTTCCGAGCGCCGTACGGCGCGGGTCGCGGCGGGCTCGAGGGTGGCGGTGGTCTTCAGGTCAATGACGCCACGGTTGCTGGGCTCCGGCACGCCGAGGCCGCTCGAGAACGACGCGATCGGCTCGCCGCCCCCCCCGGCACGCTGAATGCCGCGCGGTTGCGCCACCCGCTCCATGCGTTCCCGTTGCGCCTTCTCCGCCTGGTCCAGAACCTCCTTGCGCGACAGGAAGACGGTGGCCATGCGCCGTTGCTGCGGCGGCGGTTCCGGCACGGTCGGCGCCTTGGCGGCGGCGACTGGAGCGGCGGTCACCGCCTCCTCCTCCATGGGCAGGCCCTGCTTGCCCTCCAGCGGGATCAGGAACACGCGATGGCACTCGGCGCAGTCGGCCGCCTCACCGCGATACTCGTCGGGGAGAACGAACTCGGTGTGGCAGTGCGGGCAGACGATGTCGAAGCTGTCGTCGCCCGTGCCGACCAGAACCCCGTCGGTGCCCTCTTCGGGAATGAGGAAGTCGCACTCGCACTTCGGGCACTTGGTGACACAGCCGCGGTTATCATCGTCAAACTCGAACAGGCGCGCGCACCCAGGACACTTCACCCGCGCCTTACTGATAACCGTTTTCTCCATCGCTGTGCCCCTGCAGTTGTGTCCGACGAGCCTACGCCCGCGCTACAACCAGACAGTAGAACATAAGAGCCCGAACACCACACTGCAAACCGGGGAGCAGCGCCGCCAGGGCGGTTGCGGCGCCGTGACCGCTGCGCTATGGTCCCAGTGAGCGGCGCCGACCGCCTGGTCGGCGTCGGCGTGGGACGGGCCCTGAACTGGAGACGGATAACGCGCATGGATAGAACGATCGACCTCTTTGTACCGGGACGCGTCTGCCTGTTCGGCGAGCACTCCGACTGGGCCGGGGCGTACCGCCGTTTCAACTCAGCGATCACCCCCGGCAAGGTGATCATCGCCGGTACCAACCAGGGCATTCAGGCGCGGGTACAGGCCTGCCCAAATCAGTTTGTCGTCCGCACGACGCTCCCCGACGGAACGCATCTGGAAGAACGCCTGCCGATGGAACGTGAGGCCCTGTTGAGTACGGCCCGCGCCGGCGGTTTCTTCAGCTACGCCGCCGGGGTGGCCTATACGATCCTCACCTACTACAAGGTCGACGGCGTCGAGATCGATAACTATCTCACCACCATGCCGGTCAAGAAGGGCTTGAGCTCCTCGGCGGCTTTCTGCGTCCTCGTCGCCCGCGCCTTCAACTGCGTCTACGACCTCAAGCTCACCACGCGGGCCGAGATGGAGGCGGCGTACCAGGGCGAGATCCTGACCCCGTCCCGCTGCGGGCGCATGGATCAGGGCTGCGCCTTCGGCCAGGTGCCGGTCCTGATGGCCTTCGATGGTGATCTGCTGCAGACCTCGCGGCTGGCCGTCGGCAGCCACATGCACCTGCTCATCGGCGATCTGAAGGGCCACAAAGATACTATCCGCATCCTCGCCGACCTCACCCACGCCTACCCCTTCCCCGTCGATGCGGCCAGCCGCGCGGCCCATGAGTATCTGGGCCCCATCAATGCGGACATCGTGAGCCGCGCCACCGACATCCTGCAGCGCGGCGATGCCCAGGCGCTGGGGGCACTGATGACGGAGGCGCAGCAACAGTTCGACCAGCACCTGATGCCCGTCTGCCCGACCGAACTCACGGCCCCACGGCTCCACGCGGTGCTGCAGGACCCGCAGGTGCGCGAGCTGTCCTATGGCGGCAAGGGCGTGGGCTCGCAGGGCGACGGCTGCGTGCAACTGGTCGCCCGCGGCGAGGCCGAACGCACCCGGCTGGCGGCGTACCTGCAGGCCACCTATGGCATGGACTGCTACGATCTGGACATGAAGCCGCCGAAGCTCGTGCGCAAAGCCGTCATCCCGGCGGCCGGCTTCGGCACCCGCATGTTCCCGGCCACCAAGGCCGTGAAGAAGGAGATGCTGCCGCTGATCACCGCGGACGGCCAGTGCAAGCCCATCCTGCTGGCCATCGTCGAGGAGGCCTGCAGCGCCGGCATCGAGGAGGTCGCCATCATCGTGCGCGCCGGCGACGAGGCCTACTACGAGCAGTTCTTCTGCAGCCTGCCGTCGCCGGAGCACTACAACAAACTGCCGGAAAAGGCCCGTCGGGCCTGCCATGAGCTGGCTGAGCTCGGCACCCGCATCACCTTCATCCCCCAGACCGAACAACTCGGCTTCGGCCACGCCGTCTACTGCGCCCGCGACTGGGTGGGCCAGGAGCCCTTCCTCCTCCTGCTCGGCGACCACATCTACGCCTCAAACTCGGACCGCACCTGCGCGCGCCAGCTCATCGACGCCTTCCATGCCGGCGGCCAGGTCAGCGTCATCGGGACCTATCTCGCCGCCGCCGAGGAGGTCTGCCACTATGGGACCCTGGCCGGGGCCTGGCTCAACCCCGAGCAGACCCTGGCCAGCGTGACGGACTTCGCCGAGAAACCGAGCGCCGACTACGCCCGCCATAACCTGGTGACTGCAGGGCTGCCCACCGACCACTTCCTCTGTGTCTACGGACAGTACGTACTGACGGCGCGCATCTTCGACTACCTGCAGCGCCAGATCGAGGCGGACCAGCGCCAGGCCGGCGAAATCCAACTGACCACCGCCCTCGACGCATTGCGGCAGGACCAGGGCCTGCTGGCGCAGGTGGTCGACGGGGAGCACTACGATACGGGCATGCCGATCGCCTACCTGCGCAGTATCGTCAGCTTCTACGAGCGCGGCCTGCAGGGCCGGCGCGGGTGAGAGCCCTGATCACGGGCGGGGGTGGCTTCCTCGGGCGGCGCCTGGCCGAGATGCTCGGGGCGAGCGGGGCCGAGGTCCGTGTACTCGGACGGCAGCCCTACCCCGACTTGGTCCGGCAAGGCGTCGACTGCCGGCAGGGCGATGTCTGCGACCTCGCCGCCTGCCAACGCGCCTGCGCGGACCGTGACGTCGTCTTCCACGCCGCCGCCATGGCCGGCGTCTGGGGACCACGCCGGCGCTTCCTCGAAACCAACGTCAAGGGCACGGCGAACATCCTCCGGGCCTGCCTGGAGAACAAGGTCGGGGCCCTGGTCTACACCAGTTCCCCCAGCGTCGTCATCGGCAGCGCCGACATCGCGGGCGGCGACGAATCCCTGCCCTACCCCGCGCACTACCTGGCGGCCTACCCCGAGAGCAAGGCGGTGGCCGAGCGCATGGTCCTGGCTGCCGATGG
This sequence comes from uncultured Victivallales bacterium, assembly GCA_903837355.1. GTDB lineage: Bacteria > Verrucomicrobiota > Lentisphaeria > Oligosphaerales > JAFGRS01 > CAILUI01. The sequence goes on from CAILUI010000144.1 coordinate 12,909, forward strand.
CTGGGAGATGGTTCCCAATGAGCCGGCAGCCTACGGGCTGAACCACGGCGAGAACGACGTCCGCCACCTGCGCACCTGCGCCCTCAGGCCGCACCTGATCTGGGGGCCTGGCGATCAGCACCTGCTGCCGCGAATCGTGCGGGCCGCACGCACTGGGCACCTGGCCCGGATCGGCCGCGGCAACCCGCGCGTCGACATCACCTACATCGACAATGCCGCCCAGGCGCATCTGCTCGCCGCCCGCGATCTGGCCGGACCGGCCCGCAGCGGCGGCAAGGCGTACTTCATCGGTGACGACGAACCGGTCGTACTCTGGGACTGGATCAACACCGTCCTGGCCCGCCTGGAACTGCCCCCGGTACAGCGGCGCCTTCCCCTCTGGCTGGCCCGGGGCCTGGCCGTCTCCCTGGAGGCGCTGCATACCGCCATCCCGGCCCTCGGCGAACCGCGCCTGACGCGTTTCACCGTCGCCCAACTGGGACAGTCCCACTGGTTCAGCCATCGCCGCGCCGCCGACGATCTCGGCTACCACGCCCTGGTCGGACCGGCGGAGGGGCTGGACCGCCTGATCGCGAGACTGCGCTCAGAGGCAGCGCCCCGAGGGGGCCTCCCCAAGATACCATGAATGCAGACCCTTGGCTCGGGGACGGCTGGGCGAACTCTGGTCCAGGCTGGCTCCCCCTCGCCGGCCTGGCCTTCCTGGCCGCCGCTCTCGGTCTCTGGCACGTCGGCGTCCGCCACTACCGCTCGACCGGAAGCTGAGGCCGGAGTTCCAAGACCGCGCAGCCGCGCCCCACCCTGGCCTTACAGTATGTAGATATTGGCACTGCACGTTTTCCCTGTGAGGAGGGGTGGACAGAGTGCGATGACTGCGGTATCGTGTATGTAGACAATCGAACTGCAGATAGTCAGACGACCGGCTGATCGTGGCGAACCGATGCGACGCAAGCTCAAAGACATCGCTGAGATCCAGCTCGGGTACCAGCCCCGCACGACGCTGCGGGCCGACCCAGCGGGCACTCGTCGCGTCATCCAGATCAGGGATGTCCGCGAGGATGGTCTGATCGACTACTGCGGCCTGATCCGGGTCTCGCCGGAGCGGGGCCCCGAACGGTACGAAGTCCGCGTAGGTGACGTCCTCTTCATCTCACGAGGCAGTCGGTTGCAGGCAGCCCCGGTGGGCACCCCGCCGTTCCCGACTCTGGCCGTGTCGTTCTTCTACATCCTCCGGCCGGATCCGGCTGTCGTCGACGCGGCCTACCTCGCGTGGGCCATCAACCAGCCGGATGCGCAGGAGCAGATCTGGAAGCACGCCATGGGCACTGGCATTCCCCATATCCGCCGTGAGCCGGTGGAGAGCCTGCTGCTGGAGATCCCGGCGCTGGACGTCCAGAGGCGAGTCCTCACAGTGCAGCAACTGCTCAAGCGAGAGGCGGAACTGGCGGCCCGGTTGCAGGAAAGACGCCGCGAACTGGCGCTGGCCGTGTGCCTGAACGCCTGCCACGCCGAGGCAGCCCAACGCAATCCACGGCGCGACTCGCGCCCCACCCGCCGCCGCACGTCGGCGCAGCCCACACCCGTCGTGCGCCCTGGCGCGGCGCCATAACCGAAAGACCCAGCGATGACCACCACCGAACCGCGGATCACCCAGACCGAGATCAACGACATCCTGTGGCGGGCCTGCGACACCTTCCGTGGCGCTGTTGACCCGTCCGAGTACAAGAACTACATCCTGGTGATGCTGTTCATCCGCTACATGTCAGACCTCTGGCAGGACAAGCGCGAGCAGTACGCCCAACGCTACGACGGCGATGCTACGCGCGTCGAGCGCGCGCTCAGCCGGGAACGCTTTCGCGTGCCGCCGGAGTGCGACTTCGGGACGCTGTTCCGTCAGCGCAACGAGCCGAACATCGGCGAGCTGATCAACATCGCCTTGGAGCGCATCGAGGACGAGAACAAGGAAAAGCTGGAGGGCGTCTTCCGCAACATCGACTTCAATTCGGAGGCCAACCTCGGACAGACCCGCGAGCGCAATCGCCGCCTGAAGTCGCTCCTTGAGGACTTCGCCAATCCCAAGCTCGATCTGCGCCCTTCGCACCTGGCAAGCAACGACGTCATCGGCGACGCCTACGAGTACCTGATTGCGAAGTTCGCCTCGGGCGCCGGCAAGAAGGCGGGCGAGTTCTACACCCCGGCCGAGGTGTCGGCCCTGCTGGCCAAGCTGGTCCGGCCGAAAGCCGGCGACCGCATCTGCGATCCGGCCTGCGGTTCGGGCTCGCTCCTCATCAAGGTCGCCCGCGAGATCGGCTCGCCGAACTTCTCCCTCTTCGGCCAGGAGTCGAACGGCTCCACCTGGTCCCTCTGCCGCATGAACATGTTCCTGCATGAGATGGACAGCGCCCGCATCGAGTGGTGCGACACCATCACCAACCCCAAGCTCATCGAGGGGGATTCCCTCATGCGCTTCAACTGCGTGGTCGCCAACCCCCCCTTCTCGCTGGACAAGTGGGGTGCGGATACCGCCGGCAGCGACCGCTTCAACCGCTTCCACCGCGGCATCCCGCCGACCAGCAAGGGCGACTACGCCTTCATCACCCACATGATCGAGATCGCGCTGCCCGGCGAGGGCAAAATTGCTGTTATCGTCCCCCACGGCGTGCTCTTCCGCGGTGGCGCCGAGGGGCGCATCCGCGAGAAGCTCATCGAGGAGAACCTGCTGGAGGCCGTCATCGGCATGCCGGCCAACCTCTTCTACGGCACCGGCATCCCGGCCGCCATCCTCGTCTTCAACAAGGGCAAGACCACCACCGACATCCTCTTCATCGACGCCAGCCGCGACTACGCCGACGGCAAGAACCAGAACCGCCTGCGCCCCGAAGACATCGACCGCGTCGTCGCCACCTTCCAGGCCGGCGCGTCCGTGGCCAAGTACGCCCACCGGGCCACTCTCGCCGAGGTCAAGGAGAACGAGTACAACCTCAACATCCCCCGCTACGTCGACACCTTCGAAGCCGAACCCGAGGTCGATATCCCCGCCGTCCAGCAGGAGATCGAGGACCTGGAGCGCCAGCTCGCCAAGACGCGCCAGGAGATGGCGGGGTACCTGGAGGAACTGGGGCTCGTGTCCGGGGAGGGCAAGCGATGACGCTCCGACACACGCCCTTCGCCATACTGGGCCCGGGTGACACCATACGTGAAGAACTGGCGTTCCATGGCTGGAACCACCAGACCCTGTCTGACGCCCTCGGACTCAGCCGCCACGAGGTGCGCCGGTTGCTGGGAAACCGGATGCCGCTCTCTTGCGACCTGGCCACCCGCCTCGGGAAGGCGTTCGGCCAGTCGCCTCAATTCTGGCTGAACCAGGACGCCAGGTACCGGGCTCTGGCGGGAGTGAAGATTGCCAAGCAGACCTTGATATGCTAGTTGTTCCGTGCTAACGTAACGGTACAAATATCACTCTATCGGTATGAACAGGATAGATGACAAGACACTTCATGAGGCTTTGGGGTTGCTCGCCGCACGGTTGGAGATGGACGGCTCCAAGCCCGTCGCCCTGGTCGTATGCGGCGGGTCGGCACTCGTTGTGAAACGGCTTGTGTCCCGAACAACGACCAAGGATGTGGACGTCGTGGCGTTGGCAGACGAGAGCGGGGGATTGCTGGATCCCGAGCCACTTCCCCCCGATCTTGTGGCCGCTGCCGAGCAGACTCGTGTTGATCTGGGGCTTCCAGCGAACTGGCTGAACAACGGTCCGAGTCGCGGGGACGGAGGGCTGTACCGCGCCGGTCTGCCGGAAGGCCTCATGGCCCGGGCGGAGAAGCGTAGCTATGGAAACCGGCTCACGGTTTACTTCATCGGCCGACTGGACCAGATTCACTTCAAGCTCCCGGCGGCCGCCGATCAAGGGGGTGGCCGGCACCTTGACGACCTGCTTGGCCTCGAGCCCACGGCGGCGGAACTGGCGAATGCTGCACGTTGGGCACGCACCTACGACCCGTCCGAAGGCTTTGCCTGGCTTCTCCGTGAGTTACTGAGGAAGATGGGACATGGCGCCGTCGCTGACCGAGTTTAGAGCGGAGTACTTGGAGTTGATGCTGCGCTTCCTGTGGCGACAGTGGTCAGCCGTGGGCGTGGCAGGCCATGCCGAGACCGGAGACCGCTGGGCCATCGACCCGGAGGCGCTGCTTGCCTTCACCTGCACGATCGGGCGCTACGACCCGCGCCTCTTCGATGAGGTCCTGGACTGGCTGGTAACCAACGAGCGGTTCATCAGCGTGCAACGTCTGAAGACGGTCGTGCACAGAGAGGGCTTCAGAGGCGGTGGAGTCCTGACCGCGGTGGCGGGGGTGATGGGCAAGCGCGGTATCGGGACCAAGTGGCGACGCCTCGCCAGCGGCGGACGTGAGGAGCCGGAGGATCGGTTCCTGTTCCGCCGAGCCGACAACGCCGTCCTGCCGCTGGTCGGTGAGCCAGACCCCGTGTTCAAGTCCTATGGCTGGCTGCGGAATCCTCTGGATCTGCGCGGACTGTCCAGCGAGTTCCCGCCTTACGCCAAGAACTGCCTCTGGTTACGGCTGCGCGCACTCTTCGGCGTCAGTGCCCGTTGCGAGATAGCCCTTCTCCTCCTGGTGTCCGGGCGCGCCGGGGCCTCGGACATCGCGCGCCAGACCTTCTACTTCCATCGCACCATTCAGGACGCGGTAGGTGAGATGAGCCGGTCTGGCCTCGTCACGTCGAGACGGCAGGGACGCGAACGGCTCTATGCGCTCAGCGCGCCGGAGAAGTGGGAGAGCCTGCTGGAACTCGATCAAGGCGCCTTGAACTGGGTCTGCTGGCCCCCGCTCCTTTCCGCTCTGGAGGCCATCTGGCTCTGCATCCAGCCGGACGCTTTCGCCAAGTTGCCGCCCTTGCTACAGATGTCCGAACTCCGCAAGCTGATGCGGGAGGGCGTGAGTGCGAAACTCGGCCGCAGCGGCCTGACCGCCAGTCTGCCGGATGCGGAGCGGTTGGCCGGGATGGCGTACCTCGATGAACTTCTGGTGGCCATCCGCAACCTGCTGGGATAGAGAAGATGAGAATCTCCCACCTCAATGCCAGCCAGCAGACCAAACACACGCCCATCGGCGAAATCCCCGCGGAGTGGGGGTGTGTCGCCCTAGGCAAGGCGACTGATCTACTGACCGGGTTCCCCTTCCCAAGCGACGGCTACACGGATGCGGCGGAAGGCGTCCGGCTACTGCGGGGTGACAATGTCATCCCAGGCGCGCTCCGTTGGACAGGCGTCAAGCGGTGGCCTCAGTCGCAGTCGGGCGCCTTGGTCCGCTACGTTCTGGCTCCGGGGGACGTTGTCCTGGCGATGGACCGAACGTGGGTAGGTGCTGGGCTGAAGTGCGCAGTGGCATGCGAACTGGACCTGCCCTGTCTTCTCGTGCAGCGGGTGGCTCGCATCCGCGGGAAGAACGACCTGTTGACGTGTTTCGTGGCCCAGTTGCTCAGCACTTATCGGTTCAGCGAGTATGTAAGAGCAGTCCAGACAGAAACGGCGGTGCCACACATCAGCGCCGACCAGATCCGAGACTTCCCCATTCCCCTCCCTCCTCTCCCCGAGCAACGCAAGATTGCCGAGATCCTCTCCACCTGGGACCGGGCCATCGAGCAGACCGAGAAGCTCATCGCCGCCAAACAGCGCCTCAAGCAGGGCCTCATGCAGCAACTCCTCACCGGCAGGCTGCGGTTCCCCCAGTTCGGGCCGGGCTCGAGTCCAGTAAGGAGGACCCGGTTCGGACCGGTTCCGACTGACTGGCACTACGTGTCCATCGGCGATGTCGCCGCTGAGGTCTCAGACCGCCATGGCGGCGACACCAGCATCCCGGTGCTCTCATGCACAAAGTACGACGGCCTCGTCGACTCGCTGACCTACTTCGGCAAGCGTGTGTTCAGTGAAGATACCTCCGGCTACAAGCTCGTTCGGCGCGGGCAGTTCGCCTATGCGACCAACCACATCGAGGAAGGCTCCATCGGCGTGCTCACGGACGCTGAGGCTGGGCTGGTCAGCCCGATGTACACTGTTTTCAGGACGGACCCTGACCAGGTGGACGTGCGGTTCCTGTACAGCCTGCTCAAGACCGAGCTCTACCGTCACATCTTCGAGGTCAGCACCAGCGCGTCGGTCGACCGTCGCGGTAGTCTGCGCTGGAACCAGTTCAGGACGATCAGGCTGGCCTTACCGGCCTTGACCGAACAGCGAACCATCGCTGCCTGTCTGGGTGTGGCCGGCCAGGAACTCGATACCATGCGCCGCCAACTGGCCGCCCTCCGTCAACAGAAGAAGGGCCTGATGCAGAAGCTGTTGACGGGGAGGGTACGGGTCCAGGCTGCCGCAACGAAGTGACGATGAGCAGACACACGCGACCCCAGTTGGCGATCATCTATGACTTCGATGGGACTCTGGCTCCAGGGAACATGCAGGAGCACGACTTCATCCCGCAACTTGGCCTCAAGCCGGGCCAGTTCTGGGAGAAGGCGAAAGCGGTGGCCAAGGAACAGCGCGCCGACGAGATACTCGCCTACATGCGCGTGATGCTGCAGGAGGCCGAGATCAGGAAAGTGTCCGTCACCCGTGCCGCGTTCGCCGACTTTGGGAGGAAGGTCGCCCTGTTCCAAGGCGTCGAGGAGTGGTTTACGCGGACTGCCGCGTTCGGACGGGACAACGGGCTGACGATCCGCCACTACATCGTCTCCTCGGGCCTGCGGGAGATGATCGAGGGTACCGCCATCGCCAGCCAGTTCGAGCGGATCTACGCGTCATCGTTTATGTACGACCACATGGGTCAGCGAGGGTGACAGCCTCGCCCGATAGGGAGCAGGAGCGATGATCACACGGCCGGAGGTATCGAACTACCGGAGTCTGGGCGACGATGTGCGGCTGGACCTGGGCCGGTTCACGGTGTTGGTCGGGCAGAATGGCTCGGGCAAGAGCAACGTGGCCGATGTCTTGCGCAATGGAGTGAGCCCGTGAGCCACCATGCCGCAATGACCATCGACGAAGATGCCGTCTCGCAAGCGCCGGCATTGCAGGTTCTGCAGGCGCTGGGTTACGTGTACCTGACGCCGGCAGAGGCGCTGGAGCGGCGCGGCGGCCGGCGGGGGACTGTGATCCTGGACGCGGTCCTGGAGAAGCAGCTCCGCAAGATCAACCGTATCACCACCAAGGGTGAGGAGCATGCCTTCAGCGAAGCCAACCTCCAGTCGGCGGTGCAGGCCCTGAAGTCGGAACCCTACGACGGACTGATCCGCACCAACGAGAAGCTCTACGACCTGCTCTGCCTCGGCAAGGCGATGCAGCAGAGCATCTATGGCGACAGCAAGAGCTTCACGCTGAACTACATCGACTGGGAGCACCCGGAGAACAACGCCTTCCACGTCACCGAGGAGTTCGCCGTGGAGCGCAGCGGCAGCCACGAGGCGCGCCGGCCCGATCTTGTGCTTTTCGTGAATGGCATCCCCTTCGCGATCATCGAGTGCAAGAGCCCGACCGTCAAGGACGCCATCGAGCAGGCCATCTCCCAACACCTCCGCAACCAGCGCGACGACGAGGTCCCGCACCTGTTCCTGTATGCCCAGGTGCTGCTCGCGCTGAGCAAGAACGAAGCGCGCTACGCCACGGTGGGGACGGCGGCGAGGTTCTGGAGTGCCTGGAAGGAGGACGTGGACGAGGCGGAGCTGCAATCCATGGTGGACCGATCGCTCCCCGTCGGAGTTCCGCGTTCACGCGGCAGTCTTCCCGACGCTTCAGCGAGGATGGCACCACCGGCCCGGGATGCGGGGGCTGAAGCCGCCGCAGGGCTTCCCCCTGAAGGCGGGACTCTGACCGAAGTACCCGCTGAACACGCGACCTCAACCCGCCTTCCGACGCCACAGGACCGGGCGCTGGTGGCACTCTGTCGGCCAGGACGCCTGCTGGAACTCAGCCGACGGTTCATCCTCTTTGAGGCGGGCGAGAAGAAGATAGCGCGGTACCAGCAGTACTTCTGCGTCAGGACCATCATGGCCCGCATCCGTCAGCGTGACGAAGCAGGCCGGCGCCAGGGCGGTGTCGTCTGGCACACGCAGGGCAGCGGCAAGTCGCTGACCATGGTGTTCCTTGCCAAGGCGCTCGCGCTGGCCCCTGACCTCGCGGACCACAAGATCGTGATTGTGACCGACCGGATCGACCTCGACGATCAGATCCACAAGACCTTCATGCAGACGGGCCACGAACCGGTCCAGGCACGGAGCGGCTGGGGCCTGGGCGAACTCCTGACCAGCGCCAAGGCTCAGATCATCACCACGATCATCGACAAGTTCGAGGCGGCCTTGGGAAAGGCAGAGGTGAGGAACGAGAGCCCGAACATCTTCGTCCTGGTCGATGAGAGCCACCGCAGCCAGTACGGCCCCCGCCACGCCAAGATGCGCAAGGCGCTGCCGAACGCCTGCTACATCGGCTTCACCGGCACGCCGCTGCTGCAGCGGGAGAAGAACACGGCGGTGACCTTCGGCGGCCTCATCCAGCCGAGCTACACCATCCAGCAGGCCGTCGAGGACGGGGCGGTCGTGCCCCTCCTCTACGAGGGCCGGCACGTGCCGCAGGACGTGGACGCCGTACCGCTCGACACCTGGTTCGAGAAGTACACCGAAGGCCTGACGCCGGAGCAGCGGGCTGACCTCAAACGCAAGTGCAGCGGCACGTCCCAGGTACAGAAGTCGAAGCAGACGATCATGCGCATTGCCTGGGATGTCAGCAGGCACTACCGCGACACCTGGCAGGGGACGCCGTACAGAGGGCAGCTCGTCACCATGAGCAAGGCCGCGGCGTTGCGCTACAAGGGTTTCCTGAACGAGTTCGGCATGGTGTCCTGCGAGGTGCTGATCTCCGGCCCGGATGACCGCGAGGGCAACGAGGATGTCTTTGACGAGAACACTGACGAGGTGATCCGTTTCTGGAAGCAGATGATGGCGAAGTACGGCAGCGAGAAGGAGTACAACCGGCAGCTCATCAACGCCTTCAAACACGGCGAGCAGCCGGAGATCATCATCGTCGTGGACAAGCTGTTGACGGGGTTCGACGCGCCGTGCAACACGGTCATGTACCTGCACAAACCGCTGGCGGGACACAGCCTCCTCCAGGCCATCGCCCGAGTCAACCGGCTCTGCGAGGGTAAGGACTTTGGCTACATCATCGACTACTACGGCGTTCTGGGCAAGCTGGACGAGGCGCTGGACCTCTACGGCGAACTGCCCGGTGCGCTGGCCGGCTTCGACCAGGAAGAGATCCAGGAGGCACTGTCCGACATTCGTCGCGAGGTCGCCAAGCTGCCCCAGCGACATGCAGAGCTCTGGGACACGTTCAAGAGTCTGCCGAACCAGCACGACGAAGAGGCTTTCGAGGTCCATCTTGGCGATGAGGCGCGGCGTAGCGCCTTCTACGAACGCCTTGCCCTCTTCGCGCGGACGCTGCAGGTCGCACTCTCCAGCGTGAGCTTCATCGAGACGACCACAGCGGCCACCATCGAGCGCTACCGGGGCGACCTCAGGTTCTTCTGCAGCCTGCGGACCGCGGTGCGCCGACGTTATGCCGAGGTCGTTGACTTCCGGGAGTACGAGCGGCGGGTCCAGAAGCTGATCGATACCCACGTGGGAACCCGTGAGGTCGAGTCGCTGACGGGGCTGGTGAACATCTTCAACGCCGAGGCCTTCGAGAAGGAGGTGGAGCGCATCCACGGGGCGGCGTCAAAGGCGGACACGATCGCGCATCGCACCAAGCGGACCCTCAGTGAGAAGTGGGAGAAGGAAGACCCGGCGTTCTACAAGAAGTTCAGCCGCATGATCGAGGAGACGATCGAGGCGTTCCACCAGCACCGCATCTCCGATGCCGAGTACCTGAGCAAGGTGACAGAGGTCCTGAGGCAGGTCCGCGATCACACCGACACGGACATCCCTCCTGACCTCACGCCGGGAACGGTTCCAGCGGCCTTCTACGGCGAGATCTGCGAAGCGCTCGGCAAGTACACGCCGCAAGCGGCGAACGGGACGGTGCTGGAGGCTCAGGAGGAGGCCGGACGCTATACGACGGGGCCTGGGCGGCCGCCGCTGGCCGTCCGCGCCAGCCTGGAGATCGACCGCATCGTCCGCGAGCTGCGCATCGTCAACTGGCAAAACAACCCGGACGTGAAGAACCGTATGCGTACCGCCATCGAGGACATGCTCTTCGGCCTGAAGGACGAGTACGGCATCGCCATCACCTTCGAGGACATCGACGAGGTCATGGAGAAGTGCCTGGAGATCGCCAGGGTGAGGTACCCATCGTGAGCGCCGGAGTCCGAGGTTCAGTATGTCAGGCGCGCAAGGCATGAACGGCAAGCAGTACGGCACCCTCCGTTACGGCTCCCGGACCATCGAGTTCGAGCCTGTGGCAGAGGCAAGGCGGCAGCTCAAGATCGAGGTGTACCCCGACCGGCGAGTGGTCGTCCACGCGCCGCTTGGTGCAACGGCGGAGGTCGTGGCAACACGGGTGCGAGCGAGGGCACGGTGGATCCTCAGGCAACTGGACTTCTTCGGCCAGTTCCGGCCCCTGCCCATCCCCAGACGGTATGTCAGCGGCGAGAGCCACTACTACCTCGGTCGGCAGTACCGGCTCAAAGTGGTCCGGGGCGACACGCCGAGCGTGAAACTGGTCGGTCGGTACCTCCACGTGTCCCTACCAGACCTGCAGGGGACGGCCAGGGTCTGCGAACGCCTGGAACTCTGGTATCGGCAGCACGCGCGGCGCATCTTCGCACAGCGTGCGGAGCTGTGCTTCGCGAAGCTCCAGGGGGAAGATCTGCCCTTCCCAGATGTTAGGTTGCGCAGGATGCCGACACGGTGGGGCAGTTACAGCCGCCCCGGGACGGTCCTGCTCAACCCCGAGCTAGTGAAGGCACCGCTCTACTGCATCGAGTATGTGATCATGCACGAACTGTGCCACTTGAGGCACCCAAACCACGGCCACTCGTTCCACCGCCTGCTGACGCGCTGTATGCCTGACTGGGAACGACGCAAGAGCCGCTTGGAGCTGGCGATCCTGTGAGCGCGAGGGGCAGGCGCGGCGAGAGAGCTGATGACGGCAGAGATGCTGCACGGCTCTGCCTCTCTGGTAGGCGCGGAGCGCCATTGCCCGGACTCAGCCAAGGGCATGTATGACTGCTGGTTCCAGTCCCAGCGCCTGGCGGACTTCGCGGACGTCATCGAAGGGGTGCTTCACGCCCTGGATCTCCTGGTAGGGCTCGTGGCCCTTGCCGGCGACCAGAACGATGTCGCCGGGCTCGGCCGCCGCGATGGCCGCGCCGATGGCCTGGCGGCGGTCGACATGCACCTCCACCGCGGTCCCGGCGGGCACTCCGGCCAGGATCTCGGCCAGAATGGCCTCTGGCGCCTCGCTGCGTGGGTTATCGCTGGTGACGTAAAGGCGGTCGGCAAGGCGGGCGGCCGCCGCGCCCATGCGGGGGCGCTTGCTGCGATCCCGGTCGCCGCCGCAGCCGAAGACCACCAGCAGGCGCCGTGGACGCAGCAGGCGCAGGGCCTTGAGCACATTCTCGAGCGCGTCGTCGGTGTGGGCATAGTCGACGTAGGCCGCCACGCCGCGCGGCGAGGCCAGCGCCTGCAGGCGTCCGGGGGCGCCGCGCGCCGCGCGCAGCGCCGTGGCAATCAGCGTCGCCGGCACGCCGCAGGCATGCGCCAGCGCCGCGGCGCAGGTCAGGTTGGCGACATTGTGCTGCCCGATCAGGGGCGACTCGATCTCCACCTCCGTCCGCCCCAGCCGCAGGCGGAAACAGCAGCCGGTGAAGCCTAGCCGCACATCCTTCCAGACACAGTCAGCCGCCTCGCTGCCCACCGTCACCAGGCGCGCGCTCCCCGTGCGGCTGAGCCGCTCAACCAGGCACCGACCGTAAGGGTCATCGACGTTGATGACCGCCGGTGCACCAGGCTCGAGGTAGTCCGTGAACAGCAGCGCCTTGGCCTCGAAGTAGGCGCGCATGGTCCCGTGATAGTCGAGGTGATCACCGGTCAGATTGGTGAACAGCGCCCCCGCGAACTGGGCCGTGCCGGCGCGCCGCTGCGCCAGGGCGTGGCTCGACATCTCCAACACGGCCCAGCCGCAACCGCCAGCCCGCATGCGGCCAAAGAGGTCCTGCAGGTCGAAGGGCGTCGGCGTGGTGCGGTCGGCCTCGACCTCGCGATCGCCCAGATCGTAACACACCGTCCCGACCATGCCGGTGACCTGGCCATGAGCGCGCAGCAGATGGCGCAGAAGATAGGCACACGTCGTCTTGCCGTTGGTTCCGGTCGCACCGAGCAGGAGCAGACTCCGGGCAGGGTACCCGGCCGCGCACTCCGCGACCCGTCCGGCGGCGGCGTAGGCGTCGCGCACCAGCAGTTGCGGCACCGCCGGGGAGAGTTCCAGAGGCCGCGCCGCGACCACGCCACAGGCGCCCTGGCGGACCGCGGCCGCGGCATAGGCGGCGCCATCCTGGCGCGCGCCCGGGATGGCGCAGAACAGGTACCCCGGCTGCACCTGGCGCGAGTCCGCACAAGCCCCGCTGACCGGGGGGTTCAGGTCTCCCGTCGTGCCCCAGCACAGGTCGCCCAAGGCCTCAAGGTGCGTCCGCAAAGTCGGCTTCGGCAGTGCCATCGCTCGTCCCCCTCCGCCGGGCTGCCTGCGCCGTCGTCGGCGCGCTTGGGGCCACCTGCAGGTAGCGCAGGGTACGCTCTGCAATGCGGCTGAATGTCGGCGCGGCGACGATACCGCCATAGCGGCTCCCACCCCGGGTCGGTTCGTCGGCCACGACCAACAGGACGAAGGCCGGGTTCTCGGCTGGCACGTAGCCGATGAAGCTGGAAATGCAGCGGTCGGAGGCGTAGAAGCCACCGCGACCACCGGGGCCGGTGATCCATTTCTGGGCCGTGCCCGTCTTGCCTGCCGTATCGTAGCCGGGGATCGCCGCTTTCGTGGCCGTCCCTCCTTCCCGGGTGACCAGTTTCAGCGCCTGCGTGATCTGCCTGGCCGTCTCGGGCCGCACCGTCCGACCCTTGGTCATGGGCACGGAATAACGCTCCTCCCCCGTCTTCGGGTTGGTGATATGGTCGATGATATAGGGCTGCAGCATCACCCCATCGTTGGCCAGGGACGCATAGGCCTGAACCATCTGCAGAGGCGTCACCAGGACGCCCTGCCCGATCGGGAAACGGGTCACGGACAGCGTGTCCCACTTCGGCAGGTCACGGAAGATGCCGGTGGCCTCAGCCGGGAACAGCAGCGGCGCCCCATCGCCAAACTCGCGGAAGCCCAGCCCGATCGCTTTGCCGAAGCCAAAACGGTTCAGAACCTGGTACAAGCGCTTGTCGCCCATGGCCAGGGCGATCTTGGCGGTACCGATGTTGGAGGACTTCTGGATGATCTGGGCCACCGTCATCGTGTCGTACCGGTGACCAGCGTCCCGCAGCGACTTGCCGCCGTAGAACCAGGAACCACGCTCGCAGAAGAACGGGCTGTTGAGGCTGACGATGCCATAGTCCAGCGCTCCCGCCACCGAAACCCCTTTCATGATCGACCCCGGTTCGAACCCATGGGTCAGGATGAAGTTCTGCCAGGAGTCCGGGTTACGCATGGAAGCGCGGTCATTGGGGTCGTAGCTCGGCAGTTGGGCCCAGGCCATAATGGCACCGCTGGAGGGGTCCATCATCAGCGCATAGGCGGCCCGCGGCGCAAAGGTCTTGAACAGGGTTGCGAGCTCGTCTTCGACCATCTGCTGGATCGGTTCCTGAACGGTCAGGTACACATCCCAGCCGTCGGCCGCTTCCAGTTCCCGGTAGATCCCGCCCTCGAACCGCACCCCGCGCCGGTCGCGCTCGAACACCGCGCGGCCGCTGGTGGGCCGCAGATGGCTATCCATGAGTTGTTCGACGCCGCTGGTCCCCTTGCCCTGCTCATTGAGGAACCCGATCAGGTTGGCCAGCAGGCGGCCTTTCGGGTAGAAGCGCCGGTAGCTGTCGACGAAGCGCAGCCCGCGGAACTGGTACTCCTTGAGATGTTCGGCGGTGCGGATGTCGACCTGCCGGGCGACGACCACCTCCACCGGCCGGTCGCCCGCCTGGTCGGCCCGCGCAAACCGGGCCTGCAGGACCACCGGGCTGATCTTCAACTCGGCGGCCAGGGCCTGAATGACCTCCTGGCGCGAGCCCTTGAAGTTCCTCGGCTCGGCCAGGATATCCCGACACGCCAGGTTGCCGGCGAGCGGCGTCCCCAGGCTGTCGTAGATGGCGCCGCGCCGGCCCAACTCCGTACGGCTGGTCAGGCATTTCTCCTGAGCCTTGGTGTGCAACTCGTCATGGCGGACGACCTGCACGTGGTAGACGTGGACGACCAGCACGCCAAAGGCCACCAACAGCCCCGCGGACAGCACCGAGAGCCGAGTCAGCAAGTGAATGCGTTTCATGCCTGGCCTCAGCCTCCGCGATCCGCCTTCGCCAACTCGGTCTCGCCCTGGTTCCGGCTGCCGCGCGCCGGTGCCGCGCTGCCGCGCATCCGGATCACCTGGCCTGGTTCCGGCATCCGCAGTCCGAGCCTGAGACGTTGGATCTGAGCGAAGATGCGGGAGCCGCTGCGGTACATCTCCACCTCCAGGCCGAGGTTCTCGATCTCCTTGCTCCGCAAGCCGAAGCCACGCCGCAGTTCGGTGACCTGGCGCTTGAGTTTGACCTGCTCGCTGTTCAGCCGGACAAAGACCAGGACCAGCCCAAAGGCCAGGGCCACGGTCAACGCGACCATGCCCCTGACCAGGCCCGACCGGCTCTTCGCTTCCAACGGGCTCACGCGCACCCGCTCCCAGCGCACCACTCTGCTGCTGCGTCCCATTCCCATGGCTCCTCCCCCCGCTCTGCTCAACGCGGCGATCCGGCCGCGCGGGTTCGCTGTCCAACCAGGCGCTCAGCCACGCGCAGACGCGCCGGGGCTGCCCGCGGATTCCGTTCCACCTCAGCCGCCCCCGCCGTCAGCGACTTGCGCGTCAACGGCTGCAGCCGGGCGGCCTTGGTACAAATGCAGACTGGGCAACTCGGGGGGCAGACACAATCCAGGGCTTCCTGACGAATGAACTGCTTGACCAGCCGGTCCTCCAACGAGTGAAAGGTGATCACGGCCAGGCGACCGCCCGGGGCCAACACCTCGACCGCAGCCTGCAGACCCCGCTCCAACTCACCCAGTTCATCGTTCACCGCCATGCGCAGCGCCTGGAAGCAGCGACTCGCCACCTGCAGGCCGCGCGCCCCCGGCCGACTGAGTACCTGCTCCAGCAGTTCGGCCAGTTCCACCGTGTGACTCCAGGGCCGCTCTTCGCGCCGCGCCACCACCGCCCGCGCCACCGCCCGCGCCTTCGGTTCCTCGCCATACTCGCGGAACAACCGTGCCAGTTCGGCCTCCGACCAGGTGTTCAGAATGACGGCAGCCGTGGTGCGGTCCCGGCGGTCCATACGCATGTCGAGCGGCCCTTCGCGCCGAAACGAGAACCCCCGCGCCGCGGTGTCGATCTGCGGCGACGACATGCCAATGTCGAGCAGGACGGCGTCCACGGTCGCCCAACCCAGATCGTGCACGGCCTCGGCCAGGGTTGAGAACGGGCACTGCCGCAGGTGCACCCGCGCTCCATAGCCCTGCAGCGCCACGGTCGCTACGGCCAGGGCATCGGCATCGCGATCCAGCCCCAACAACTCCACCGTCGGCAGACGCTGCAGCAACGCGGCGGCGTGGCCGCCCAGGCCCACCGTGCCGTCCACAATGCGCCGCACCGTGGGCGCAGCCAGGTGCTCCACCACCTCCGTCAGCAAGACTGGTTCGTGCCCGCCACTCATGCTTCCTGGTCCGCCTTAATCACCGGCCGAGAGACCTGACCCAGTTCGTCCGGCCGGCTCGCCGCCAGGCGGTACACCTGGCGCGCCTTGGCCGCCGGCTCGCGCCGCTGCTCCCACTCCTCGGGCGCCCAGAGGGCAATCGTCAGAAAGGTACCGACCAGCACCACGCGGTCCGTGATCGCGGCATGTGCCATCAGCCCCGGAGTCAACGCGAAACGACCCTGCCGATCCACCACCACCGCCGTCGCTGAGGCCGCCAGGCTACCCAGCGACACCAGCGCGTCGGGATTGCGCTGGAACTCCTCCTCCAACGCCGGCAGTTTCTTCTCGAACATCGCCATCGGCATCATCTCAATGCAGGGCTGCTCGTGCGCCAGCAGCATGAAGGCCCGATCCCCTTCGCTCTCCCCCCGCCAGCCCGTCGGCAAGGCAAGCCGACGCTGCGAGTCCACGCGGTACGCGTGCTCGCCCGTGAAATGCCGACAAGACTGACCCACAGTCAGCATCTGCACTAGCCCAATCCTATACTCTTCCTAAATCATCCTGAACTCTTCCTACTGATACCATGAAAGACTCCTGAATGCAACCCCGATGAGGCCTGAAAAGTGCCCGGGGTCACACCCCGGCTGGTTGCCGTGGGCGTGCTCTCCAGGGCTGTTCTGTTTTCCCAACGACCATCGCTGTTGGTCACCGGCACGGTGAAAGCGTGAGAGCGTGATTGCGTGAGGGTTACGGCGCGTGTGCCGGCCGTCTGCCACGAATCCACGCTTTCACGTTCTCACGCGCTCACCCGTAGCGGGAACCGCGATCTTGGAACAGCCTTGGACGGCGGAGTGCATGACCCGATTGTCGGAAGGACGAAACCCGAGGGGGACTGCGCCTGCAGAGTGTATAGGGGCCTAGACTCGCAGTCTCTCCTATCCGTGGAATCCGCGCCACCCGTGGTCAATCCGGCTTTCTGGAGCGGAGACAACACTGCCCTTGCGGTCGGCGCTTGGCGCGACAGATTAGGGTCCGGTCAGCCACACGCGATGGGACCCCGGAGGCACGGAGAGATGGCGACGCTCAAGATCGGCCTGACGGCACTGCTGCTCAGCCCTGCCGTGGCCATGGCCCTGGACCTGGTGACGGCCGGGCAGCCGGCTTGCGTTCTGGTGGTGCCTGACGAGCCCTTGCCGGGAGTCAGCCTCGCGGCCCAGGAACTGTGTGACCACGTCCGGCTGGCCAGCGGCGCCAGCCTGAGCGTGGTGCCGGAGAGTGCGGACCGGCCAGACGGCCTGGCCCGCGTCTACATCGGGGTCGGCAAGACCACGCGCGAAGCCATCACCCTGGCCTGGGACGAGTTGCCGCACAGCACCGCCGTGTTGCGGACCGTCGGCGCGCGACTCTTCCTGGCCGGGCGGGATGGTGAGGGCACGCCGCTGCTGGACAACACCTCGGCGGGGAGCCTGTTTGCCGTCTATGAACTGCTGGAGCGCCAGCTTGGCGTACGCTGGTTGTGGCCGGGGGAACTGGGCACCTTCGTGCCGCCGCAGACCACCCTCAGTCTGCCCGACCTCGACCTGCAGATCCGCCCGCGGTTTCTGCACACGCGCGTGCGCTTTGGCGGTCTCTCGATCACCCCGGCCGGTTTCAGCAGCATGGCCGCCCGCGCCGAGTTCGCCGACCAGCAACTGCGCTGGCTGCGCCGACACCGCTTCAACCGCGGCGTGAGCCTGGAGTACGGTCACGGCTTCGAGGACTACTGGCAGCGCTTCGCGGCGAGCCATCCGGAGTACTTCAACCTGTTGCCCGACGGCCAGCGCCGTTCCGATCCGCTGTACTTCGGCGGCGAGGGGCGGCTGATCTCGATGTGCGTCTCCGCACCGGGACTGGCGCGCGAGCGGGTACAGGAGTGGCAGCAGACGCGGACCCCGGACCGGCCGTGGGTCAACTGCGCCGAAAACGACACCTGCGGCAAGTGCACCTGTGCGGCCTGCCTGGCCTGGGATGCGCCGGGGACTGTCGAGGGCCGACCGGAACTCAGCCAGGGCGACGCCATCGAGCTGGCAGCGCAGGACTTCGCGGCCGGCAAGGCGGACTGGTCGCGCTGGCTGGGCTCAGTCTCGGACCGCTACGCCCGTTTCTGGCTGGCCACCCAGGCGGAAGCCCGCCGCGTCGATCCCGAGGCCACGGTCCTGGCCTATGCCTACACCAACTACAAAGACGCGCCCCGACAGACGACCCTCAACGACCACATCATTGTCGCCATTGTCCCGGGCTTGATGTACCCCTGGACGGATGCCAAGCGGCAGGCCTTCCGAACGCAGTGGGAGGGCTGGTCCAAGGCCGGCGCGCGGCTCTACCTGCGGCCCAACTACACCCTGGACGGGCACGCCTTCCCAATCTTCTACGCGCACCGGCTGGCCGAGGACTTCAGCTTCGCCGCCGAACGAGGGCTCGTCGCCACCGATTTCGACTCGCTCACCTGCCAGTACGGCGTGCAAGGACCGAACCTCTACGCCCTGGCGCGCCTGCACGAGCACCCGGACTGGTCGTTCGCGCAGATCATGGCCGAGTACACGGCCGCCTTCGGTCCGGCGGCGGCGGCGGTGGAAGCCTACTTCAACTACTGGCGCCAGGTCTCGGACCAGGTCACCGACGCGACCCTGGCCGAAGCGGGCCGCCGCAGCGGCGCCGAGGGCGGGAGCTGGGCGCATTTCTACCTGTTCGCCGACACCATCTTCACGCCGCCGGTGATGGCGCAGGGCCGAGCGCTGCTCGAACAGGCCCGGCTGGCCGCGCAGGCCGACCCCAGCGCAGTCCGCCGCGTGGCGTTCCTCGAGAAGGGCCTGCGCCATGCCGAGCTGTGCCTCGCCGTCGAGCAGGCCCGCCGCGGCTACCTCGCCTCCGGTAACCTGCCCGACTACCAGGCCGCCTTGGCGACTCTGGACGATTTCCGCCGTGCCCTCGAGGGCGAGAGTGTCATCGGACCCGGCATCCTGCGCTATCTCGAAGCCTCGAACTGGGATCGCTCCCTGCTGACCGCCCTCAAGCAGCCCGGCGAGCGCCTGCCTGGCCCGTGGCGGTTCCAGTTCGACCCCGCAAAGCAGGGCGAGGGCCTGGGCTGGCAGCGTCCGGACACCGCCGACCAGGACTGGCCGGAGATCGACATCAGCAGCCCCTGGGAGCAGCAGCCCCCGGGCAAACAGTGGGAGCAGGAGCACGGCCAGGGCTACAATGGGCTGGCCTGGTACCGTACCCGCTTCAGCCTCAAGCCGGCCCGGCCCGGCGAACGGGTCTCGTTGCTGTTCGGCGCCGTCGACGAGGCCTGCGTCATCTGGATCAATGGCCAGTCGGCGCTGACGCGCGTCTTCGCTGCGGCCACGGACCCGAACAGTTGGCAGGAGGCCTTTGAGGTCGACGTCACACCGTGGGTCCGCTACGACCAACCCAATCTCCTGGCGGTGCGGGTCGAGGACAATGCCGGGGCCGGCGGCATCTGGCGACCGGTATGGGTCAGCCAGGTTGAGCCGGTGGCAATGGGCGCGGCTAACCTGGTTCCCGATGGCGACTTCGAGGCGGCTGACACCGCCTGGAAGACGCACGTTGCCGCGGGCGAGTTCCGCTTTGAGATCGATCCTACGGTGGTCCACGGCGGCAAGGGCTCCGGCCGCATCGACTGCGTGCGACCGGCCGAGCGGGAGCCGGAGCCCCGTGTGGGCACCGCCTGGGGACGCTGGTATCAGACCGGCCTGCCGGTCCAGCCGGGCAAGACCTACCGGCTCCGGGCCTGGGTGCTGACCGCCAAGGAGTTTGCCGGCAGCGCGGATCTCTGGCTGCGCTCGGCAGAAGGCGGTGAGGGTCCCGGCAACCACAGCGTCCGCCTGCTGCCCACGCATGGCCTCTGGCGGCAGGTCGAGTTCAACGGCATCGTCGCCGGCTCGAACTCGGCAGCCGTCTATCTGAACCTCATGGGCGGCACCGGCAGCGTCTGGTTCGACGATGTCGAGTTGGTGGAGAGCCCGGCCGCCGGTCCGTAGTGCGAGTTGGCCCCGTACAAGGATCAGACATGAATCCCTCGTCACCACCGCCCGCGCCGCTCCCCCTGCCCTTGCCGTTCGACTTCGAGGCCTCCTACCGAGGCTACTTGGTGGGCCTGCTGACCAACGATCGCCAGCACTGCCGGCAGTGTTTCGAGCAGTGGCTGGAAGCCTGCCCCGAGTTGCGCACGCTCTATGAGGATCTGGTGCGGCGTTCGCTCTACGATGTCGGCGACCTCTGGGAGCGCGGACGGATCTCGGTGGCCACGGAGCACCTGGCCACGGCGATCAGCGAGAGCCTGCTGAACCTGGCTTACCCCCGGCTCTTCGCGCAGCCGCGCCTCGGCAAGTCAGCCGTCGTCGCCTGCGTGGCCAACGAGTACCACCAGATCGGCGGCAAGATGGTCGCCGACCTCTTCGAACTCAACGGCTGGCGCGGTTACTTCCTGGGCGCCAATACCCCCGTGCAGGGCCTGCTGGAACTCGTTACGGAGAAGCACCCGGACGTGGTCGCACTGTCCGTGAGCGTCGCGTCCAGTCTGGATACGCTCATCGACGCAGCCAGCGAGGTACGGGCAGCGTTCCCGGACCTCCCGATCCTGGTCGGCGGCCAAGCCTTCCGCTGGGGCGGACGGGAGCGGGTCGAACATCTGCCCGGCGTACGTTGCCTGGCCTCACTGGGCGAGGCGGAAGCATGGATCAAGCAGGAGTCGGGACGATGAAAACCGGCCTTTTCGGACAGCAGCTCACCCTGATGGAGGAACTCAGGGCGGCGAGCTTCCTGGCTCACGCCCGGCTGCAGACCGCGCCCTTCTTCCAGGCCTTGGCCGCCTGCCAGTTGCCGCTGGAATCCTACGTCGGACAACTGCGCGCACTGGCCGTCATTCATAGTGTGCTCGAGCAGGCGCTGGACAGCTGTCCCGACGCGCGGGTGGCCGCGGTCTGGAACCACGGCCTGGGCAGACTCCCCCGACTCCTGCAGGATCTGCGCTTCTTCGAGCCCCGAGCCGTCGCCGACCTGAAGGAGGCGGCGGAAGCGGCGCTGAAAACGGCCGAGGGCCTGCGCCTCCGGTCCATGGAGAAGCCGCTCAGCCTCCTGGGGGCACTGTACGTCCTCGAGGGGTCCGCGCTGGGGGCGGTTATCCTGCAGCCGCTGTACGCCCGCGCCTTTCTGCTCACGGGCACGGAGGGCCTGTCCTATCTGCACAGTGTGGTGCCCGCCGTCTACCGGAACTGGGCACAGTACCAGCAGCGCATGAACGGACTCTGCCTGAGCGCCACGGAACGCGAGCAGATGACGGAGGCCGCCAACGACCTGTTTGCGCAGCTCAACATCGTCTTCCAGGCCCTGTACCCGTTCCGGGCGGAGTCCAGGACGGTGCTGGCCACATCGCTCAACCCCGAGGCGGGGCGGCATCCGGTGCCGGCAGATCCCCGCGAGATCGCGGCCGCGCTGCGGGCCGGCGACGACTGCTGGCAGCAGTTCCCATACTTCGAACAGCGCTACGGCGAGCGCGGACAACGCTTTGCCCGGAGTGATGCCGCCTGGCTGGCCACGCTGGGCCAGTATGACGCCACGCAAGTCACCCAGCAGGTGCGCTGGCTGGGGCGGGTGCTCGCGGGCCGCGGCATGCCGACCCTCCTGCTGCAGGTCCAGTTGGAGATCCTGGCGACGGCACTGACTGCCGCCGTGCCCGCCAAGGCAACCGACTACGCGAAGCTGGCTCAGGCGGCCGCCGAACTCGGCGCGAGGCGGCACTCGCATCTGTCCGACACTCAGCTCCAGGCCCTCGCCACGCACTTCGCCGACGCCGTCGGCCCGGAGTGGAACACACGCTTGCCGCGCACCAGCGACCTGCTCGCCTGCGCCGTCGCCGACGAACTGGACGGCAACGACCTGGCGGTCGCCAGCCTCCAGCCCTGGCTGACCGACGCCGGCCGTTTCCCCGCCGCCTGGATCACCGCCGTCGAGGCAACCGTCGCGACGGCGCGCCAACAGGCCTGCCCCGGCGCCAACACCGGCCCGAACCAGCCCGAGGTGCGCTGACACGATGGACCCGCTGAGATCAGAGTTTTGGTGGTGGACGATGACGACACGGTGAAGCTGTTGAGCGGCCTGCTGCCGATCTGCGCCGGCTGCAAGCAGATCAGTCTTCAGCCCCCTGGCGCGCGGCCGAGTTGTCCGGCGGACGACCCAGAGTCAGCCGCAGGACCAGCGGGAGCCACACCACCGTCGCCGTTAGCGCCAGTGCCGGATAGAGCGCTCCGGGCAACTTCCCGAACAGCTTGGCGGCAACCCCCAACAGCGCCGAGGCGCCGCCCTTGGCAAAGCGGTAGCCGAAGGCATCGATGACCGCCTTCGCCCGGTAGCGCGCGTCGAAGGAGAGCGGGATGTAGAACATCTCCTTGGCGGCGCGGAACACCGAGTAGTCCAGAACCTTGAAGACGCCAAGGGCGAAGGCGCCGCTGGCAAGTGACGGCCGGATGAGCAGGAAGAGACAGGCGCCCATGTGCACCAGGGGTATGGCCCCATGCAGCACCGGCAAGGCCACCGCCCGGAGCAGCAGTGGCGTGGCCACGAACTGCATCAGAAAGGCGGCCACGTTGAGCTGGGCATAGAACCCGCCCAGGTAGGCGGTGCGCGCGTCCTTGATCGGCATGGCCGCCTCGACCAGACCTGAGAAGCGCAGGTCGAGCACCGTGGACACCACCTGGGTCGTCGCGATCAGGCAGGCCAGGTAGATGAGGTAGGGCGAGCGCGCGAACAGCCCCAGTGCCAGGTGTCCCTGGCGACCGCCGGCCTCCGCGGGCGACGGCTTGGGCTCGCCAGCCGAGGCATACGCGACCCAGGAGAGGATACCGGCGGGAATCAGGGACGCGGCGGCAAAAAGCAGCAGGTTCTCCGATCCCAACACCTTCGCGTAGCGGCTGACCAGCAGGGCGCCCAGCACCGCACCGGCCGAGCCCAGACCGGTGATGGGACCGTTCACCCGGCGCGCTTCCTGCGTCTGGAAGGTGCTGTTGATGAAGGACCAGTACTGCTCCACCAGGACCACGATGTAGGCCTCACGGAAGACGTAGAGCACGCCCGCGGCCAGCGCGAAGCCCTGTTTCAGGCCCACATAGCAGACGACGATCACCGCCGCCGAGAGTGCCGAGGTCGCCAGCAAGGCCCGCTCGGGGCCCAGTCGGGAGAGCAGAAAGCCGTACAGGTAGACGATCAGAATGGTGCCGACCGGCCCCAGCGCCATCACGATGGGCAGACTCTGCGCCCCGTAGGCGCCAATGAACAGCGAGGTCGAGACGCTGCGGACGAACTCGTACCCGAACAGCAGAAAGGCGGCGGCGCCGCCGATCGCCAGCACGGTCCGCCCGAGGTGGGCCGTCGGGGCGCGGGCCAGATCATGGTCTATGGAGCCTGGTTGCATGGGCCGGTACTTCACTTCGCGCGAACATCATAGGCGTGCAGACGGTCGCCCTGCCGCAGGTACAGCCGTCCGCCGCAGATAACCGGGTGCGCCCAGGTGGCGCCGCTGCCGCCCGCGGGCAGGCTGAACTGGCTGATCACCGTGTGCTCGGTGGGCACCGCCTTGACCAGGCCCACCCGACCGCGCTCGCTCAGAATGTAGAGCAGCCCTTCAGCGACTGTCGCGGCGCCCTCGCCCACACCCTTCTCGGCATAGGTGAGCTTGCCAGTCTCCCAATCCAGGCAGCACCACATGCCCTTGCGATTCTCCTGGGAAGCGCCGTAGAGGGCGCCGTTGAGCAGGATGACACCGCCGTGACGGTTGTCGAGGTCCGTGCAACGCCAGAGCGGCGCCACACTGGCCTTGGTGCCCTCGACGGTGAGCTGCAGCATCACCGAACCAACCCCATAGCCATAGGTGATAAAGATGCGGCCATCGTGGTAGACGGGAGCCACACAGTTGGCTACGTAGCGCGGGTTGACGTGCTCAAACTTGAACAGCAGTTCGCCGCTGTCGGCGTTGACGCCGATGAGGCCCCTCTCGCTCATGGTGAGAAACAGCCGCAAGCCTTTGTACTGAGCCAGGACCGGGGTCGCATAACCGGCCGGCTCGCCGGCGCTGACGGACTTCCAGACCGTAGCCCCGGTCTTGCGGTCCAGAGCAACCATGGCCGTCTCCCCGCCGGGGCTGCAGATCAACCGCTCGCCGTCGAGCACGGGCGACTCCGCATAGCCGTAGCCGCCGCCGCGACCGCCCAGGGCTTCGACGAGGTTCACCGTCCAGAGCTTCTTGCCGGTCCTGGCCTCGAGGCAGACGACCAGGCCTTGGGCGTTCTCGTGATAGAGCCGCTCACCGTCGACCACGGGGGTGCCCCGCGCGCCTGCCACAGGGTCGCGCCAGAAGGCTCCGGCTTCGTAGCGCCACTGCGGCTTGCCGTCCAGGTCCAGCGCCGTGATCACGTTCAGCGGCTCGATGTCCCCGGCCGTGTAAATCAGCCCCTTTTCGACGGTGACGCTGGCGTAGCCCTCGCCGATGCCCGTGGCCGTCCATAGCAGCGTCGGCCCGGCCTCAGGCCACGACGGCAGCAGCCCGGTCTCGGTTGAGATGTTGTCGCCCTGCACACCGTGGAAGCAGGGCCAGGCCGGCTCTGCCGCCGACAACCTGCCCCCGCAAAGCAGCCCGAGCAGCGCCGACACCACCCATGACCTGATCTTCATTCCGCCCCCCCCCAAAAAAAGCGACCTGTGCAATAAGGAAGTCCGCCTGAAGCGCTGAAGGCGCGATCCTATACCAGCCTAGCGCGACTTTCCGGGTTATGAAGGACCGTATTCCCTCAGGCATTCTGTATCAAGGATTTGTGACGCTGCGATGCTATGCCCTA
Organism: uncultured Victivallales bacterium; assembly: GCA_903837355.1. Taxonomy (GTDB): domain Bacteria; phylum Verrucomicrobiota; class Lentisphaeria; order Oligosphaerales; family JAFGRS01; genus CAILUI01. The sequence goes on from CAILUI010000144.1 coordinate 37,700, forward strand.
AATAAACATTATGGGATTGACGCATGAAATAGCCTCAAAAAGCGCATTTC
>CAILUI010000145.1 GCA_903837355.1 uncultured Victivallales bacterium
GCCACGAGCTGGACCGCCGCCTGGCAGTTCGGCGATGGCGGCACGGCTACCGGGGTCACCGGCGTCAGCCACACCTATCCCGCCGTCGAAGGTGACTACGTCGCCCGCCTCACCATCACCGACAACCTCGGTCGAGTCGCCGTCGCTACCGGCCTGGTCCGGCTGCTTGGCGATCTACCGGTGGCCAATGCCGGCGGCCCCTACACCTTCGGCGAAAGCTACGCCAACGCCGGCGTCTGGACCGTGCCCCTCAACGGCAGCGGCTCCAGCGACAGCAGCGGCAAACCCCTCACCTACGCATGGGACCTCGGCAACGCCCTGAATGAGACTTTCTCCAGCCCCTACCGGGGCAACCTCCCCGCACCCGGGCTCTGGGCCTATTCCCCCCAGGTCGCCCTGGCCGGCGGCGAGGCCACCCTCATCGGCGCCGGCTCGTGGAGCGACCGCTACCTGGTCACCAAGACGCAGTACCCACGCGTCCCGGGGCAGTCCTTCCGCGGCCGCCTGCGGGTGGTGGCCGGCGGCAACCGCTACATCATGTGGGGACTGAAAAACAGCAGCGACTCTTTCGACTACGGCCAGTTCTACTACGCTATCTACTTCAACAACAACACCATCACCATCTACGAGTCGGGCTCGCCCCGGGGCAATGTCGGGACCTTTATTGACGGCACCGACTACGAACTGCGCCTTGACGTCAAGGCCTTCGGTGCGGATTACTACGTGCGCCAGGTCGGCGCCCCGGCCTGGACGCCTCTCTATAGCTCGCTGTACAGCAATGGCTCTCCCCTCCGCTTCGGGGCCACGGCCTACAGCGGCACCTACCGCCTCGACGATCTCGCAACCCCGCCCGCGCTGTCCACGGCCGCGAGCCCCACCGGGATCGTCTACCCGCGCGCCGGCACCTACACGGCCAACCTGACCGTCACCGATACCGTCGGTCAGACCGACACCGACACGGTCGCCATCACCCTCGTCCCCGGCGCCTTCCCCGTGGCCAACCCCGGCGGCCCCTATACCCCGGGCGAAGCCACGGCCAACTGCGACCAGTGGACCGTCACCTTCACCGGCGCGGCGTCCACTGATGACCATGGCATCTACGCCTACGTGTGGGACTTCGGCGACGGCACGACAACGGCCACTGGCGTCGCCCCCAGCCACACCTATGCCGCGGGCGGGACCTACACCGTCACCCTCACCGTCACCGACCACGCCCTGCAGTCGCACACGGCCTCCACCACCGTCACCACCACCCCCAGCGCCCCGCCGGTGGCCAGCGCCGGCGGCCCCTACGCCGTCGACGAACACGCCGCCCGTGCCGGCCTGTGGACGGTCGCCTTCAGCGCCGTTGGCTCTACCGATGACCGCGGTATCTGCGGCTACGCCTGGACCTTCGGCGATGGCGGCACCGGTACCGGCGTCGCGCCGTCCCACGCCTATGCCGCCGCAGGCACCTACACGATCACGGTCACGGTCCGCGACCATGCCGCGCAGACCAACCAGGCCAGCACCACCGTCACCGTCGGCGTCAGCGACCCGCCCGTACCGGACGCGGCAGGACCCTATGCGCTCGACGAGAGCGTCGCCCTGAATGGCCTTTGGACGGGCAGTTTCGACGGCACGGGGTCGACGGATGATGTCGGCATCTGGACCTACGCCTGGGATTTCGGCGAGGTCTCGGCCATGGCCTTCGACGGGAGCGGTCCCGACGCGGTCGTCGTCCCCGACTCCCCGGACCTCCGGCCGGCACAGTTGACCGTCGCCGCCTGGGTCTACCCGGTCGCGTTCCCCTCGTGGGGAACCGTGCTGATGAAGAGCACGGACGGCACGTGGGCCAACGGCTACGGCCTGCTCCACACCACGGGCAGCAACGATTTCCGCTTCTTCGTCAACGGCTACACGACGAGCTATGTCGAGACCACCCTGCCCACCGGCGCCTGGACCTTTGTTGCCGGCACCTTCGACGGCGCCTTGATGCGCCTCTATGTCAACGGCGACCTGGTCGGCGAACGCAGCGCGCCTCCCATCAGCCACTCCACCGGCATCCTCGAGATCGGCAACGGTTCCGCGGGCGACTACCCCTGGAATGGCCAGACCGATGACGTCAGCCTGTGGAATCGGGCCCTGGCACCGACCGAGATCCGCCAGCTCACGACCCAGCCCCCACTACCCCCGGTCGACGGCCTGGTCGCCTTCTGGGACTTCGCCGACGGCAGCGGTACCGACCGCACCGGCAATGGCCACCATGGCACCCTCGCCGGTAACGCCGGCCCCGTGCGCGCCACCGGCACCGGCGTCAGCCCGAGCCACGCCTTCGTCCACGCCGGGGTCTTCCCGGTGACGCTGACCGTCACCGATAACGGCCGCCAGGCCCGCAGCACCGCCACCCAGGTGACCGTCCACGGCAACGAACCCCCGGTCGCCAACGCCGGCCCCGCCGCGGTTACCGAGGTCGGTATGCCCGTGACCCTTGACGCCAATGCGTCCACAGATGACTTCGGTATCTGGCGCACCCACTGGGACTTCGACGCACCGCTCGGCTGGGACGCGGTCGGCGCTGCCCTGGAGGCTGGCGAGGTCATGGTCACGGGCGCGGGAGCCTGGGGAACCCGCTACTTCGTGACGACCACCGCATCGCCCCGCGTTGCCGGAAACTCCTTCACCGGCCGTCTCGGGATGGCCCCGAACAGCGCCACCGACCCCAATGTGATGTGGGGCCTCAAGGACACCACCGCAAGCTGCGACTACACCGCTTTCACCTACGCCATCTACTTTGCCAACAACGGCGGCGTATACGTCTACGAACAAGGCACGAACCGCGGCCAGAAGTGGATCTGGGACGGACCGCGGCCCTATGAAGTCCGTATCGACCTGAAGCCCAATGGGGCCACCTACTACGCGCGCCGCGAAGGCACGAGCGCCTGGATGCAGCTCTATGATAGCACCTTCTCCAGCGCCTCTCCCCTGCGCCTCGGGTTAACCGTCTACGGCGGCATCGCGGTGTGCTCAGACTTCCGCGGCCCCACCGGGCCCCTGGCGTTGCCGCCGTCCCTGCGGCACACGGAAACCGTGGCCCAAGTGACCTACACCACCCCCGGTACCTACCACCCGAACGTGACCATCACCGACCACGCCTGGCAGTTCGATACGGCCGCCACCGTGGTCACCGTTCTCGCCGGCGCCCCGCCCGTGGCCGACAACGGCGGCCCGTACCTCACCAACGAGATGGTACCGACCCGCCTGAATGCACGTCTGTCGCGCGACGACTTCGGCATCCGCTGGTACGACTGGGACTTCGGCGATGGCCAGCGCCAGCGTTCCCGCAACGCCTGGGTGGATCATGCCTACACGGCCGCCGGGACCTATCTGCTGACGCTCACGGTCACCGACTACGCCGGACACACCGGCGTCGATACCAGCAGTGTCAACGTCAGCGCGGCGCCCGTCGTGGCCTGCGTGCCCTGGCAGATCCAGGGCGGCGTTGAGGTCCCCCACGATACCCTCGCCGGCCAGCCGGCCATCCTCAAGGCCGTCTGCTGGAGCAAGACCACCCCGGTGACCTACATCTGGGATTTCGGCGATGGCTCGGCTACCGCGTCCGGGACCGCAACCGACCTCTACAAGATCGAGGCACGGCACACCTACACCGGCATCGAGGGCACCCCCTTCACCGCCCGCCTGACGGTCACCGACGGCGCCGGCCGGACCGCCACGGATACCTACCCGATCCGCATCCGCGCACCCTCGATCGAGGTCGAAATCAACATGGCCATCGACGACGGCCTCTGGTGGCTCCATGGCCGCATGACCCGTGCCGCCTTCGCCTCCGGCACCTATGCCGATACCGCCATCAGCTACGGCTACTGGACCAACGCCAACGGCTACAACGCCGACAACTACAAGATCAGCCCCACCGCCTCGTCCCTGCAGGGCTTCCACGTCAACGGCCACCGCGAGACCGGCGACGTGCGTCAGGATCCCTACGTCGAAACCGCCGGTCGCGGCATGCGCTATATCACCTCGGCCCTGCGCCCCATCGGCATCGGCATGCAGACTTACGGCGACCCTGACACCAACGGCAACACCATCGGCATCGAGACCAGCCTCATCAGCGATGCACGTGGCCCCTACGAGTTGGGCCAGGCCATGGATGCGCTGATCGCGTCTGGAGAAGAGAGCACCTACGCCACCACCGGCCTACCGCTGCTCACGCACCGTACGTACCGCGATATCATCACGGATATGGTCGACACCTACGCCTGGGGACAGTCCGACTACGCCAACCCCGTCGGCGGCGGCTGGCGCTACTCGTGGAACGGCGACATCGACAACTCCGCCGCGCAGTGGGGCGCCATCGGCATGCTCGCCGCTGAAGAGGTTCTCAAGATCCACACGCCACAATGGGTCAAGGACCGCGCTAACGTCTGGCTGACGTACAGTTGGAACGGCACCGGTTTCGGCTACAGCGGGCCCGGCAACGGCAACTGCACCACCCCCTCCGGCATGGTGCAGTTGGCCTTCTGCGGCGTCAACGCCATCGATGACCCGAGCACCACTGCAGACGACCGCGACCCACGCTGGGCTACCGCCGAGAACTACATCGCCAGCCAGTGGAACGCGAGTTGGTGGTATCCCAACAGCGGCATCAACTCCCGCTTTTCCTACTATGCCTACTACGCCTTCACCAAGGCCATGCGCGTCGCCAAACCCCACGCGGTCGAACGCCTGAAGAGCACCGGCCTGGACTGGTTCAAGGACAACACCAACGGTATCGCTCGCCGCCTGATCAACCGGCAGACAGCCAACGGCGACTGGCCCAAGGACGCCTCCGGGGGCGACAGCGGCTACGTCGGCGACGATCTGAGCACGGCCTGGTCCGTACTCATGCTCAGCCCCACCCTCTTCGTGCAGGCCCCCGTCGCCGACGCCGGCGAGAACCGCGTCTGGGGCCTCGACGTCAGCCTGCGGCTCGATGGCTCCCGCTCCTACCACCTCGACCCCTTCCGCGCCATCGTGCGCTACGAATGGGATCTCGACCAGGACGGCGTCTACGACACCAGCAGCACCACCGATCCGACCGTGCAGGTCACCTACACGCCCACCGGCCTGCTCATCAATGGCGCCCCCGGCGGTTCCGCTGGCGCCACCTACCCGGCCTCGTCCCTGCCGCGTAACTTGCTCGTCGCCCTGCGCGTCACCGACAGCAACGACCCCGCCATCACCGCGGTCGATACCGTCAGCATCACCCTCGCCGTCCCGCCGCACCCGCCCGTCGCGGTGGCCGGCGGGCCCTACCAAGCCCGCGTCGGCGTGCCCATCACCCTCCACGGCGGCGGCTCCTTCGATATCGACCCCACCGATTTCATCACCGCCTGGGACTGGGATACCGATGGCGACATCGCCTATGACGATGCCAGCGGCGAGACGGTGCAGGTGACCTTCAATGCCGTTGGTCGCTTCAACCTCGGCCTACGGGTTACCGACAATGCCGTGATGAACGACCTCAACAGCAACGGCGTCCAGGACCCCGCGGAGCGCCTGGCAGCCTACGACTTCACCACCGTCACCGTGGTCACCAACAGCGCCCCCATCCTCAACCGCAGCGCCCAACTGCGCTTCAGTGTCATCACCGAGGACACGGCCGACCCGGCGGGCGACACCATCCAGGCGCTGCTTGCCAGCGATCCGGCTGTCCCCGTCCCCGCCACCGATCCCGACGACGATCCCATCGGCATCGCCGTCACCGGCCTCGCCAGCACCGGCCCCGGCACCTGGCAGTACCGTCTCGAAGGCGCCCCGGCCTGGACCGACTTCGGTGCCGTCACTCTCACTGCTGCCACCCTCCTCCCCGAACAGGCGCGGGTGCGTTTCGTGCCGTCGCTGCCCTACAACAACGGCCAGACCGGCACCCTCACCTTCCAGGCCTGGGACCACACCTCCGGCGCCGCCGGCAGCACGGGCATCGATGCCTCCGTGGCCGGGGGCGACACCGCCTTCAGTCTGGCCACCGATGGCATCGACCTTGTCGTCGCCGACGTCAACGACGCTCCGCTGCTGACGACGGGGCTCGACCTGCACCTGACGACGATCACCGAGGATGACACCGATCCGCCGGGCAATACGGTACAGGATCTGCTCAACAGCGATCCAGGCAGCCGCAACGCCATCAGCGATCCCGACTTCGGCGCTGTCGAAGGCATCGCCGTTACCGGGCTCACCGGCAGCAGCACCGGCACCTGGCAGTTCCGCCTGGCCGGCGCCCCCGCCTGGACCGTCCTCGGCCCCGGCGGCGACAGCGCCGCCACCCTGCTTCCGGCCGACGCGCGACTGCGCTTCCTGCCCGATCCCGCCTTCAACAATGGCCAGACCGTGCATGTCGCCTTCCGCGCCTGGGACCTGAGCTCGGGCGCGCCCGGCGCCGCCGGCGTCGACACCACGACCCGTGGCGGCACCACCGCCTTCAGCACCGGCAGCGGTACCGCCGCGCTGCTGGTCACGCCCGTCAATGATGCCCCGGTTCTCGACCCTGCCGCACACCTGGCTCTGACCCCCGTCGCCGCCAACGCCGCCAATCCGGTCGGCGACACCGTGACCGCCATCCTCGCCAGTGACCCCGCCGTGCCCACGCCCGTCACCGACCCCGACCTCGGCGCCGTGGCCGGCATCGCCGTCATCGGGCTCTCCCCGACGGACTGGGGAACGTGGCAGTACCGGCTGACCGACGCGAGCCCCTGGGTCAGCTTCCCTGCCGACACCGCGGTCACCCGAGCCGTGCTGCTGAACGACACCGCCCGCATCCGCTTCGTGCCAGGCCTTGCTGACGGCAACGGCCGCACCGCGACCCTCGCCTTCCAGGCCTGGGACCGTACCACGGGCAGCAACGGCGACAGCGCTGTCGATGTCAGCAGCGCCGGCGGCACCA
>CAILUI010000146.1 GCA_903837355.1 uncultured Victivallales bacterium
GAAGGAGCCGCCGCCGTGGAGGGTGATGGGCACGCCGACGCGGGCTTGGTAGGGCCCGCCGGCCACCGCGACGGGCGGGTGCGGCGGGACGGCGAGGGTGATGCTGACGGTATCGACCGCGGTGACGGCGGGGTCGTTGTTGTCGGTGACGCGCAGGGCGACACTGAGGTTACGCGGCAGGGACGACGCCGGGTAGGTGGCGCCAGCGGAACCGCCGGGGCCGCCATTGATGAGCAGGCCGGTGGGCGTGTAGGTGACCTGCACTGTGGGATCGGTGGTGCTGCTGGTGTCGTAGATGCCGTCCTGGTCGAGATCCCATTCGTAGCGCACGATGGCGCGGAAGGGGTCGAGGTGGTAGGAGCGGGAGCCATCGAGCCGCAGGCTGACATCGAGACCCCAGACGCGGTTTTCGCCGGCGTCGGCGACGGGGGCCTGCACGAACAAGGTAGGGCTGAGCATGACCACGGACCAGGCCGTAGTCAGGTCATCGCCGACATAGCTGCTGCTGCCGCCGGAGTTGTCCTTGGGCCAGTTGCCATCGGCCAGTTGCCGGGTAATGAGGCGGCGGGCGATGCCGTTGGTGTTGTCTCTGAACCAGTCCAGGCCGGTGCTCTTCAGGCGTTCGACCGCGTGGGGCTTGGCGACGCGCATGGCTTTGGTGAAGGCATAGTAGGCGTAGTAGGAGAAGCGGTTGTTGAGGCTGCTGTTGGGGAACCACCAATTCGCGTTCCACTGGCTGGCGATGTAGTTCTCGGCGCTAGCCCAGCGCGGGTCACGCTCGTCGGCCATGGTACTCGGGTCGTCGATGGCATTGGCACCGACGAGGGCCAACTGCACCATGCCGGAGGGGGTGGTGCAGTTGCCGTTGCCGGGGCTGGAGTAGCCGAACCCGGTGCCGTCCCAACTGTAGGTGAGCCAGACATTGCTGCGGTCCTTGACCCATTGTGGCGTGTGGATCTTGAGGACCTCTTCGGCGGCGAGCAAGCCGATGGCGCCCCACTGCGCCGCGGAGTTGTCGATGCCCGAGTTCCAGGCGTACTGCCAGCCGCCGCCAATGGTGCTGCTATCCACCTGGCCCCACGCGTAGGTGTCGCCCATGTCCGTGATCACATCGCGGTAGCTGCGGTGCATCAGCAGCGGCGTGCCGACAATCGCGTAGTTACTCGCCTCGCCCGAGGCAACCAGGGCGTCCATGGCCTGACCGACCTCGTAGGGCGCGCGCTGGTCGCCGATCAGACTGGTCTCAATACCGACGGCGTTGCCGTTGGTGTCGGGGTCGCCGTAGGTCTGCATGCCGATAGCAATGGGACGCATGGCCGAAGTGATGTAGCGCATACCGCGACTGGCCGTCTCGACGTAGGGATCCTGGCGCACGTCGCCGGTTTCGCGGTGGCCGTTGACGTGGAAGCCCTGCAGGGCGGAGGCGGTGGGGCTGATCTTGTAGTTGTCGCCGTTGTAGCCGTTGGCGTTGGTCCAGTAGCCGTAGGGGATGGTGGTATCCGCGTAGGTAGCGGCAGCGAAGGCGGCGCGGGTCATCCGTCCGTGCAGCCACCAGAGGCCATCGTCGATGGCCATATTGATCTCGACGTCGATGGAGGCGGTGCGGATGCGGATCAGGTAGTCATCCGTGGCGCTCCGGCCGGCGGCATCGGTGACGGTCAGGTGGGCGGTGAAGGGTGTGCCGTCGACGCCGGTGTAGGTGTGTCGGGCCTCGATCTTGTGGAGGGTAGCGGCGGTTCCGGACTCGGTGGCCGAGCCGTCGCCGAAGTCCCAGGTGTAAGTCACCGGCGTCACCTTGCTCCAGCAGACGCCTTTGAGGATGGCCGGTTGACCGCTGAGGGTATCGTGGGGGACCTCGATGCCGCCCTGGATCTGCCACGGCACGCAGGCCACCACCGGCGCCGCGCTGACATTGGCGCTGCTGGTGTCCACGCCGGTGTGTCCAGCGTAGTCGGTCACAGTCAGGGTCAGGAGGTAGGTCCCGGCGGTTTCGTAGACGTGATCGACCCAGGCGTTGCGGGTGCGCTGGCTCTGCCCATCGCCGAAGTCCCAGTCGTACCACTGGATGCCGAAGTCGTCGCGTGAGGAGCGGCCGTTGAGGCGGGTCGGTACCATCTCGTTGGTGAGGTAGGGACCGCCGTTGTCGGCGACAGGCGGGGTGCCGGCCAGGACGGTGACCACGGTGGGTGCGGCATCGAACTGCCAGGCGTGGTCGGTGACGGTCACCGTGGGACGGTAGGTGCCCGGGATGGTGTAGGTCACCTCGGCTACGGTCTCCGTATGCCGCAGGGAAGGCGGCAGGGGGATGGGACCTGCCGGACCACGGAAGTCCGAGCACAGCGCAATGCCGCTGTAGACAGTGACCCCGAGGCGCAGGGGCGAGGCAGTGGAGAAGGTGCTGTCGTAGATCAGCGTCCAGGCACCGATGCCTTCGCGGCGCATGTAGTAGGTGGCGCCGGTGCTCTTGAGGTCGATACGGACGTCGTAGGACCGTCGTTCATCGTAGGTCCACTTCTGGCCGCGGTTGGCGCCTTGTTCATAGACGAGGACGGCTCCGTTGGCGAGGTAGATGGCGTAGGTGAAGGCGGTGTAGCCGGCCCCCAGGCTGGTGTCTTTGAGGCCCCAGATCACATTGGTGGTGGTGGTGCCGTTTGGGGTCAAAGCGATGCGGCCGGTGAAGGAGCTGCCGGCGGCACGGGGCGATTCGGTGGTCGAGACGGCGTAGCGGTCGCCCCAGCTCGAGGTGCCGGCGACGATGAACTGGTTGGCCTCGATGGCGGCGCCGGCCGTGTCCCAGCCGGGGGGCGCATCGAAGTCCCAGTAGGTGCGCCAGATGCCGAAATCATCGCTGGAGGCGCCGGCATCGAGGGTTATCGGCATGCCGACCTCGGTGACGATGGCCGGGCCAGCATCGGCAACCGGGGGCTCGTTGCCGAGGATGGTGACTTGGGTAGCCGCGCTGCGGGCCTGGCGCCCGTTGTCGGTGACGGTGAGGGTCACAGGGAAGGTCCCGGCATGCGTGAAGGCATGGCGGGGGGTGGCGCCCGTGCCGGTGGCGCGTCCGGGGACGGCGTTGCCGGCGAAGGTTCCATCGTGGCCATTGCCAGTACGGTCGGTACCGCTGCCGTCGGCGAAGTCCCAGAAGGCCACCAGGCCGTCGGCCGGGGGTAGCGGGGCCTGGGTCGTAAGCTGGCGGATCTCGGCAGGCGTCAGGGCGCGGTTCCACAGGCTGACGTCATCGATCTGGCCATTCCACGGGTAGTCACCGCCGGAGCCGTTGCCGATCTCGAGGATGCCGGTGGAGTGGCTGATGGGAGCAGCGCCGCGCTCGCCGACCGGGTCGCCGTTGACGAAGAGGCGCATGCGGGTGCCGTCGAAGGTGCCGGCGACGAAGGTCCAGGCACCCCCGGGCAGGGTGGTCTCGACGTAGGTCGTCGTGTAGCCGTTGAGGAAGAAGCGGAAGTCGTTGCTGCCGCTGAGATGGACCAGTCCGTAGCCGTTGGTCCAACTGGAGCTCGCGCTCTTCATCAGCACGGTGGCGTAGTTCGGGAAGGTGGCCGGGTAGACCCAGGCGGCGACGGTCAACTGGGCCGGTCGAAGGTCGGGGGAATCGGGAACGACAAGGGCGTCAGGGCCGCTGCCGTCGCAGGCGAGGCCCGAGACCTCGCCGAAGTCCCAGGCGTACGTCCAGATGCCGAAGTCGTCAGTGGAGCCGCTGCCGTTGAAGGCCCCGGTCCAGCGGCCGTTACTGGCGAAGCTCTCGTCGAACGTGTAGGGGCCGGCGGGGTTGGGCACGGGCGGGTCATTAACGCCGACGGTGACGGTGGTGCTGGCCTGGTGCGTCTGTGCCGCGTGATCGCGAACGGTGACCGTGACCGTGTAGGTTCCCACGGCGGCGTAGGCATGGGACGGCGCGACGCCGGTACCGGTGGCGCCATCGCCGAAGGTCCAGGCGTAGCTGCAGATGCCGCGGTCATCGGTGGAGCCGGACGCGGTGAGGGCGACCGTCCACAGGCCGGCACTGGCGGCGTGTTCGTCGACGGCGTAGGGGCCGCCGGCACTGGCCACCGGCGGGGCGCTGGGGGTGGTGGTGACGGTGGTGGAAGCCGTGTGCGACTGGAGGGCGTGGTCGGTGACAGTGAGGGTGACGGTATAGGTGCCGCCGGCCGCATAGGTGTGGCTGGGGGCGACGCCGGTACCCGTGCCACCGTCGCCGAAGGCCCACTCGTAGAGGTAGATACCGTTGTCATCAGTAGAACCGTCGCCACTGAAGGCAACCGTCCACTGGCCGCAGTTGGCAGCGGCTTCGCCCGGGGTGTAGGGACCGCCGGGGTTGGCCACCGGGAAGGCGCCCGGGACGAGGGTGATGGCGGCCGTGTCGGTGTCGGTCTGGCCGACCGTATCGGTGACGGTCAGGTTGGCGCTGTAGGTGCCGGCGCGCGGGTAGACGACCCCAGTGGGGCTCGCGGCCGTGGACACCATGGCGGAGGTCATGAGATCGTCGAGGCGGTGGGTGCCGCCGTAGACCGTGGCCCCGAAACGGAGGGGAGAGCCGTTGCTGTACAGCGAGTTATAGAGGAAGGTCCAAGCCGGGGCACCGACCTGGCGCACGTAGTAGTCAGCGCCGAAGGCCTTGACGTCAAGGCGCAGCTCGTAGTCGGTACCGTCAGTGAAGGTCCCGAAACTGCCCCGGCTGGAGCCGCTCTCATAGATGGAAATCGTGTTGTTGTTGAAGTAGATGGCGTAGTAGAACTGGGTGTAGTCGAAGGTGTCGTTACTGTTCTTCACGCCCCACATGATGTAGCGACTGCCGCCGGCCACTACCCGCAGGCGGCCGCGGAAGGACTGCCCCGGGATGCGTGGGTACTGCGTCTTGGTGACCAGATAGCGGTCGCTCCACGAATTGGCACCGACGATGGTGGCCTCGCCGCCGGCCAGGGCGACCTGGGGGGAATAGGCCCAGAGCCCGGGGACGGGGAGGTTGCCCCGGTAGGGGCTGGCGAAGGTCTCGTTCAGGCCGTTGCCGAGGTCCCAGGCGTAGGCGAGGGGTTTGCCGCTGCTGTCGCTGGAGCCGCTGCCGTTGAGGGGCACGGTCCAGACGCCGGCGTTGGCGAGACTTTCGCCGAAGGTGTAGGGGCCGCCGGCGTTGGCCACCGGTGAATCGCCAAGCAGCCGGACCAGGCCGGTGGCGATGGCGACTCGACCGAGGTTGTCGGTGATGGTGAGGCGGGCGACGTAGTCACCTTCGACGGCGGGATAGGTGTGGCTGACGCCGGTGACCCCGGTAGCCGTGCCGCCATCGCCGAACTGCCAGGCGGCGGTCCAGCTCGTGGC
>CAILUI010000147.1 GCA_903837355.1 uncultured Victivallales bacterium
CTGGGCTGGGCGTCGCAACAACCCGTGGTCTGTCTGCCGTATCGGGTTGCGCGAGAACACACGCCGTCAGTCATGGCACAGGCGCCAAGCCAAAGCGGTGTCGCGGTCGCCGTCGGCGACCTTGCCACGCGCACTCCACATGGCCGACGCGCGATATGGACTGCGTGCGGCAGAGGGCCGCGGAAGCGGCCCGGCGACGCCGCTTTCACTGTCGGTGGTACGACGGCGGTCGTTATCTTAAACAGCCCTGTGGCGACGGCTGCATGAACAAAGAGGCTTTGTCACTACTCAGGTTGCTCCTGAGTAGTCACTCACCAGGCCACGGTCTGCCCGTAGCCCCGGCAGGAGAAACGGCCTAACCTGGCGTACTCGCCTTCGAGCGTGATCGTGGTAGCGTTGATCTTGATCCCCCTCGCCGCCGGGTCGCTCGGGGCGCCGGTCAGAGTCAGTGCGGCTGCCTGACCCGCGACCCTACCGGTCACGCGGTAGGTGTAGTGTACCCCATGCGAAAGGGTCAGAATGGCCTTCCCCGTGATGTTTCGGCTGCTCTGAGCAAGCTGGAACTCGAGCGTCCAAGTGCCAACCATCAACTCCGGGATGTCGAGAGCCACGTGGGTGTGTACCCGGCGGGTCGTGCCGTCGACCCGGGTGCTACCCGTCACAAATCCCACAAGCTGGTGGTTGGCGAGGTCTATCGTCAGACTCACGGCCAGGGTCACGCTGATCGTCCTGGCCGCGTTGGCGCCCCTCATCGCGAGGCTGACGACAACCGTGTCGCTGCGGCCCTTCACGCTGCCCCTGACGGGCATGCTCACGGTGGCGCCTTTGGCAACCGTGTACGTCGCGGCGCCGATCAGTCTGCCGTCGGTGTCGTGGGTCAAGTCCAACCCGAGGTAGTCGTCCGCCACCGCAGTGCCGTAGGTGCCGCTCAGGTCCCACAGGCCGGTGCCCGCGGCCACGCCCGCGGCATCCATCTTGGCCTCGAAGTCGCCATCCGGCGCCACCACGGCGGAAGCCGGTCGGAATGACGCGGTCAAGAGCTGGTCCCCCAGCACATTCTTTACCGTGCGCGGGTTGTCCCGATTTTCCGCCGCATCGTCGTCCCAGCGCTCAAACACATAGCCGTAGTTCGCCACCGCCAGCACCGGCGCGGTCGTATCCTTGCCGTGGTCGACCGCCTGCATGGTCTCATCCTCGAGCGCGCCCGCCCCGGCGGCCGCAAAGCGCACCACCCACTGCCGCGCGGTGAAGCGCCAGGTGGTCGCGTCCGTGATCCCGGCGAAAGCATATCCGGCGACGTCAAGGAAGCAGGTTTCGTCAATCAGCACATAGTAGGCGCTCCCCGCCACCAGGCACGTCGGCGCGATGGAGACGTTCTGCCCGGCGATGACCACGCTGCCGCGGGCCCCGACCGCAATGCGCTCGGACAGGCTGCCATCGGCATTCATGATGCAGACGTCCCCCGTGCCCGCAAAGACCGCTTCACTGAAGGTTACGGAGAGCGCGGCCTCATGGGCGACGCCGGTCGCGCCGTCCGCGGGGGTGACGGCGGTAAGCAACGGCGGCGAGGTATCGACGACCTCAAGCGACCGTTCCGCCACCGCAGTCACCCAGTTAGCGGCGTCTTCGGGAGTGAAGGTCACCTTCAGCGTGTGGGTGCCCCTGGTCAGCACCGTGCCTCTTGGCGGCAGGTAGGTGAAACTGCCGGCGATGGCGGCCGTGGCATTGAGCTGGGCCTCCCCCAACGCCGTGCCGTACTCGATGGACGCCGGCGGCAGCCAGTCGAGCCCCGGCGTGGCCTTGCCGACGGTGAAGCTGCGGGCCACATCTGAGGCCGCGTTCCAGTTGGCGTTGCCGGCCTGTGAGGCGGTGAGGGTGACACTGCCGACGCCGCTGAAGCTGACCGTATTGCCGACGAGCACGGCTGGGCCGGTGGTCACCGCGATGATCACCGGGTTGCCAGAGCCGCCGCCGGTAGCGCTGAGCGCAAAGCTGTCGGTGTAGACCTTGTCGCCGGGGTTGGCAAAGACGATGGCCTGATCTGCCTTGGCTGCCAGCACCGTGGCCTCGATGCTGGTCGGGGCATAGTGCGCATCGCCCGCCTTGGTGGCGCGCATTGTCACCGAGCCCGTACCCGAGGTCAGGTGCAGGCGGTTGCCGCCGCTGATCTCGCCCGGACCGCTGCGAACCTCGAAGCTCAGGGCGCCGGTGCCCGAACCGCCGGTCACCGAGAGCACCTGCGTGGTGTTGTAGACTTGCGGGCTGGCGGGAGCCGGAGCGAAGAGCAGTGCCGCCTGCGCCGCCTCCAATACCGTGAACGAGCGCTCCACGGGCGTGGCCGCCTGGAAGTTGTCATTGCCGGCCTGCGAGGCGGTCACGGTCACTGCGCCTGTGCCGGTGAACGAGAGCGTCGTGCCTGCCAGGGTCGCCGGGCCGCTCAGCGCGTAGCTCACCGTCAGCCCCGAGCTCGCCGTCGCGCCCAGTTCCTCGGTTGCCGCGGCGGTCTGGTCGGTGATCCC
>CAILUI010000148.1 GCA_903837355.1 uncultured Victivallales bacterium
CCTGCCGAAGCGGCAGCGCGCCGGGGCGCTGAAGCCGCCCCTGTGCTCGCCCTCCAACCCGGGGCCATGCCGATGTCTGGAGGGCAAGGGCAGGGCCGTCAGCCGACGGGCCGAACCGCCGCCGTGCCCCTGCCGAAGCGGCAGCGCGCCGGGGCGCTGAAGCCGCCCCTGTGCTCGCCCTCCAACCCGGGGCCATGCCGATGTCTGGAGGGCAAGGGCAGGCCCGGCAGCCGACGGGCCGAACCGCCGCCGTGCCCCTGCCGTACGACGAGGGTCAGGAGTACCCCCTTCAGGGGGCGAAGACCGGCTGAAGCCGGGACTCCTGGCGACTACCGCCGGCCGGGCGAGCGCGGGGCCGAGCCGGGGCGCCGAGGCGGGCCGGAGCGACGCCCACCGGAGGGGCCGCCGCGCCGCGGCGGGCCGCCTTCGCGACGCCGGGGGTGACTGGGGCGGGAGGACGAACGCTCATCGGGACCGGAACCCGGCGCCGGCCCCAGGGGCCGCGGCGGCGGCATCACCAGCATCTCGTCGGTCGGGTGGATCACCGGCAACGACCGCTCGATATAGGCCTCGATCTCGGGAACCACGAAGGCGCAGTCCTCGCCCGCGAAGCTGACGGCCTGGCCCTTCTTCCCGGCCCGGCCGGTGCGCCCGATCCGATGCACATAGTCCGGGGCCTCGAAGGGGAAATCGTAGTTGATCACATGGCTGACGCTCTCGATGTGAATGCCGCGCCCCGCCACGTCGGTGGCGACCACCACGGGGATCTCACCCCGGCGGAACTGCTCGAGGACCTTCATCCGGCGGTTCTGCGGCACATCGCCGCTCAGCATCTCGCAGGGCACGCCATAGTGGCGCAGGTCGGCGGAGAGTTCCTCGACATCGCGGCGGCGGTTACGGAAGATGAGAACGCGCGGGGCCTCCTCGTGGCTCAGGATCCACAACAGCAGCGGCAGCTTGTCCTGACTGGAAACGGCGTAGACGCGTTCCTCAATGCCCTCGGCGACGATGTTGTCCGGGTCCACCTCGACGGTGACCGGATTGGGCCGCATCCAGCTCTGGGCCATACGCAGAATGTCGGGCGACAAGGTGGCGCTGAAGAGCAGCGTCTGGCGCTGGCTGACGGCGGGTACGCGGGCGACGATGCGGCGGACGTCAGGGATGAAGCCCATGTCCAGCATGCGGTCGGCTTCGTCAATGACCAGCACGCTGACGCGGGACAGGTCAATCTCGTCCTGGCGCAGGTAGTCGATGAGTCGGCCCGGCGTGGCCGCGACCAGGTCGAGGCCGGTGGCCATATGGTCGCGCTGGTGATCATAGCTCACCCCGCCAAAGATGGCCAGGGTGCGGAAGCCGCAGTAGGCGCCGAGACCGCGGGCGTCCTTCTCGACCTGATCGGCCAGCTCGCGGGTCGGCGCCAGCACCAGCGCCATGGGCTGATTGGCGTTCCGGGGGGTCGGGTCGGAAAGGAAACGCTGCAGGATGGTGATGATGTACGCCGCCGTCTTGCCGGTGCCGGTCTGTGCCTGTCCGGCAACGTCGGCGTCCTTCAGAGCGAACGGCAACGCCAGGCCCTGGATCGGGGTACACACCTTGAAGTGCAGATCGTCGAGCAGGGCCCGCAGAATGCGCGGATTCAGATCGAGGTCCTGGAAGCAGACCTCCTCGTCATCGCGCCGCACCGGCGCGGGCGGGGCCCAGGTGCCCATGTCGGGCAGGGCCTTGGACTGGCGCGGGGCGCTGCGCGGACCCGCCGTGCCGCCACCCTCACCGCCCTCACGTCGCCGCCGATCGGGGCTGCGCCGCGGGTCGGGCCGGCGGTCGCTGCCACCCTCGCGGGACTCACGGGGGGCGGGGGCGGGGCGGGGAGCGGAGTCTCTGCCGCCGTCGGGCGGAGCAGGCGGTGCGACGCGCGGCCGGGGAGGCCGGGCCGGAGCGGCTTCAGCAGCGGCCGGAATGACCGGGGCGGGGCGGGGGGGCGGGGGGCAGGGCGCTTCCGGCGCCGGCTGCGGACTGGATTGCAGGGGGGGACTCTTGGCCGAGGGTTTGCCCAACAGGCCAAGCAGCTTCTTGAGAAATGCACGAGGCAAGATCAACACCTCCTGCGACCGCGGACGGCGTTGTGAGGCACGAGCGCGACCACCAGACCGAACGACGCCAGGACATACGACCGGACTGTGGTAATGTAGCGCCGGCAGCGGGTCTGAGCAATACGTACCCGCCGATAGCGCCGTCAGCGCAGTTCGGCGTCCAAGACTGCAGCCAGGTGGGCCCTGACCTGTTCATGGACGGTGTTGACGTCCTTATCGGTCAGGGTCTGCCGCGGATCGCGGTAGGTCACCGTGTAGGCCATGCTGACCCGACCGGGGCCGAGGATCTTCTCGTCCTGGTAGATGTCGAAGAGCTCGACGGCCTCGACCAGCGCCAGGCGCAACCCGTTGATGGCCTCGACGATCTGCCGATGGGTGACCTGGCTACCGACCACGAAGCTGATATCACGGGCCACGGCCGGGAACTGCGGCAGTGGCCGGTAGGTCATGGGCGTCGGGGCGTGGGCCAGCACCCGGTCAAACTCGATCAGGGCCAGGTACAGCGGCGACTTTAGCCGCATGCCCTGGGTAAGCTCGGCGCACACCTGGCCGAAGGTCGCCACCTCCTCGCCCGCCAGGGCCAGACTGCCGCAGGCGCCGTCCCGGAAGGCCGGGTGCACGGCGACAGCACTGGTGGGCGACAGCCGGCGGGCTGCAAACCAGCCCTCGAGCACGCCCTTCAGGTCGAAGAGATCCAGCTCGCGCTTCTTCTCCTCACCAAAGCGTTCGGGCTGGGCCCGGCCGGTCATGACGATGGCGATCTGCAACCGCTCCTCGGGCAGGGCCGGATCATGGATCAAGACGCGGCCCAACTCGAAGAAGGCCAGGTCGTCCAGACCGCGGGCGATATTGTGGGCGGCGCTCGCCAGCACGCCCGGAATCAGCGTCGGCCGCATCGCGCCGAGTTCGGCGCTGATGGGATTGAGCGGACGGACCAACTGGCATTCCAGCACCCCGCTACAGAGGACCGCGGCGTGGGGATGGACGAAGCTGTAGGTCATGGTCTCGTCCAGGCCCAGAGCCCGCAGTTGGGCGCGGGCGGTCTCAAGGGGATAGTAGCAGTCGTCGGCGCGCGGGCCGCCAAGCAGGGCCGCCGGCGTGCTGCCGGGGATGTTGTTCAGCCCGAAGAGGCGGGCCACCTCCTCGATCAAGTCGGCCTCGCGCAGCAGATCCGTGCGCCGCCAAGCCGGGATCAGGACGGTGATGGTCTCCGCGGTCTCGTCCTTCACCTCGAGACCCAGGTTCACCAGGAAGCCGCGCACGGCCGCCGGGGGAATCGGCACCCCGATGAGGGCGTGCAGACGCTGGAAGCGCGCCGTGACCGCATGGGGTTGATAGGGCTGGGCGTAGAGGTCGATGCTGCCCGGAACCACCTCGCCGCCGGCCAACTCAGCAATCAGAGCCGCGGCCCGCCGACTGGCCCACTCGGTCATCTCGATGTCGATGCCGCGCTCGAAGCGGTAGCTGGACTCGCTACTGAGACCGACCCGCCGGCTGGTGGCGCGGATGCAGGCCGGATCGAAACAGGCACTCTCGAGCAGGACGGTGGCGGTCTCAGGGCGGATGATGCTGTTGGCTCCCCCCATGACACCCGCCAGGGCGACGGCGCGGGCCCCATCGCAGATCAGCAGCGTCTCCGGGGTGAGCGCGCGCTCCTGACCATCGAGGGTGACCATGTGGTCGCCGGAGCGCGCGCGCCGCACGACGATGCGATGACCGTCCAGCAGCTCGTAGTCAAAGGCATGCAGGGGCTGACCACATTCCATCATGACGTAGTTGGTGATGTCCACCACATTGTTGATCGGGCGGATGCCGACCGCCTTGAGCGCCTGCTGCAGCCACTCGGGGCTGGGGCCGATCTGGACCTTGCGGATGATGCGGGCGATGTAGCGCGGGCAGAGATCCGGGGCCAGGACCTCGACTGTGGCCAGGTCGCTCAGGCTGACCCCAGCCGCCTCGCGGCAGGTGGTCGGCGGCAGGCGGAAGCGCTCAAGGGTGCCGCTGACGGCAGCGATCTCGCGGGCGATGCCGAGGTGCGAATTCCAGTCGCAGCGGTTCGGGGTGACCTCCCAGTCGATCACGGTATCGGTCCCGAGCACGGTCGCGACGGGCACACCCAAAGGGGCGCTGGCGGGCAGGATCAGGATCCCCGAGTGGTCGTTGCCAAGCCCCAGTTCGTCGGGCGCGCAGATCATGCCGAACGACTCCACGCCGCGGATCTTCGCCTTGCGGATGGTCAGGCCCGGCAGTTCGGTGCCGATCAGGGCGCAGGCGATCTTCTGGCCGGCGTCGCAGTTCGGCGCGCCGCAGACGATCTGCAGCGGCGCCGCCGCTCCCGTGCCCACCGTGCAGACGCTGAGGCGGTCGGCGTTGGGGTGCGGGGCCCGCGCCAGAATCTCGCCGACCACCACCGAGGGCGGCAGCACGCCGAGGTGCTCGATGCCCTCGACCTCAAGCCCGGCCAAGGTCAGCCGCTCGGCCAGCTCACCCGCTTCCCAGGGGATATCGATGTAGTTCCGCAGCCAGCGCGTCGAAGTCTTCATGGTTCACTCATTCCAGGCTTGTATGCGAAAGCGGTTCTCGTGTCGTTAGGTCCGGCCCGCCCCTGGAAGCCGGGATCTCCGTATCCCGGCCGCGGCATACGGAGATGCCGCGTTCCACAGCGTCGGGCCGGGGGCAAGGCCGACCGCCGGCCTTTCTGCCCGGCCAAGGGTCGCGGGTTCAGAACTGGGCCAGGAAGCGCACATCGTTCTCATACAGCAGCCGAATGTCGTTGATCGCATGCCGGATCATGGCGATGCGCTCGATGCCCATGCCAAAGGCGTAGCCGGTCCAGGTCTCAGGATCGTACCCCACCGCCGTGAAGACGGCCGGATCCACCATCCCCGCGCCGCTGATCTCGAGCCACCCCGAATGCTTGCAGACGCCGCAGCCCTTGCCGCCGCACATGATGCAGGAGAAGTCGTACTCGATGCTGGGTTCGGTGAAGGGAAAGAAGTGCGGCCGGAAGCGGATCTTGACGTCCGGCCCCATGATCTCGCGGGCGAACTCGCCGAGCACGCCCTTGAGATCGGCCAGCGAGACCTGACGGTCGACGTAGAGTCCCTCGATCTGGTGGAAATTCATGCTGTGAGTGGCGTCCGGCGTGTCGCGCCGGTAGCAGCGCCCCGGACAGATGATGCGCACCGGCGGCGGCTGCCGTTCCATGACGCGGATCTGCACCGGGCTCGTTTGCGTACGCAGGCAGCGCCCGTCAGCCAGGTAGAACGTGTCCTTGACGTCGCGCGAGGGGTGTTCGGGAGGCGTGTTCAGGGCATCGAAGTTATGGTGCACCGTCTCAAGATCCGGCCCGTCGGCAACCACGAATCCCAGGCGCCGGAAGATGGCGACGGCGTCGTCCATGACGCGCGCCACCGGGTGCAGGAAACCGCTGTGCCGGCGCCGGCCGGGCAGGGTCACGTCAAGGGCCTGCACGACGACGCGGTCCTGACGGTCCAGCGCCGCCCGCGCCGCGGCAAAGGCCACGTCGATCTCCTGCTTGACGCGGTTGGCGGTGCGGCCGACCTGTGGCCGTTCCGCCGCCGGCACCGCGCCCATGCTCTTGAGCAGGGCCGTGATCTGGCCCTTGCGGCCCAGAAAGCGGATGTGGCACTCCTCGATCTCCGCACTCGAGGTCACGGCGGCCAGCGCCTGCTGCGCCTGGATCAACGCCTCCTGCAGGTGGGTCTCGATCTCGTTCATGGTCGCGCCTGCTGCTCCGCATTCGCCCGCCACGGCGGGCACGCCCGGCCACGGCCACCCGCCGACCTCGGCAGGTTGCCAGCCGGGAACATGCAAACCTATTACTTATAGCGGCGAAAGCCGATTTTTCCAGCACTGCAGAAAGGGGGAAGAGGTCACCCACCGCGGACCGCGGTCACGACCCCTGAAGATCCCAGGCCGTGGGCGCCAGGGCTCAGGCGAAACGCTCGATGGACTCAAGGACGTCGGTGGCGGTCAGATTCCCGCTGACCCCGCGCTCGCGGAGCAGTTCGATGGTGTCGCCGAGGCACAGCCCCAGGCGTTGCGCCGCCTCGCGGAGCGTCAGACGCCCGGCACCGTAGAGGTTGGCAACATACGTCTCCAGCCCCAGCCGCAGCAGTTTGCGGATGGCCGGCGCTTCGTCGATATGCTCCGTCTGCCCGAGCACCACGATCAGCGCGGCGGGCGTAAGGTACGGTATGCCGAGGGTGCGGAGTTTGGCCACGAAACGGCGATCATCGCTGCAGATGCCGTCAAAACCGCCCTCCTTGTAGAGATCCAGCGCCCCGTCCTCGCCCTTGTCCCCGCAGCTCTCGCCCGAGCCCGCGACCGCCAGCCGTCCAGCCTGGATGTTCCGCGCCACGACGAGCGCATCAGGGCGGTCGCCACCCTCGTCAACGACCTCGCGCTTGACGCCGGCGGGAATCACTACCGAAAACGCCCTGCATACCGGTTCCTTGCCCCCGGCAGTGGTCAGTTTGATCAGGCAGTCAGAGTCCATAATCAGCTTCATGTGCTCTAATGTATGCTAAGGGTGACGGGACGTCAATCCAATGTGTCTGCGCCTGGGGGTCGCGCTACTCCTGCCCCACGCCCCGGCGGTTTTCCTGCGGTGTTACGTTTGAACTTAGCGTAACACCCGGCTACGGTGTTACGATTATAGTTATCGTAACACCTTGGAGGGGCGCCAGAACGGGGCCGTCCCAGTGTGGCCAGGCCCGCTGCCCCTGGCCATCCGTCAGGCGGGCGGGCTTTCCTCAGACGGCTGGCAGCACGGGCAAGGGCAGGCAGGCAACCGCAGGACCGAAAGCAGGAGACGGACGATGCACATGGCAGATGCGTTGATCTCACCGGCGGTAGGCGGCACGATGTGGGCCGCGAGTGCGGGGTTGCTGGGCTGGTGCGCCCGCAAGGTGCCCCAGACGGCGGACGCCCGGCTGGTTCCCATGATGGGGGTGCTGGGGGCCTTCATCTTTGCAGCGCAGATGATCAACTTTTCGATTCCTGGCACGGGTTCGAGTGGGCACCTGGGCGGGGGCATGATCCTGGCGATTCTACTGGGGCCTTACGCGGCCTTTCTGGTGATCGCCTCGGTACTGACGGTGCAGGCCCTGTTCTTCGCGGACGGTGGCCTGCTGGCCCTGGGCTGCAACGTCTTCAACCTGGGGTTCTTCCCCGCTTTTATCGCCTACCCGTTCATCTACAAGCCGCTCGTGGGATCGGCACGGAAGGGCGCCAGATTCTGGATTGCGGTCATGCTGGCAGCGGTGGCTGGCCTGCAAATGGGCGCCTTTGGGGTGGTGATGGAGACTACGCTTTCCGGCATTTCCGACCTGCCGTTCCGGACGTTTGCGCTGCTGATGCAGCCGATACACCTGGGCATCGGCGTAGTGGAAGGGCTGGCTACGGCAGCGGTGGTGTCGTTCGTCTTGCAGGCCCGGCCGGAGGCGCTGACCGAGAGCGCCTCGTCCGCTTCTGGCGCCGCGGGTGATGGGCGCCGGGTCGCGGTCGGCCTGCTGCTCGCCGCCGTGGTCGTGGGCGGCGCCCTGAGCTGGTTCGCCTCGACGCACCCTGACGGCCTCGAATGGTCCATGGCCAAGGTCAGCGGCAAAGAGGAACTGGAGAGTCCTGAAGCCGGTGTGCACGAAAGCCTGGCGCATCTCCAGGAGAAGACCGCCTTCCTGCCCGATTACGGCTTCAAAGCCGCGGCGACCGGGCCGGCCGAAGCGACCGCCGCGGAGGCGCCGGCCCGGTGGCCGGCAATGAGTGCGGGCACGTCGGTGGCCGGCCTGGTCGGCGGTGCCCTGACGCTGCTCCTCGCGGGGCTGATCGGCTTCGCCCTCAAACGGAAAGGGAATGCCCATGCGTAGGTGGATTCTGTCGCTATCGGTTCTTGCCACGGTCGGGTGTCTCGCCGCTGCCGAAGGGCCGCCGTCCGCGTCCCCGGAGACAGCCCCGGCCATCGAGCACGCCAAGCTCAACACGGCGGACGCCTCGCCGGTCGATCCCGGCCATGTCGAGGTCGAGTTCGGCACCTCGACCATCTGGGCGAGGCACGCGTGGGACTCGGACGGAGACCTGCACCAACGCGGTCTGGCGCGGGAGCAAGCCATGGGGCTTGCCGTGACGGTCGGCGTCGTTGAGAGCGTCGACGTCAGTGCGTGTCTGGACTACCTCTGGCTCCGCGATGACGACTACGGTGCCGCGACGACGAACGATGATCTTGGCGACCTCGGCATCGGCGGGCGTTACCGCTTCTATACCAACGAACAGTACGGGGTCGACGCGGCCTGGATCAGCGGTTTCACGGCGCCTACCGGCAGTCGGGGAAATGAGGTCGAGCTGGGCACGAGCCAGGAGTTCTGGAGCTGGGACAACTCCCTGGTGATTGAGAAGGACTGGACACGCTGGACGATGAACGCCGAGGTCGGCTGGTCACAGCCGTTCGGCGAGAGGCGCGGCGATGACCGCGGCACGCTGATTGCGAACCTCGCAGCGGGGTACCAGGTCCTGGCCTGGTTGCAGCCGGAAGTTGAGCTGAACGGCTGCCGGGAGTTCACCGCCGGCGGTGATGACGAGAGCAGCGTGGCTGTGACCGCTGGACTGGTCATGCCGCTCAATGACTGCCTGCGCCTCAACCTCGGCATTCAGCAGGGCGTGTGGGGCGAGAACGCGGACCAGGCGACCAGCGCCATGCTGGCCGTCAAGGTGGGATTCTAGGGCCAGGCCGTCTACTGCACCCCGCGCTCTGGAGCGCCTGGACCATCCTTCCATTGGGCGCGCAGGCCTACGGCGCCTTGGCCTCAGCCGGCGGCGGCAAGGCGATCTGCCAAAGGTGGCAGATGTTCAGCGCGATGTCGGTGTTGTCGATGACTCCGGTGAACAGACGGGAGCCGGGGCCGAAGGCGTAGACGGCCACGGGCGTGCCGGTGTGGCCGGTCGTCGCGTAGCGGATCGCCGGGGGACGGTGCCGGTTGCCGTCCTGGACGCAGGAGACCCCGCCGGTTTCGTGATCGGCGGTGACCAGCACGAGCGTGTCGCCTCGCCGGCGAGCGTACTCGACCGCAGTCCTGGCGACCCAGTCCGCCTGCACGGTGCCAAGCGTGGTCTCGTCGGGCGTGTTGCTGTGTCCCCCGTGGTCGGGCCGCGCGCTTTCCAGCATCAGAAAGAAGCCCCTGGGGTTCGCATCCAGCCGCGCCAGTGCGGTCTCGCAGAGCTGACCGAGGACGCGTTCCTTCGCCAACTCGGCGGCGCTCAGGAACCCGAGGACGCGCCGGCCGGCGGGGGCTGCGGCGACGGCCTCGGCGTCGGCGGCAACCACCCAGCCCGAGGCCGACATCTCACTCAGGAGATCGCGGCCGTCTCGGCGCCGACCGCCCCCCGCTTCGGGGACGAACCAGGCCCGGCCGGCGACGTCCCCGACGAGTAGGTCGAACCCGCATGCCGCTGCGTCCACCGCGATACTGTCGTAGTCCCCGCGGCTTGCCGCATGGGCATAGAACCCCGCGGGCGTGGCCCCAGCGCTCGGGTCAGACGTGATCAGGCCGACGGAACGTCCGTCGCGCTGCGCCGCCTCGGCCAGCGAGGTAAGCCGAGCTCCGTCCGGGGTCTGGCCGAGCGTGCCGTTCGTGGTTTTCCGGCCGCAGGCGAAGGCGGTGGACGCCGCGGCCGAGTCGGTGACATCGGCGCTGGCTGAGGACGTGGTGCAGAGCCCTGCGACGGGGAACTGCTCCATCACGAGGCGTCCTTCCGCACCGTGCTCATGCAGCGAGGTAAGCCGGATCGCGCCCTGCCCCATGCCATCGCCGATGACCAGGACGATGCTGCGCGGCGCACGCGCGTCGGCGGCCGTGTCCGGGAGGGGGGTATCGAGGGCCGGCGCGTCGTAGCGCCGCCCAAGTGTCAGCTCGGCCTTGAGCGGCACCGGCGTCGCCTCCGCTCCGACGGACGCGGCCACCACCATCCAGGCGGTCTGCCCGGCATCGAAGCGGACCGCCACAACCGGCCGGTCCTTCAGCGGGAACCGGGAGACAAACAGGGAGACTTGCGTGGTCGCGTTGTAGGCGGTCCAAGCGCGCGCCGCGTTCGCGTAGCTCTCGGGGCTTGTCCAGTCACCCACGTCCCGGCCGAAGCGGACGCCGAACGTGTCTGACGGCGCCCCGTCATAGGCAACCGTCAGAGTCCCCGCGGCCTCTTCCTGGGGCGTGGGCGGACACCAGGCCGCGGCGTGCAGCAGGTAGAGGCACTTGCCGCTCAACCCGGCGACCGGGAGAGCAGCCCGCTCCGGCAGGTACGGCCGCCGTGGCCCGCCCAGAACGACGCATGCCCTGCCGTCTGCGCCTCGGCCATCCGAGACCGTAAAGGGGATCCCTGCGGCCGTGATCGCGCCGGTCGGCAGGATGCGCAGGTCGTTGATTCCCAGGTCAAGCCAGCCGCCCTGCCGGTCGTCGGCGCGGTCGTCGGCCAGCGCCGCGTTGGCTTCTGTCCCGAACGGTACCGGCGCAACCGTGGGCTCGGCTGCAGCAGCCTGCAGACCAAGGAAGACCGCGAGCAGGCACGCCGCCGCGACGCGCGGTACGCTCCAGGCCGCCGAGATGGACTCCCCCGTGGGCATTGCATTCATTCCCCGTTCCGCCACACTGTGGCAGTACTGACAGCCGGTAGGGTACCATGCCGCGCCCGGCAACGCGGGGGCCGCCCCCACGGGCACGCGGATGGAAGCCCTTGGACGACTCGCGGCACCGTTCAGGCGAGGTCGAAGCGGTCAAGGTTCATCACCTTGGCCCAGGCCGCCACGAAGTCGAGTACGAACTTCTCCTGGGCGTCATCGCAGGCGTAGACCTCCGCGAGGGCTCGGAGTTGGGAGTTCGAGCCGAAAATGAGGTCGACTCGGGTCGCGGTCCAGCGGCGCTCGCCGGTGGCACGGTCGTGGCCCGCGAACAGGGTGCCGTCCGCCGCGACCGGCTTCCACGCCGTCCGCGGGTCGAGCAGGTTCACGAAGAAGTCATGGGTCAGCGTCCCGGGGCGCGTGGTGAACACGCCGTGTGGAGAACCCCCGACGTTCGCTCCCAGCACGCGCAGGCCGCCGATCAGAACCGTCATCTCCGGAGCCGTCAGCGTCAGCCGTTGCGCCCGGTCAAGCAGCAGGTGCTCCGCCCCGATGGAGCACTTGGCCTGCAGGTAGTTACGGAAGCCGTCTGCGGTCGGTTCGAGCACGGCGAAGGAGGCCACATCAGTCTGTGCCTGCGAGGCGTCCGTGCGTCCCGGCGCGAAGGGGACGGCCACCGTGTATCCAGCCTTGCTCGCAGCCTGCTCGACGCCGGCGCCACCGGCCAGGACGATCAGGTCGGCGAGCGACACCTTCTTGCCGCCGGTCGGCGCGGCGTTGAACGCGGCCTGGATGCCCTCCAGTACCTTGAGTACCTTCGCCACCTGGGCCGGCTGGTTGGCTTCCCATTCCTTCTGCGGCGCGAGACGCAGGCGGGCCCCATTGGCGCCGCCGCGTTTGTCGGAGCCGCGGAACGTCGACGCCGACGCCCAGGCGGTCGAGACCAGTTCTGGCACTGACAGCCCCGCAGCGAGGATCTGGCGCTTCAGGGAGGCGATCTCCCCCGCCTCGACCAGCCTGTAGTTGGCGGCCGGAATCGGATCCTGCCAGATGAGTTCCTCGGCCGGGACCTCCGGGCCCAGGTAGCGTGCGCGCGGGCCCAGGTCGCGGTGCGTCAGCTTGAACCAGGCCCGCGCGAAGGCGTCCGCAAACGCCTCGGGGTTCTGCAGGTAGCGCCGCGCGATCGGCCCATAGACCGGGTCGAAACGCAGGGAGAGGTCCGCCGTGGTCATCATCGGCCGGCGCCTCTGCGCGGGGTCGTGAGCGTCGACTATCATATCCTCCGCGGCCACGTCCTTGGCCAGCCACTGCTGCGCCCCGGCTGGACTCCTGACCAACTCCCACTCGTAGGCGAACAGCACCCTCAGATAGCCCATGTCCCACTGGACCGGGTTCGGCTTCCAGGCCCCCTCGAGGCCGCTGCCGATCGCATCACCGCCTTTGCCGCTACGGAAGCTGCTTTTCCAGCCCAGGCCCTGCTCCTCGATGGGGGCCGCCTCGGGCTCTGGCCCCACGTGGGTCGCCGGGCCGGCACCATGGCACTTGCCGAAGGTATGTCCACCGGCAACGAGGGCGACGGTTTCCTCGTCGTTCATCGCCATGCGGGCAAAGGTCTCGCGCACATCACGGCCGGAGGCGACCGGATCCGGGTTGCCGTTCGGGCCTTCCGGGTTCACGTAGATCAGGCCCATCTGCACGGCCGCGAGAGGATTATCGAGGCTCCGGTCACCGGAGTAGCGCGTGTCACCAAGCCATTTGTCTTCAGACCCCCAGTAGACGTCCTCCTCCGGCTCCCAGACGTCCACGCGCCCGCCGCCGAAGCCGAAGGTCCTGGCGCCCATCGACTCGAGCGCGCAGTTGCCGGCGAGGATCATGAGGTCGGCCCAGGAGAGCTTGCGGCCGTATCTGCGTTTGATCGGCCAGAGCAGCCGGCGCGCCTTGTCGAGATTCACGTTGTCCGGCCAGCTATTGAGCGGCGCCAAGCGCTGGCTGCCGGACCCCGCGCCCCCGCGGCCGTCGCCGATGCGATACGTACCGGCGCTGTGCCACGCCATGCGGATGAAGAGCGGCCCGTAGTGCCCCCAGTCGGCCGGCCACCAATCCTGCGAGTCGGTCATCAACGCATAGAGGTCCGCCTTCACGGCCCCCAGGTCGAGCGTCTTGAACGCCTCGGCGTAGTTGAACTCCGCGCCCAGCGGGTTGCTCTTGGCCGAGTGCTGGTGCAGGATCCTGAGGTTCAGTTGGTTCGGCCACCAGTCGCGGTTCGACGGGCCACTGCCCGCGGCGCCACCCTGGGTCCTACCCGTTACCGGGCACTTGCTCTCGCCGCTCATGGGGCCTCCTCCACTGCTTGCGGACATAGCGACACGGTCCCTATCTATCTTACTCCCGCAATGCGGCCCGTGCCACGATGGGCTGGGCAGGGCTGTTCCGTTTTCCCAACGACCGTCGGTGTTGGTCACCGGCACGGTGAAAGCGTGAAAGCGTGATTGCGTGAGGGTTACGGCGCGTGTGCCGGCCGTCTGCCACGAATCCACGCTTTCACGTTCTCACGCGCTCACCCGCTCACCCGTAGCGGTAACCGCGATCTTGGAACAGCCCTGCGGGCTGGGCCTTTCGGCTCCGGGCGCCGCTGGCGACGTTCACGTCGGTCTCGCCAGATAGAGCCACCCGGCCAGGGAGAAGGCGTTGTAGAGCCCGTGCGCCAGGATCGGCGCCCAGAGGCCGCCGTGCTGGCGCCGCAGATGCTGCAGTGTCAGCCCCAGAAGCAACAGCCCGGGGATGTAGGCCGGGACCCCGTGCGCCAGCGCGAAAACGAGCGCCGACCAGGCCCCGGCGTACGCGACTCTGGCTGCCGCCAGCGCCTCCGGGAGCAGGAAGCGGAAGAGGACTTCCTCGACCAACGGCGCCCAGAGCAACACCACGAACGCCGCCACCAGCACCCCCCCGCCGGTGGCCGTCGCCAGCACCGTGAGCAGGGGCGAAGGGGCGGACTCGAGCCCCACGAGACGGCACAACGCCGCGCTGGCCCAGTGGACCGCACTGACCAGACCCCCGAGCCAGAGCAGGGTACCCAGCACGCGCACTGCCGCGGCCGCCGTCGGCCGCCCGAACCCGCAGCGCTGCGCCCAGGAGCGCCAGGGGCTCGTCCGCAGCAGTTCGACGCACACCCCCGCGGCGCCGCCGACATGAAGCGGCAGCAGCCCCAGCGCGACGAACCCGAGACCGGTCGGCCGCGTGGTGGCCAGTACCAAACTCTGGACGACCCAGCCCAGCGCGCACCCCGCAAGCCCGAGCCCGACCGCGCGACGCACAAAGGCTGAAGCGGCAGGCAGCGGCAGATTGGAGCCGGGCGCGGCCGGGTTAGAAAGCGCTTGGATCATGCTATAGTATACGGTTACGCCAGGGAGAGGCCATTGCCTTTGACCGGGCCCCCCAGAGAGAGCCCAACGAGCAGAGCTCGGGTCCCGGCGACCTGGAACAACCGGCAGTCCCATGCAGACGGAGTGCAGACCATGAACAAGAAGACCATTCGTGACGTCGCTCTCAAGGGTAAGCGCGTGCTGCTGCGGGTCGACTTCAACGTCCCCATCGAGAATGGGGTTATCACCGATGACACTCGCGTCCAGGCCTCGCTGCCGACGCTGAAGGTCTGCTTGGAGCAGGGCGCGGCACTGATCCTGATGAGCCATCTGGGGCGGCCGAAGGGCAAGGGCTACGAGGCCGAGTTCAGCCTCAAACCCGTCGCTGACCACCTGGCCAAGGCCTTGGGCCGGCCCGTGCAGTTTGCCCCGGACTGCCTGCAGGCCGGCGCCCAGGTTGCCGCCCTCCAGCCCGGCGCTGTCCTCATGCTCGAAAACACGCGCTTCTATAAGGAAGAAGAAGGCAGCGTGAAGAAGGCCGACGACATGAGCGACGAGGACTACGCCAAGAAGAAGGCGGACATGAAGGAGAAACAGAAGGCGATGGCGCAGAAGCTGGCCGCCTACGGCGACGTCTACGTGAACGACGCCTTCGGCTCGGCGCACCGCGCCCATGCCTCCACCGCCGTCATCTGTAAGTTCATGAAGTTGAACGTCGCCGGCCTGCTGATGGAGAAGGAGATCGACTATCTGGGTCGCGCCGTGGAGGCACCGCAGAAGCCGTTCGTCGCCATCATCGGCGGCGCCAAGGTCTCGGGCAAACTCGAAGTCCTGCAGAACCTGATGAAGAAGGTCGACACCATCCTGATCGGTGGCGGCATGGCCTACACCTTCCTCAAGGCACAAGGGCACGAGATCGGCAAGTCACTGGTCGAAAACGAACTGCTGCAGACGGCCAAGGATACGCTCGCGGCCGCGACCAAGGCCGGGGTCAGGATCCTGCTGCCGGTCGACAACGTCATCGCCGATGCCTTTGACGCCAACGCCAACACCCAGGTCGTCGGCAATGAGATCCCCACGGCGTGGATGGCCCTGGATATCGGCCCGGAGACCGTCACGCGCTATGCCGCTGAGATCGCCCGCGCCAAGACCGTCGTCTGGAACGGCCCCATGGGCTGCTTCGAGATGGAGAAGTTCGCCGCCGGAACCACCGGCGTCTGCAAAGCCATTGCCGACAGCGGTGCCCTCAGCATTATCGGCGGCGGGGACAGCGTGGCAGCCGTCAACCAGAGCGGCCTGGCCGACAAGATGACGCATATCTCCACCGGCGGCGGCGCCTCGCTGGAGTTCCTTGAGGGCAAGGCACTCCCCGGGGTGGTCGCCCTGAACGACAAGTAACCTGCCGCGCGACGCCCCGCGCGGCGAGCCTTCGCTGCCATCCGGGCGGAGCGACGGCAGCCGATCCAGACCCCTAACGAGGACGTCTACAAGATGGCAAGAACCAAGCTGATTGCCGGTAACTGGAAGATGAATCAGACCGTGGCCGAAGCCACCGGGCTGATCGCCGCGCTGAGGGCGCAGGCCGCCGCCATGGAGGGCAAGGACGTCGCCGTCTGCCCCCCCTTCACGACGCTGGCGGCGGTGGTCGCCGCGGTGGCGGGGACGCCGATCCGGGTCGGGGCGCAGAATGTGCACTGGGCAGACTCCGGGGCGTACACCGGCGAGGTCTCGGCGGCCATGCTGCGCGAGATCCCGGTCACCTACGTCATCATCGGCCACAGCGAACGCCGCCAGTACTTCGGCGAGACCGATAAGACCGTGAACCAGCGCCTCCTGGCGGCCCTCAAGGCTGGCCTGACGCCGATCGTCTGCGTCGGCGAGCTGCTGCAGCAGCGCGAGGCGAACCAGACGGAGGCGGTCGTCACGACGCAGATTCGTGACAGCCTGGCCGGGCTGAGCGCCGCCCAACTGGCCGCGACGGTGATCGCCTACGAGCCGGTCTGGGCCATCGGTACCGGCAAGACGGCCTCCCCGGAGCAGGCCCAGGCCGTGCACGCGCTCCTGCGCGCACTGCTGCGGCAGAGCCACGGCGCCGTCGCTGACAGCGTACGCCTGCTCTACGGCGGCAGTATGAAGCCTAACAACGCCGCGCAACTGCTCAGCCAGCCCGATATTGACGGCGGGTTGATCGGCGGCGCCAGCCTCGACGTCGAGCAGTTCATGGGGATCATCAAGAGTGCCTGAAGCGGCGGGGACCTGACTCCGCGCGGATCTCTAGGCGGCGGCGCCCCCTGACCG
>CAILUI010000149.1 GCA_903837355.1 uncultured Victivallales bacterium
CCTCTGACCTCTGACCTCTGACCTCTGACCTCTGACTTCTGACCTCTGACTTCTGACCTCTGACCTCTGACTTCTGACCTCTGACCTCTGACTTCTGACCTCATGTCGGCTTGGGAGAGACGGACCATGCGCGCTAGGACGATTTCGACGGCGGCCCTGGGTATCCTCGGTGCGACGGCGCTCGCCTTCAGCCTGACTGCCGTCCCAAGCGCCGCGGCGGCAGAGACGGCCGCGGCGCGCAGTCAGCGCGAGCAGGAACTGATCGCGACCCTGACGCGTGAAGCGACGTGGGCGGAAAAGGACAAAGCCTGTCGCGACCTGCAGGTCATCGGTACCCCCGCCTGCATTCCGGCCCTGGCCGGGTTGCTGGCCGACGCGCAACTGTCCCACATCGCGCGTTGCGCCCTCGAGCCCATGCCCTACCCCGAGGCCGGCCAGGCCCTGCGCGAGGCCCTGACCCGCACCGACGGTCAGGTCAAGGCCGGGATCATCCATACCCTCGGCTTCCGTCGCGAGCAAGCGGCCGTGCCGGATCTGCTGCCGTTACTCAAGGCCGAGGATTCGGCCGTGGCCGCGGCCGCCGCGGCGGCGCTGGGCCGCTCCGGGGGTTTGGACACGGTGCCGGCCCTGGCCGACTTCCGCGCCACGGCGCCGGCAGCCTTGCGGCCGGTGGCTGCGGAAGCGTCCCTGGCCCTGGCCGAACGGCTGGTCGCCCAAGGCGAGCGCGACGCGGCGGCCGGCATCTACACCGAACTGCAGGCGGACACCTGGCCGCAGCACGTCCGCCTGGGGGCCTTCGCCGGCTCCCTGCAGGCGCGGCCCGAGCAAGCGGCGGCGGCGCTGATCGAAGCCATGACCGGCGACGACCTCGTCCGCCGCGGCGTCGCCATTGCCTGTGTGCCCGCGTTGCCGGGGGAGGCCATCGTCAGCGGCATCGCCCGCGAGCTTCCGAAACTGCCGCCGGAGACGCAGGCGCTACTGATCGGCGTTCTGGCCGACCGCGGCCCGCTGGCGCGCGCCGCCATCCTCGACGCCGGGAAGACGACCACCGCCAGCGCCGTGCGCGCGGCCGCCGCCAAGGCCCTCGGCCGCATCGGCGATGTCACCTGTGTCGGCTGGCTGGTCGCGGCCATCGCCACGGACGAGGCGACGGCCGAGGCCGCGGTGCAGACCCTGGTGGTGCTGCCGGGCGAGGCGGTCTCGGTGGCGGTGCGCGAGCAACTGGCGGCCGCGGCGGACACCGTCCGGCCGCAGCTCATCGACGTGCTCCTGCGGCGCCAGGACAAGGGCGCCGCAGAGGTGCTCCTGGCGCAGGCCGGCAGCGCCGACGTCGCCGTCCGTCGCGCCGCCTTCAAGGCCGTGGGTAACCTGGCCACACCCGAGCGCATCCCGGCGCTCCTCGAACGGCTGCTCGCAACTCCCGACGACGCCTCGCGGACCGAGGCCGAACGGGCCCTGGCCGCCGTGGCCCGCCGCGCCGACGGCGAGGCGGCCCGCACCGACGCCATCCGGGCGGCGCTGACCACTCAGACCGACCCCGGGCTGCGCGCCGCACTCCTGCGCGTGTTGAGCGGGATCGGCGGCCCACAGGCTCTGGCTGCCGTCTGCGCCCAGACTGCGCCCGCGACCCCTGCCGACGAACGCACCGCCGCCGTCAAAGCCCTGGCCGCCTGGCCCGACAGCGCCGCCATCGCGCCGCTCACCGAACTACTCGGACCGGGCCTTACGGACGTCCAGCGCACGCTGGCCCTACGCGGCCTGGTCCGTCTGCTGAGTGCCGCCACCGAACTCTCCCCGGAAGCGCGGGTGCAGGGGTTCCAGCGGGCGGCGCAGGTTGCCAACGACGCCGAAGCGCGCAAGCTGCTCCTGGCCGGCTTGCCCTCGGTCGCCCATGCCGAGGCCCTGGCCCTGGCCGTGAACTGGCTGGACGACGAGGCGGTCCGTGCCGAAGCGACGCTGGCCGTCGTGAGTCTGGCCGAGACCGTGCTGGGCACTGACCGCGAGGCCGCCGTCAGCGCCGCGCGCCGGATCGCCGACGGCGCCGCTGACGCCGCCGTCAAGGAGCGCGCCAAGCAGATCCTGCAACGCGCCGCCCTGTTCGAGGACTACATCGTCGGCTGGCTGATCTCCGGCCCCTATGCCGTCGGCGGCAAGACGGCAGGGGAGCTGTTCGATACCGTTTTCGCCCCGGAAGAGGGCGACGCCAGTCAGGCCTCCTGGCGCATCCTGCCGCCGGTGGGACGGGCCAACCTGCCGTGGATGCTCGCCCTCACCGACGAACTCGGCGGCGACAACCGCATCGGCTACCTGCGCACCTGGATCAACAGCCCGCGCGCCATGCCAGTGCGCATGGAAGCCGGCGTCGACGACGGCATCAAGGTCTGGCTGAACGGCAAGGTGGTCTACGGCAACAACGGCTCGGGAGCCGCCGCGCCCGCCGAGGAAAAGGCCGATTTCAGCCTTGATGAAGGATGGAATGTGCTGATGATCAAGATTATGCAGCACAGCGGTCCGGCCGAGGTCTGTTTGCGCCTGCGCACCCCCGAGGGGGCTCTGATCACCGGGCTGCAGGTGGCGCCGCTGCACCAGGTCCCAGGCGGCACGCTGGCCGCCAAGGGCGCCCCGGCGGTCGTGGCCCCGGTTGCCGCGCCGGCGCCGCTGGCGCCGGTCGCACTGCCGACCGGTGAGGACGGCTGGATCCCGCTGTTCAACGGCAAGGACCTGACCGGCTGGAAGCCATCCGGACAAGGTGAGTACAAGGTCGAGGACGGCTGCCTCATCGGCACGCAGACCGACGGCCAGGGCGGCGACCTCTGGCATGAGGCGGAATGGGGCGACTTCGAGGTGCGCGCCACCTACAAGATGGTCTGGCCCGCCAACAGCGGCATCTGGTTCCGCCACGACGGCAAGAACGGCTACCAGTTCGACATCCTCAAGTACACCGACCCAGTCGCCTTCAGTGGCACGCTCTACTGCCCGACCAAGATGTTCATCACCGCCAACCTGAACGAAGCGCTCGAGCGGCGC
This sequence comes from uncultured Victivallales bacterium, assembly GCA_903837355.1. Lineage (GTDB taxonomy): Bacteria > Verrucomicrobiota > Lentisphaeria > Oligosphaerales > JAFGRS01 > CAILUI01. Next base: position 3,028 of record CAILUI010000149.1, read on the forward strand.
GATGACTGGAACGAGGCCGTGATTCGTGCCTCCGGCGAGCAGTTGACGCTGTGGCTCAACGGCACCCAGGTCGGGAACTGCCGCGACAACAGCGTCAGCCGCGGCCGCATCGGCATCCAAGTCCATGGCGGGGACGGCTTCAAGGGCATGCGCATCGCCCTGCGGCGGATCGAGGTACGGCCGCTGCTGGCCGCCGGGGCCCAGGCGGCACCCGCCGCCGGCGCCAGCCCGGTCCGTTTCGTCATGCACCGTGTCGGCAGTTTCCGCAGCGAAGCCTGCGACGTCGGCGACATCAACGGCGATGGCAAGCTCGACATCGTCGCTGGGCCGCTCTGGTATGAGGCTCCGGCCTGGACGGCGCATCCCTTGCGCACCCTCGAGGGCCAGGTCGGCGAGGACGGCAAGGGCTACTACGACGATTTCATGAACGCGCTCCTCGACGTCGACGGCGATGGCCGTCTCGACCTGGTCACCTGCTGCTGGTTCGCCAAGTCCCTGCGCTGGTACCGGCAACCCGACGCCGAGGGTCCGTGGCCGCTGGCCGGGGCCGACGAGAACGGGAATTTCGAGACCGGCGCCGCGGCCGATGTGGATGGCGACGGCAAGCGCCAGGAGATCGTGCCCGCCGTGACCAAGACCTACTGGTACGATCTGGCGAAGGGCGCCGATGGCAAGCAGGGGCTGGTACGCCACGAGGTCGACGCCAAGGACCGGCACTTCGGCAGCGGCGTCGGCGACATCAATGGCGACGGCCGGCCGGACATCCTGCGGCCGGATGCCTGGTTCGAGGCCCCGGCCGACCCCCGCGCCGGCACCTGGAAAGAGCACGCCTGGGCCCTCGGCGCCAAGGACGGCGGCGTGGATCACGTCTCGATGATCCTCGTCCATGACATCGATGGCGATGGCCGCAATGACGTCATCACCAGTAGCGCTCACCAGTACGGCATCTGGTGGTACCGGCAGGTACCCGAAGGCGACCAGGTCCGCTGGGAGCAGCACACCATCGACGACACCTGGAGCCAGGCACACAGCCTCGCGCTGGCCGACCTCGATGGCGACGGCGACCTCGATCTGGTCGCCGGCAAACGCTTCATGGCCCACAACGGCGGCGATCCAGACGAAAGCGGCCCGCTGGGTGTATACTGGTACGCTTTCCAGCGCGGTCCCGAGCCGCAGTGGAGCCGGCACGCCATCAGCTACGGCGAGGGCATCGGTTCGGGTCTGAACATGTGCGTGCTCGACCTTGACGGCGACACGGACCCGGATATCATTGTGACGGGCAAGTGGGGCGGCCCGGTGTGGTTCGAGAACAGCGGGCGCCCGTAAGGAGACGGTGCGGTGAATCTGCGCTTCGGCCTGAACCTGCTGATCCACACGGCCTCGTTCTCCCGCGCCGATGTCGGCTTGATCGATGCGGCCGCCGCGCTCGGCTACGACGGCGTCGAGGTGCTGTTTGGGGACCTCGACGGCCTGGATGCCCAGGCCACCCGCGCCGCCCTGCAGCGCGCCGGCCTGGGCGTGACGGCCTGTTGCGTGATGACCGAGGCCGCCAATCCGTGCAGCGCCGACGCGGGCGTGCGCCGGGCCGCGCTGGAACGCCTGCGGCGGATGGCGGACCTGACGGCGGAAATGGGCGGCGCGGTGATGGCCGGCCCGCTGTATGCGCCGGTCCGCTATCTCACCGGCCGGGCCCGCACGGCCGACGAGTGGCAGCGCTGTACCGAGGTCCTGGCGGCCGCCGCTGCGCACGCGGAACGGACCGGGGTCCTGATGGCCATTGAGCCACTCAACCGCTTCGAGACCTACATGGTAAACACGGTCGCCGACGCCGTGCAACTCTGCCGCGAGGTCGGCAGTCCGGCCCTGAAGGTGCACGTGGACACCTTCCACGCCAACATCGAGGAGAAGGACACCGCGGCGGCAATCCGCGCGGCCGGCCCCTACCTCGGGCATTTCCACGCGTCTGAGAATGATCGCGGCGTGCCCGGCACCGGGCAGGTGCCTTGGGAGCGTGTCTTCGGCGCCCTGCGCGACGTGAACTACTCGGGCTGGGTCACCATCGAGAGCTTCGCCACCGGGATCGTCGACCTCTGCGCCGCGGCCTGCATCTGGCGCCCGCTCTACGAGTCGCCCGAGGCCCTGGCACGCGATGGGTTGGCGTTCTTGAAGGCAACCGCGCGCCGCGCCGCGGCCGCGTAAGCGCGAGCCGCCGTCTGCATTCAGCCACAGAAGGAGAATGGACCATGGCCAAAGCATCCGCCAACACCTTCCCGAAGCTCCATAACGCCACCTGGCCCGGACTCGTCGGCAAGGGCGGCGACGGCGAGCCCCTGATCGACCTCGACACCATGCTCGAGCTGACCGCGGCCGCCGAGGTCGACGGCGTCCGTTTCGATGGGGTGGACCTGTTCCTCTGCGCCCCGCACGTCGACATCGACTCTGACCGTGCCGCCCTCGAATGCCTGGCCGCCAAGGTGCGCGCCAAGGGGCTGGCGATCGGCTCCCTGGTAGCGCCGGTGTGGCCGCCCACCGGCGGCGGCTCGGCAATGGGCAGCAGCGCCGAGCGGCGCGGCTTCCTGACCCAGGTCCGCAAGGCCTGTCGTATCGGGCAGGAACTGCGGCAGATGGGCGTGCGGCCCTACGGCGCCGTACGCGTTGACTCGGCCACGAATCCCGCCACCTGGGCCGCTGACCCGGTCGGCAACAGCGCCCGCCTGGCCGTGACCCTGCGCGAGGCCTGCACCATCGCTGAAGACCACGGCGAACGCCTCGCCGCCGAAGGCGAAATCTGCTGGGGCGGCATGCACTCCTGGCGCGAAATGCTGCGGGTGCTGGAGGCCGTGGATCGGCCGCAGACCCTCGGCTTCCAGGCCGATATGGCGCACACTATGCTCTACCTGTTGGGCTACAACGCCCCCGCCGACCGCATCCTGCCCGCCAACGCCGACCTCGGCGACAAGGCGGTCCTCGACGCCGCCCTGGCCACGCTGACCGCGGCCCTGCGCCCCTGGACCATCGATCTGCATATCGCCCAGAATGACGGCACCGTGAAGGGCTCTGGCTCGCACGACAAGACCGGGCGTCACTGCCTGCCCGATGACCCCAACGGCAAACTCGATATCGCCCGCCACGCCGGCTTCTGGCTGCGCGATGCGCAGGGCGCACTGACCAAAGCCATCCCGCAGATTTGCTGGGACGGCTGCATGTTCCCCAACGCCGTCATGCGGCGCCCCGAGACCTGGAACAGCATCCTGCGGGCGATGGTCGCGGTGCGTCAGGCCCATGGTTGGGTGTGAGATCTCGGAAGTGCTTGAACGGTAGCAAGTTGGACGATGTCTCGGTGGGGTGTCCTGGAGGGCGAAGCTCCACGGGGCGTACGCCATAAGCGCTAACTTCCTTGTCTATCAAGTATTGCACAGCTCGTTGTTCTGTAAGTACATAAAGGTGACTCGCGTCCGGCTCCTTTGGAGCCACAGCGGCGTCCAGCCGCCGCAGTCCAAAGCGCGGCGCTTACGCCACGCGGTATAATACTGCGCCACAACAACGTGTGGCGCTTTGGAGTGCTGTGGCTTGACACAGCTTTGGCACCGCGCGGAGCGCGGTAAGTTAGCGCCTATGGGCGTACGCCCCGCTGAGCCGGGGGCCGCGTGGGCGTGGCTGGTGAGGCGCGTGTCGAGTACTGTCGGTTCGGCGGTTCGCGTGCAGCCACCGCGAGCCCAGGGGACACCCAGGAGAAACGATAAGATGAAGACACTGAATGTCGGTATGGTCGGTTGCGGGTTCATGGCCCGCAGTCACTCCAACGCCTACCGTCAGGTGGGCAACTTCTTCGATTTGCCCTACCAGCCCGTGCTCAAGCGGGTGGCCGCGCGGCAGCCGGCGACGGCTGCCGCCTTCGCTGCCAAGTGGGGCTACGCCGCCCACGGCACCGACTGGCGGGCCCTGGTGGAGAGTCCGGACATCGATCTGGTGGACATCTGCGTCCCCAACAACCTGCACGCCGAGATCGCCCTGGCGGCGGCGGCGGCCGGCAAGATGATCCTCTGCGAGAAGCCGCTGGCCGTGGACGTGCCCCAGGGCCGCGCCATGGTGGCCGCGGTCGAGAAGGCCGGCGTCCGCAACCTGGTGTCGTTCAACTACCGACGCGTGCCCGCCGTGACCCTCGCCAAGCAGCTCATCGACGAGGGCAAGCTCGGGCGCATCTTCCACTACCGCGCCAACTTCCTCCAGGACTGGACCATCTCCCCGGCCGTGCCCCAGGGCGGCAACGGGACCTGGCGCCTGGACGTGGCCGCCGCCGGCAGCGGCGTCACCGGCGACCTGCTGGCCCACTGCATCGACACCGCGCTCTGGCAGAACGGCCCCATCGCCCGCGTCAATGCCATGACCGAGACCTTCATCAAGGAGCGCGTCCACGCCGCCACCGGCGCGGTGCAGCCGGTCGGCATCGACGACGCCTGCACCTTCTTCTGCCGTTTCGCCAATGGGTCGCTGGGCAACTTCGAGTCGACGCGCTATGCCCGTGGTCACAAAGCCCTGTACACCTTTGAGATCAATGGCGAGCACGCCTCGCTGCGCTGGGATCTGCATGACCTGCACCGCCTGGAGTGGTTCGACCACCGCGATCAGGACCGCCTGCGCGGCTGGCGCTCGATCCACCTCACTGACCACGGCGGCGGTCATCCCTACATGGATCACTGGTGGGTCCCCGGCCTGCAGACCGGCTACGCCGAGAGCTTCGTCCACCAGATCGCCGACTTCCTGACCGCGGTGGCTGCGGACAAGGACTGCGCGCCCACGTTCCGCGACGCGCTGCAGACCCAGCAGGTCTGCGCCGCGGTCCTGGATTCCGCCCGGACCGGCCTCTGGGTCGAGGTCGCCAGGGACTGAGACGGCACACCCCAGGCGTTGAAGGGCGAACCCGGGGCGGCTCAGCCGACCCGCCGCACTGCCGCCGTGTTGCCCCGACGCGGATTGCACCGAGGCTGGTTGCAGGTCCCTGACCGCCGGCCCATATTGGGCTTCGGCGCGCCCCGACCGACGGCCCGCCAACGGAGTGCTGCATGCGGACCCTCTTCGCCATTTTCGCCGTGCTGCTCGGCCTGGCCGGGTTGCTCACGTGGCTGACGCAACCCGGCAAACGGGATGAGGTCCCGGTCATTTACTGGGTAATCGACCCGGCGCCGGCGCGTCCACAGCAGATTGCACTGTATCACAAATGGCTCATCACCAACGGCTATGGAACGCAGTATGAGCTTCGTACGCAGGCAGATCTGGACGCCTTCAGAGGGCGTCGCTGGACCGATCCCATACGGCGTGCCATCGTCGACGGCAACGCCGATGGCGCCAAGGTCTTGGCGCCGGCGACCAGCGCCGGGGATCTGCCGCTGACGGTGCGGGTGCCGGGGGTGGAGATGCGGCTCGACGCCGCCAGCAACGACCTCTACAAGAAGCTGGTGCAGGGCGTCTCGCGCGTGGCTGGCGATGTCATCGAGGCCTACAACGGCGGCCAGCAGATGCAGTTCCTGGCCTCGGCCGGTATGCTCGCGGACGTGACCGAAAGCGCTAAGAAGTACGGCTTTACGCCGGACAAGACCTACCCGGCGCTGGCACCGTCGCTGTTCTACGACGGCCGGCAGTATGCCTTCCCGCGCAATCCGGCCCAGACCCTGTACTGGGTCAACAAGGACTCCTTCCGCCGGGTTGGCCAGGAACCGCCGCCAGCGCGCTGGACCATCGCGGAGTTTGAGCAGCGCGGCAAGGCCTATGTAAACGCGGCCAACCCGCCCGGCACGCGCCGCCAGTACTTCTTTGCGGACAGGGCGTTACGCACTGAACTGCGGCGCAGTCTGGGGCTCAGCGAGTTCAATGAGACCTTGACCGACTGCACCTTGGCCGACCCGCGCAATGCCCGCTCGCTGGACCTGGTGCGGCAGTGGACCAACGACGATCACATCCTGCCGAGCGCCGCGGACAAGGCCAGCTTCGACACCGCGGGCGGCTGGGGCGGGCAGTCGTTCCAGCTCTTCAAGAGTGGCCAGTATGCCCTCTTCGGCAGCGGCCGCTGGGCGCTGATGCTGTTCCGCAAGTTCGGCAGCATGCCGCTGGCGGTGGTCGAGCCGCCGCACGCCGGCCTGCCCAACACCATCCTCAGCGGCGGCCAGACCACGGTGTTCGCCGCCTCGCGCCACCGGCAGTACGCCGAGTTGTTCCTCGCCTACATGGCCGGCGAGGACTACAACATGCAGATCGTGCGCGACGGCGACGCCCTGCCGCCCAACCCGATCTACACCCAGAGCGAGGAGTTCCGCCGGCCCGCGGCCTACCCCAATGAGTGGGGGTGCCACGAAGTCTTCGCCAATGCCGCCTGCACCATCGCCATCACCCAGAGCTTCTCGCCCTTTGTGCTGCCGATGACGGTGTTGCGCGTCGACACCGAGTCGGAAGAGGAAGTGCTGAACGACCGCCTGAGCGCGGCCGACGCCGCCCGCATCGCTGCCGAGCGCATCCGCGAGGAGATGCAGCGCACCTTGCGCGAGTCGGCCTCGTTGCGGGCCCGCTACGACGAGTGGTGCAAGCTGCAGGCGCAGATCGAGGCCCGCCGGGCCGCCGGGCAGAAGGTGCCCAGCGCCTGGATCAAGGACCCCTTCCACCAGCGCTGGTACGCGGCCAACGGCTGGCTTGAGGACGACGGCAGGGAGGCCACGCCATGAGCCGGAAAGCCCGAGATGCCCGCCGGCTGGCCACCGGCCTGGCCTTCATCGGCCCAAATGTGGTCGGCTTCCTGATCTTCACGCTGTTCCCGCTGGTGTTCAGCCTGGTCATGGCCTTCACCAACTGGGATCTGCGCCTGCATAACACCTTCCGCGAAGGTGAGATGCGTTTTCTGGGCTGGGAGAACTTCAGCCGCCTCTTCCAGGAGCGCTACTTCAGCGTCTACCTGGGAAACACGCTGTTTCTGATGCTGGGCATTCCGCTGAGCGTGGCCGCCAGCCTGGTTTCGGCCCTGCTGCTGAGCCGCGATCTGGGCCGCAGCGCCGGCGCTCGGGTCCGGGTGGGCATTCTGGCGACGGTGCTGCTGGTCGCGGGGGTGGGGGCGTTGCTGCTGGCCAACTGCGGGGGGACTGCCGCGGTGATCGTCATCGGCGGCGTCGCGCTGCTGATTCTCACCGCCGGCGCGGCCGGCGGGACGACGGTCTACCGCACGTTGTTCTACTTTCCGCACTTCACCGCGGGAGTGGCGACCTACCTGCTCTGGAAGAAGATCTACAGCCCCTACACCGGCCCGGTCAACCACGTGCTGCGGCCGCCGCTGGCGGCACTGGCGCGGACGGTGACTGCGGTTCCGGCCTGGACGGTGCAGGCCGGGCTCTGGGTGTGCGCCGCGCTGGCGCTGGTCCTGGTGGGGCTCTCCGCCTGGCGTTTGCGGCGGCTCTGGCGGGACGGCGAGGCGGGCTGGGTAGCGGTGCTGCTGGGGCTGGTACTGTTGGCGCTGCCGGCCGGTTTCTGGCCGCTGTGGTCGGTCTCCGCACCGACGGGCTACGGGGTCGCGGCCGCGACGGCCCTGATTCTGGCGGTGGCGATGGTCAGCGGTCGGCGCCGGGAGTTCGTCTGCCCGGCCGACTTCGGCATCGGGCCGGTGCTGATCACCTGCGGCGCGGTGATGGCCGTGCAGTTCGCGCTGATCGGGCTGGGCGATGTCTGCTTCAACCTGCCTGCAATGAGCGCTGACGGCCTGGAACCGCCGCACTGGCTGGACCGTTACGAGTGGGCCAAGCCCTCGATCATGGTGATGGGCTTCTGGGCCTCGATCGGCTCCAACAACATGCTGCTCTACCTGGCCGGGCTCTCCAATATCCCGCCCGAACTCTACGAGGCCGCGGACATCGATGGCGCCTCGTCGACCCAGCGCTTCTGGGCCGTGACCTGGCCGCAACTGGCCCCGGTGACATTCTTCATCATGATCATGTCCGTCATCGGCGGCCTGCAGGGTGGTTTCGAGATGGCGCGGACAATGACGCAGGGGGGGCCGGCCCGAGCCACCACCACGCTCAGCTACTACGTCTACACCGAGGGCTTCGAGACCGGACACCTCGGCTACGCCTCGGCCATCGCCTGGGCCCTCTTCGGACTGGTCTTTGCCGTGACCTTGTTCAACTGGAAGTTCGGCAACCGTTACACCAATGAATAGGCGGCTGGAGATGCGGTGGGCCGCCACCGCGCGCCCGAGGCCGGGCGCCTCTCCAGGGAAGTGCGCCGGTCCTGGCGGACGGCGGATCGGACGATGATGAAGAAGATGGTGTCGGCATGAACGCGGACATGCGCAAGATCCTGGGCAACGCCGGCCTGCACGTGCTGCTGGCGCTGGTGGCGCTGCTGCTGGTACTGCCCTTCCTGTGGATGGTGCTGACCAGCCTCAAGGAACTGGAAGAGTGCGGCCTGCCCGAGTGGCTGCCGGCGGTGTTCCAATGGCGCAACTACGCCGACGTCTTCCGCGTCGAAGGCATCCAGTTCGGCCGTTGGTACTGGAACAGCGTCTTCATCGCCTCCTTCGTCACCTTCCTGCAGGTCCTCACCAGCAGCCTGGCTGCCTTCAGCTTCTCGCGCCTCGAGTGGCCCGGACGCGACCGTGTCTTCCTGCTCTATCTCGGCACGATGATGCTGCCCGGGCTGGTGATGATGATCCCGAATTACCAGGTCATGATCCGCCTGGGATTGGTGGACACCTACGTCGGCCTGATCCTGCCCTCGGCCTTCAGCGCCTTCGGGACCTTCCTGCTGCGCCAGTTCATGCTGGGCATTCCCAAAGCGCTGGACGAGGCCGCCCTGATCGACGGCGCCAGCACCTGGCAGCTCTATTGGGACGTGGTCCTGCCGCTGGCGCGGCCGGGGTTGGTGACGCTGGCCATCTTCACCTTCATGGGCAACTACCACAGCTTCTTCTGGCCGCTGGTGATGCTGAAGAGCACGCACCGCTACACGCTGCCCATCGGCCTGCTGTTCTTCGACAACAGCCAGGGCCAGCAGACCAACCTGATGATGGCCGCGATCACCATGTCCGTCGTCCCCATGATCCTGATCTTCGTCATCCTGCAGAAGCGTCTGGTCAAAGGCATCCAGTTGGGGGCGGTCAAGGGCTGAAAAGAGGGACGATGAACGGCTGCATGGCACGGCTGCTGCTTTCGGCGCTTGGGTGCGGGTTGGTCGGCGTCGGCGCGGCAGCCGAGGACGGCTTCGGAGGAGTCCCGCCGCTGGGGCCGAAGGACGCCCTGCGCCAACTCCTGGCGCCCTACGATCTGGTTAAGCTCAACGTGCTGGGGGCGAACTACTGCGAGAACCTGCTCGACCTGCGCCTGAATGTCACCAGCTACACTCACCTCGCCGCCGACTCGTCCACCGGCGACGCCTGGCACCTGCAGTTCCCCGACGACTCGGCCCGCTTTCTGGAGTGCGTGGCCTGGGAGGACCAGTTCTCGCCGGTGGTCCGGCTGGAGCTGGCGCGGCGGCTGACCAAGGGCCTGCTGGCGGCACGCATTCCGGGCGCGCATGCCGGGTCGTTCTTCCGGCACCGTTCGGCCGGCAAGACCTTCCTCATCTTCGGCGACAAGCAGGGCAGCGAAGGCCGCCTGCTGCTCTCGATGTGGGGCGACGAAATCAGCGGTGCCCTGAAGGTCGGCTTCCGGGTACAGCGCGGCAGCGAGTGGACCGGGATGGAGGCGTTCACCTTCACGGATCCCCCCGACAGCCCCCTCGCCGCTGGCCAGGCACGCTCGGCGCGGAACTGGAACGCCTCGCCGGTCGAGGTCGGCCGCACCTACCGTGCCGAGGGGGCGGAGGTGACCTTCGCCGGGCGCTACTGGCTGTCCGACGAGGACAAGCCGCTGGAGTTCGCCTTCACGAATGCGGCGCCGGGCCCGATCCAGATCGTCATCGGCGAGCCGGGTTGCCCACTGCCGGTGCTGGGCGACTACCGGCTGCCGACCAGCCTGCATCTCCCCGACCGCACCACCGCTTTCCGTTCCGACACCGACGGCGATCGGGTTTTCGCGAAACCCGCGTTCCGCTACCTGATCCTGCGCAAGGCGGGCGCCTGGGCCGCGCCGGGCTACTCGACCGGCCTGCTGGTGCTGTGGGACGGCCAGCCCGAACGCGTCACCGTCCTGGCCGACAAGGGCTACGGCGAGGTGCAGGTGACCTACGCCGGCCCCACCGGCAAGGTTTGGCTCTACCCCTACCACTGGCTCGACGACGTGGACCTGGAGGCGGTCCACCGCAGCGCCGAGCAGTTCCTGGCGATGGGCCGGCTGCTGCAGAATGGCTTCCCCTCGTCGCAGATGCTGAACGCCATCCCGGCCGGCGTGGCCGCCGGCGCTTACCTGCTCACCCGCTACAACGACCCCATGGCTCCCACGGCGCGCGTCGCCGCCGCGCGCCTGGTCGACCGGCTGTTCACTGCCGAGGACGAGGGCAAGAGCCTGGTGCGGAGCTTCTTCACCGTCAAAGCCGCGGCCTGGATGCTGAAGACCGCCAACGAGTTGGGCGACCGCGACCTGCAGGAGCGCTATGGGCGTTGGCTCGAGCGGGCCATGCAACGGATGTGCTCACCGGCCGCCGGCTACGACGGCAGCGCCTGGCCGGACGGCTGGACCCACTTCAACGGCGCCAAGGCCTGCTGGCTGGCGGCTGACGCCAGCGGTAAGGCCGAGTACCTGGCCGCCTTCGAGCGCGCCGCCGACGTCTATACCATCGACGCCCTCGGCATCTACCGCTACGGCAAGAAGATGGAGGCGCCGGGCGGCTTCGAGACCTACTCGGGGTCCCTGCCCCTGGGGGTCTGGGGCTGCGCCGGCAAGCTGGAGCGCGTGGCACAGCTCATCACCCTCGACGTACCCAACGGCTGGCACGAGCCCACCAAGCCCGTGCGTGCCACCTGGAACGACGCCGGCGCCGGGCCCTGGGCCCAGGATGACGCCAACCCGGAGTACCTCGGCATCTCCCTGCGCGGCGCCCGCCTACCCACCGGCACCAAGACCATCCTGCCGGTGGGCGCCTTCCCGCTCTACGACGCGGCGGGCAAGGTGGAGGTCACCGGCCTGCCCAGCCTGCGCAACCCCTTCTTCCTGCCTGGAAACGGGCGTCCCTGCGTGGTGCGGGAGAAGGACATCCGCAAGGCGCCGAAGGTGAAGGCCACCGTCGTCACACCGGGAAGCCGTTCCGAGCGCCGGCATCTGGCGCAGGTTGCGGGGCGGATCACCCCCGCCGGACGCCTCTGCACCGGGGCGGAGGCGCCGCTGGTCTACCGCTTCGATACTGCCGGCGCCATTGGGATCGGTCTCGACCTGCGCCTGCGCGGCGACGGCTATCGCGTCGAGGTGTCGGCGGACGGCAAGCGCTGGTTCGAGCGCCTGGACACCTGGGACCGTGAGCCGGCCGACCAATCGCTGGACCTCTCCTTCCTGGCCGGCAGTCGCGAGGAGCTGCTGGCGCTGCAGACCGTCGCACCGGCGGCCGCGGCCCGGAACCTGCCACGCGGCGGGGCGGCCATCACCACCCTGGAACTGCCGGACGTCACTGAGTGCTGGCTCGAACTCCTGGTCGGCAACGGCTACTGCATCGAGCTCTCGGCCGACGGCGAGACCTGGCTCCCGGGCGTCGCCGCCACCGATGTGGACGGCGGCAGCGGCCAGGCGGAGCCGGATGCCGCCTGGATCCGCCTGGTCGAGGTGACGCCGGCACTGCGCCGCGGCTCGCGGCTGCAGGTGCGCATCAGCGACGTCGGCACAGCGGGCGCGTACGGTGGACGTACGGCCTTCCTGCAGCGCCTGGTGGCCTACGGCACCCTGCGCTCGGGCCAGACCTGGGTGCGGTTGTCCAACGTGTCAACGCTGCCCGAACGCTCCCTGACACTGGAGAAGCTGGTGCTGCGGACCTGGGACCGCGAGCGCCAGGGGAGCGCGCCATGAGGAACCGTGCGGGAGCCGTACGTGGAGTCTGTGTCATGGGTCTACTGGCAGCGCTGAGTCTGGCCACGCCGGCGGCAGTGGGCGGCATGCCCGAGCCCAAGGGCAAGCCGGTGATCGAGCCCTTTGGCGGTACCGGCGTCACCCTGGGGGGTAACCTGAGACGGCAGTTCGACGAGGTCTGCGAGTACTACCTGCGCATCCCCAACGACGATCTGCTGAAGCCCTACCGGGTACGCGCTGGCAAGCCGGCCCCGGGGGCGGACCTGGGTGGCTGCTACGTCGGCCACAACCCCTTCGGGCAGTTCCTGGCCGGCTACGCGCGGATGTCTGCCGCCAGCGGCGACAAGGTCTATGCCGCTAAGGCGACGGCGCTGATGCATGGCTGGGCCGAGTGCATCGAGCCCGACGGCTTCTTCTTCGCCGAACGGAACCCGCAACTGATCCCCTACTACTACGAGAAGATGGTCGGTGGACTCCTGGACGTATACGCCTACTGCGGTGACCGGAAGGCCCTGGACTACCTTGGCCGGATCACCGCCTGGGCCGTGAAGAACGTGAGCCGGGTCCGCCTCTATGCCACTCCCACCGGCAACGACGGCGGTGAATGGTACACCCTCAGTGAGAATCTCTATCGCGCCTACCTGCTCTCCGGCGACCCCATGTACCGGGACTTCGCGGCCGTCTGGGAGTACACCGACTACTGGGGCTTCTTCACTGAAAACCGGGGCGCAGACATCTTCTCCAAGCCGGGCTGGTACCACGCCTACAGCCATGTCAACAGCCTCAACGGCCTGGCCGCTGCCTACAGGGTCAACGGGAACCCGACCTATCTGGAGACCCTCAAGAACGCCTACGACTACCTCCAGGCGAATCAGTGCTGGGCAACCGGCGGCTATGGGCCCAACGAGTCCCTGATGCCCCGCGAGGGGCTGGTCAAGGCGCTCTCGGAGAGCGCGAATCACTTCGAGACGCAATGCGGTTCGTGGGCCGGCTTCAAGATCAGCAAGTCGCTGCTCAGCCTGACCGGCGACGCCCGCTATGGCGACTGGACCGAACGGCTGCTGCTGAACGGCATCGGCGCCAGCATCCCCATGACGGGCGACGGCCGGGTATTCTACTACTCCGGCTACAACCTGGGCGGCGCCGCCAAACGGAACCTCAACGCCGCGTGGCCATGCTGCTCCGGAACCCGACCGCAGGCGATCGCGGACTACCATGACCTGATCTACTTCAGGGATGCGGACAGCCTCTATGTCAACCTGTTTACGGAGTCGAGCGTGGTCTGGGATCGGCACGACGGGCAGGTGGTAGTGGCGCAGCACACCCGTTTCCCAGAAAGTAATACGATCGAGTTACGGGTCTCGCTGCCACATTCCAGCCGTTTCGGCATCCGGCTGCGGGTGCCGGGATGGTTGGCCGGTCCCCTGCAGGCCCGGGTCAATGGCAGAGCGGCCGCCCTGACTCTGGATGCCAGACACTGGGCCGGCATCGAGCGGAAGTGGAAGGACGGGGATTGCCTGACGCTCGAGCTGCCCATGAACCTCTGGGTCAGCAGGCTGGATCCGGCGCGAGACTATCCGGCTGCCATCCTCTATGGCCCCGTGGCCCTGGCGGTGCGCTCACTGGGAACAAACCCCGCCGCGCAGATCGACCTCGCCCAGGTCCAGACCGTGCTCACGCCCAGCCCCGCTGAATCCCTCACCTGGACTCTGGCGGCAGATCCGTCGGTACTGGTCCGGCCGTTCTATGCATTCAAGGAGGAGGAGAAGTACTTCCTCTACCTGGACCCCACGAAGGCGGCGGCGTGGGCGCCGTACAAGGCGGCCACGTACAGCGGCAACTGGGTGGATTTCAACGGCTGGATGACCAGCAGCACCCCAGGCTCCGCGGCCGAGTACTCCTTCGAGGGCGCCGGCATCCGCGTTCACTACTTCCGCTACGACGACGCCGGCCGTCTGGAGGTCAGCCTCGACGGGAAGGTCCTGGGAATCCTCGACGAGTACGGCAGCAAGCGCGGGGAACCGGCCTTCGTGGATTACCCCGGGCTGACCTATGGGCGGCACACGCTCGGGTTCCGCTTGTTGCCGGACAAGACCGAGGCCTCGAAGGGATGTTTCGTCAACCTGGCCGCGTTCGAGACCCTCATTCCCGGGGGGTGAGGAGACGGCTCAGCGCTGAGCCGCCGTCTGCAAGACCTGTGGAGCCAAAGCGGCGTCCAGCCGCCGCAGTCCAAGGCGTGGCGATTACGTCACGCGGTATAATACTGCGCCACAACAACGTGTGGCGCTTTGGAGTGCTGTGGCTTGACACCGCTTTGGCGCCGCGCGGAGCGCGGTGAGGTAGCGCCTATGGGCGTATGCCCCGCTGAGCCGTCTGCAGGCGGTCCGTGTCGACACCGAACGATAGGGAAGAACGATGAACAAGATCCGCCTGATCGTGGCCGCTGTCGCCCTGGGCCTGTCCGCCGTCTGGGCCCAGCAGCCCCTGGTGTCGTGGGAGTTCAACACCGCGGGTGACAGCGAGGGCTGGGTCGCCGCCCATGCCTTGGCGCCCCTGGTGGTGGCGGACGGTACGCTGAAGACGATGGTGACCTCCGGCGACCCCTACATGCACTCCTCGACCGGCGAGTCGTTTCGCTTCCAGGCCAACGACTTCCAGTACATCGAAACGCGCCTGAAGCTCACCGGCAAGGGCGCCGCCGAGTTCTTCTGGGCGAACACGGTCGAGGGCAAGGACGCCGGCTTCGCGCCGGGCCAGGAGCGCGGCTTTCCCTGCCTGGGGGACGGGCAGTGGCACACCTACATCCTGTACCCCCTGTGGCAGGGCGAGGTCACGCGCTTGCGCTTCGATGCCCTCGAGGGCACGGGCGGGGCGCTGGAGATTGACTACATCCGGGTCCTGCAGGGGCCGATCAGCCAGCATGATCCGGGCAACCCCGAGTGGGACCTGAGCGGACAGAACGGCGCCTGGCTCGCCATCTCGGGCGGCACCCCGCTGCAGCCCACGCCCGCGGGCGGGATCACGGAACTGACGGCGGACAAGCTGCAACTGGTCTCGCCGCCGTTGGCGCTCAAGGCCGCCGATTACCGCTACGCCTTCCTGCAGTTCCGCAGCACGGCGCCGCTGGCCGCCACCCTGCTGTGGTCAGCCACGGGCGACGCCAACTTCCCAGGCTGCAACGCGCTGACCTTCGCGCTGCCGGCGGGCGAGTCCACGACGAACCTGCCGCTGGCGCCGGCGGCGATGTTTGCCGGGGACGTGCGGCGCCTCGCCGTGGTGCTGGAGGGTCCGGTCGGCACGCAGGTCACCTTCTGCAAGCTGGCGCTGGCGGCCGCGCCGCGCGGGCCAGGGCGGCTGCAGGTAGACGCCTTCGCCGCCCGCGCTGCGTTGACGGTCCTGGGCCGGCCGGGCCAACTCCTGGCGCGCCTCAGCAACGGCGGCGGTGAGACTCTGCGCGCGGTGCGGGTAACCGCGACCGCCCCCGCGGGCATGGCCGAGATCAGCGGCGACGCGACGCGGACGATTGCGAGCCTGGCGCCGGGCGCGAGCACGGAGCTCACCTGGGAATACCGGGTGACACGTGAGGGTCCGGTGACCTTTGGACTGGACTGCGGGACGGCCTCGGCCACGGCGGAGACCATGGCGTCGCAGGACATGCCGACGCCGCAGGCTTCGGCACAGCCGACAGCACAGGCTGGAGAGCGGGCGGCCTGGATCGCCAACGACCGCGTGGCGCTGGTGGTCGTGCGCAGCCATGGCAGCTTTGCACGCGGCCAACTGAGCGTGTTCGCGGCCGGCCAGGCACGGTCCTTGGCCGTGCTGCCGCATCTGGCCGTACTCGGGCTCGCCGACAACGCGGCGCTGATCGACCTGAGCCTCACCCAGGCGCAGGCGGCTACCCAGGGAGACGAGGCCACCCTGACGCTGAGCGGCGCCACGACGCAGGGCCCGGCAACGATCACCACCACCCTGACGCTGAAGCTGAGCAAGGGCAGAAGCTGGATCGATATGGACTACACGCTGACCACGGACCAAGCCCTGTCGATCACGGCCTTTCGCGGGCCCTGGCTGTGGGCGGGCGAAGGGTCGTTCGGCGACCAGCAGGACCTGGCGCTGTTCCCCGGTCTGGAGTACATGGAGGCGGGAGAGAAGTCTTCGAGCACGCTGGACATTGCGCCGCCGGCCAACCTCCGCTTTGCGCCGCACCCGAATATGATCACGGTCCCCAGCATGGCGGTGGAGAAAGGCGGGGATGTCGTGGGGCTGATGTGGGATCCGCTGCAGACGTGGGACGGAAAGCGGCAGAAGCCGACGGCGGTGTTTGCCTCGCCCAACTTCGTCGAGAACCATGCGAACCATCTGCTGGGCCTGTGCCTGCCCTCGATCCCGGAGTACATGCAGCCCAATGACCTGCGGGCCACGACGCCCTACGCACTGGCGGCCGGCAAGACGCTGACCTTGGCGGGCGCGGTCTACGCCGAGGCCGATTCGGAGGTACTGCGCGCCATGGACCTGTACCTGGCGCGCTATGGCACCCCGCCGCTGCCCCCGCCGGCGCGCAGCTACACGGACACCCTGACCATGAGCCTGAAGTCCTATGAGAACGTCATGTGGGTCGAGGCGGCGCGCGGCTGGATGGGCGTGATCGGCTGGACGCCCGGCCCCGACTTGGGCGTGGCGCTGCACTATCTGCTGGCCTCCCGGCACGTGCCGGATGCGGCCCTGGCCGCGACGCTGGCCAAGAAGGGGCTAAGCCTCGGCGCGCCGGGGGACCTGCGTTTCGCCCTCCACCACTACGGGCAGCCCGGCAAGGTGCTCGCGGGCCTGCTCGGGAGTGCCCGGGCCAAGGCCGCGGCCGTACCCGCCGATGGCAAGTTCGGCTTTGCGCCAGCTCCGGGCCGCGAGAGCCTCGGCAGCGCCGGGACGACCGCCTCGGGCCTCTGCGCCGACGCCATCCGCGCCCTGGTGGACGAGGCCTATCGCACCGCGGACCTGACCGCCCTGGCGGGTGCGTTGCGGACGTTGAAGCTGATGGAGGGGATGAAGATCCCCCGCGCCTCGCAGGTCTGGGAGGTGCCGGTCCATACCCCCGACATCCTGGCCTCGGGCAATGTGGCGTTGGCGTACCTGCGGGCGTACCAGCTCACCGGCGATCCCGCGCACCTGCGCCGAGCCGTCTACTGGGCCAGGACGGGCCTGCCGTTCATCTACATGTGGCAGGCGCCGGAGCAACCCAGCCTGATGCTGGGGGCGACGATCCCGGTCTTCGGGGCCACCATGTATACCGGGAGCTGGTTCGGAGTCCCGGTGCAGTGGAATGGCCTGGCTTACGCGCAGACGCTGCAGGAACTGGCGCGCTACGACACCTCACTGCCCTGGCGGCACTTCGCCGAAATGATCACGATCTCCGGCATCAATACGCAGAGCACCCGCGACCAGGACTACGGGACCTACACCGACAACTGGAACGTGGTCAGCGATGTGGAGTGCGTGGGCTGCATGCTGACGCCGGCGGGCATTGTCGATAACGTGCTCGCGCTGCTGGCTGTCCCGAACGGCGTGCAAACCGCGATCGTGCGCCTCGGCGGACCGCCGGTGGCGATCAACTCGGCGGCACTGATCGGCGAGCCCCGCCTCGCGGCGGCCGCACTGCAGTTCACCCTGCGCTACGATGCCGGGTTCAGCGCTTACAGCGCCGTGATGCCGCTGGCCGAGCCGGAACGGGTCGAGGTCGACGGCGCCGAACTGGCCAGGCAGCGCTCGCTGGTGAACGCCGCCGAGGGCTGGTCGTACGAGCCCCAGGTGGGTTGCGTGACCCTCAAGCTGGCCTTCGGCGCCGAGCCGCGGACGGTGCGTCTCATCAAGCCGCAGGTCATCACTGCCGGGTTGCCCACGCCGGGCTGGGAGTTCGACGCGACGGGCGATGCCGAGGGCTGGAGTCCCGCCCACAGCGTGGCGCCCTTCCAGGTCGCCGACGGGACGCTCAAGGTGACCGTCACCGGCGTGGATCCGTACCTGCTGTCGCCCGGCTTCAGCGTCGCGGCGGCGGCCTGCCCGGCCGTCGTCTTCCGGGCTCGGGCCACGGCCCCCGGTGGGCAGGTCTTCTTCACGACTGACGAGGGCGGCCTCTCCGCGGACCGGCAGGTGTCGTTCCACCTCCCGGCGGACGGCCAGTTCCACGACGTGCGGGTCGAGATGACCGGCAACCCCCTGTGGAAAGGAACTGTCCGCCAGATCCGTCTGGACTTTATGGATGCGCCCTGCGCAGTCGAGTTGGACTGGATCCGGATCCCCACGGCAAAGCCGTAACGGGGAGCGTCGGCTCGGGGGAAGACAATGTCTACCGCGACCAGGAATCTGCTGACGGCCTGCCTGCTGCTCGCGGGCACGCTGCCAGCCGCCACGGCGCCGGAGGAAACCATGGCCAGCGCAACCCTCGAACTCCGTCCAGACGGCGCGCCGCTGGCCAGCCCCGGCGTCCCGGACCTCGTGGCGACCGCTCCCGACGCCGACCGCCTGCCCGCGGCCGGACTGGCGCTGGAACCCCAGCGCCCGTACCGTTGGGTCTTCGCGCCCGGAGAAGCGGTCGAACTGACGGCCACGGTGGGCAACGGCGAGGTCGGCGACACCGCCCTCCTGACCGGCTGGGACTGGGACCTGCGCCCGGTCGCCCAGACCCCCCTGCCCGCCGCCAGCACCCGCGTCCGCCTGGTGGTGGCCGGCCGCGGCACCTACCTCATCACCCTCGACCGTCTGCGTGCAGGACAGTGCGTGGCACGCTTGACGCGCAGCCTCGCCGTCTGCCCCGACAACCGCCCCCGGCGAGCCCTCTGGGCGGGTCGCGGCTTCTGGGTCGGCCAATGCAGCTTCCCCGGCTGGCAGGGCGCCCGCCTGGTCGAGGGGCACGCCGCCCACCCGGAGGGCCTGACCGAGGCCCAGTCGCGCGAACTGGACGCGGACCTGGTGGCGCGGCTGGGAGTGCAGGTGGCGCGCATCAACCTGCCGGTGACCCGCCGGGACGCGGACGGCCTGGACCTGGACTTCACGCTGGCGGACCCCTGCGCGGCGGCGTTTGCTGCCCAAGGTCTGGCGCTGGACCTGCAGCTCTTCGCGCCGGCGGGGCAGGGTCGCGGACCCGTGCTGCCGGCCTACGCCGAAGCGCCCCCGGAGTGGGCGGTACTCTACCCGCTGCAGGAAGCGCCATACCGGCACTTTGTGCGGGAGATGGCCCGGCGCTATGGCCCGCAAGCGCGCTTCGTCCAGATCGGCAATGAGCCCGGCAACCCGCAACAGAGCCGCGCCACGGCCGCCGAGTTCGTGGCCATGGTGACTCAGGCCGCCAACGAACTGCGGCGCCAATTCCCCGGTACGCCGGTGACCAACGGCGGGTACTGCTCGGACAACGAGGCCGTGCAGGAGATCATCAACGGCCTGCGCGGGGTGACCGACTTCGCCTCCTACCACTGGCACGGCGATCTTGCCGGCCTGGTGACTGCCCGGCAACGGCTGGCTGCCCTGCACCGCGCCGCGGGGTATGCGCCCCTGCGCCTCGCCAACACCGAGATGGGCTACGCCATGCCCAGCCTGGCCGCGGAGCGCGTCAATGCGGTGCAGGAAATCCAGAAGCTGCTGTACTGCTGGGCCCACGGCGACGAGGGGGTGCTGCTCTACTCCAGCCGCGAGCTCTGGTGGCCGCGCGTTTTCGACTACAAGGGCATCTCCGACTACGGCTTCGTGGACCACTTCTTCTGCCCGCGCTTTGTCTACGGGGCGACGGCGGCGCTGCTGGACCATTACGCTGGCTTCCGTTTCGAGCACATCCTGCTGGAGGCCGCCGACCTGCATGTCTACCTGTTCGCCGCGGGTGAGCAGCTCTTGGTCGCGGCCTTCGCCCCCCAGGGCCAGGCCAGCGTGCTCCTGCGCAGCGATGCCCGCCAGGCCACGCTGCTGGACGCGATGGGCAATGGCCGGACGCCGCCGGCAGCCCGCGAGGTCACGCTGAACGCCGGCGAGTACCCCGTCTCCGTCCTCCTGACCGGGGCCACCGAGGTCCGGGTCGCGAGACTACCGTAGCCCGCTGTCGGAGGTGTGCATGGACGCGACGACCCGCTTAGCCCGAAGCCTCGGACCCGGCACCCGCCTGACGCTGGTTGCAGCCCCCGCTGCCAGCGCCGGCGAAAGCGCGGCGACGCGCTTGCTGGCGCGGCGGCTGTTTGAGCAGACCGGCCTGGAGGTGCAGGAGAGCAGCGCGGTGCCTGCGGACGGCTCGGTTGCCCTGCTCATCGGCATCCCGGCACACCATCCGGCCCTGGCCGCCGCGCTGGCCGTCGCCGGCCTCGCTGTACCCGACAGCGCCGAGGGTTACGCCGTGGTCACCGCTGCCGGGGCGATCCTGGTGGCCGGCAGCACGGCGCGGGGCGTGCTGCATGGCGCGGGCCGCCTGCTGCGCCAACTCGACAGCCGTGGCGGACAGACCGTCGTACCCCCCCTGCGCGAGGTCAGCAGCCCGGTCTGCCAGGAGCGCGGCGTCTACTTCGCCACCCACTTCAACAACGGCTACGAGCGCGCGCCGCTGCCGGAGGTGGAGCGCTACATCGAAGACCTGGCCCTGTGGGGCGTCAACACCCTCTGGACCTGGTTCGACATGAACTGGCACCCCGCGGGATTCTGGGACGATCCGCACAGTCGCGGTTCGCAGATGATCGCCCGCCTGCGCCAGATCAACACGGTGGCGCGGCGGCTGGGCCTGCGCGTGGGGCTGACGGGGATCGCCAACGAGGGCTTCAGCCACCAGCCCTCGCCGGCCCTCCGGGCGCATCCGGGGGCGCAGCGCGGCGGCTTCTACCCGCACAGCCAGATCTGCCCCTCGGCAGCCGGCGGGCGGGAGTTGATCCTGCAGAACCGCCGCCGGGTGCTGGACCTGATCGGCCCCATCGACGCCTACTGGTACTGGCCCTACGACCAGGGCGGCTGCGGCTGCCCACAATGCGCCGACGCCAACGGCTGGGGCAAGACCTTCCTGGCGCTGGGGCCCGACATCGCCCGGCTGGTGCGCGAGCGCAACCCCCAGGCCGACGTCGTCCTCTCAACCTGGTACATGAACGACGCCGAACTGGCCCTGGTGCAGGCCGAGGCCAACCGCCCGGACTGCTGGTTCAGCGGCGTCCTCCTCGAGACCCGCCGGGCCGGGGAACTGCGCTTCCCGGCGGGGCTGTCCCTGTCCGTGTTCCCCGAGATCAGCATGTTCGACTGCTACTTCGTCTCCTACGGCTGCAATGGGGCGAATCCGGCCCCGCAACGCTTTGCCCCGGAGGCAGCCCGCATCGCCCGCCTGGGTTACGGCGCGATTGTGTACTCCGAGGGCTTCTATGAGGATCTCAATAAAATCATCTGGGCCAGCGTCTTGTGGGATCCTGAACGCACCGCCACGGAGGTGCTGAGCGAGTATTGCCGGTACTACTTCGGGGCCGCTCAGGAGAGCCTGGCTGCCGAACTGATCGTGGGCCTGGAGGGCACCTGGGGGCCAACCCGCCTGGCCGCCAGCGACGCCGCCGAACCGGCGCGCCTGTTCGCCCTGGCGGAGCGCCTGCGGGAGCGGGCGCCGGGAGAGTGGCGCACGGCGGTGCTCTGGCACCGGGCCCGCCTCGATGCCATGATGAGGGCGCTGGGGCCGGAGCGGCCGCTGCTGAGCGCCGCCAAGCAACTCTGGGACGAGGCCGCCTTTGCGGACGACGGGGCCCAGGTGCGGCAACGCGCTCAGGAGTTACGTGACGCCGTGGCGGTACGACGAGCCGGAGTGGAGGCGCTGTTCGCCGCCTACTGGGAGTACATGCGCGCCTTCCATCTGGAACAGTGCACGTTGCTCTTCCGGCCCGACCCCTACCTCGGCAGCGCCGACCTCACCGGCCTGCAGGCCGCCGGCGAGACCGCCCTCGCAGTCCAGAGCGATGACGGGTTTCGCGAAACCCTGATCCACGGCCTGCACCGCTGGCTCTGGCAAAGCCCCCTCGGCCTGGACTTCCTCTTTCTCTGAAATGATGAAATGCAGACTTGCAGCATTCCCTCCCGAGTTCTACCGTAGGCGTATGAGTACCAGCATCCACGTCAACAATCGCGGCACCATGACGCTTCCCAAGGCTCTACGCGGCAGACTGGGGCTCGCCAAAGGCGGCGTCGTGCTCGCCGAGGAGTCGGCCGACGGCATTCTGCTCAGGCCGGGCGTGACGGTGCCCATCGAGCTCTACACGGACGCGCGTATTGCCGAGTTCGATGCGGCCGACGCGGCCCTCGGGCGTCATCTGGCGCAGTCACCGAGATGAGGGTCTTCCTGGACGCGAACGTGCTCTTCTCGGCCGCCTCGCCGACGAGTGCCACGCGCCAGCTTCTGGAGGCTCTGCTGGCGCGGGCCGAGTGCGTCACGAACCGACAGGTATGGGAGGAAGCGCGGCGCAATCTCGGGTCCAAGCGCCCCGCAGCGCTCCTCGGCCTCGCTGAACTGTCCGGCCGCGTGCGCCTGACGGCTCGCGTGGCGGCGGTTCCCCCTGACCTCCTCCCCGACAAGGATACCCCTGTACTGGCCGGCGCTGCCGGTGCTGAGTGTACCCACCTGTGGACCAGCGACCAGCGCCACTTTGGTCGCTACTACGGTACGGATCTGCTCGGCGTCCGCGTGGTTTCGAGCATCGGGCTAGCCGACGAACTCCTGGCAGCAGGCTGGCGCCCCTGAAGGCGTTGTAGGGAGCGCACGAGCGATGAGCGACCAGAGGCAGGCGGCAGGCAGTGGTGCGCCGGGGCGTGGGCGGGTCGTCTACCCGGCCACGGTCCTGGTGGCGACGGGCATCGGCACGCTCGCCCTCGGCATCGTCTTCTGCGCCGCTGAAGTCCACCGGGCCACCCCGGCCCAGATTGGTTTCCTGGCGGCGACCTGGTCCTTCCACTACATCCTGGGTTGCCTTCTGGTGCGCCCGTTGAGCCGCCACCTGCGCCCCCGCGACAGCCTCGCCGGCGCCGCCACGGTGATGGGGCTGGCGGTGCTCCCGATCGCGTTCCTGCACCAGCTCGCGCCGGTCTTCCTGTGCTATGCGGTCTATGGCCTCGCCACCGCCTTCTTCTGGCCGCCGCTGATGGGCTGGCTCTCGACCGGGCTCGAGGGCGAGGCCTTGAATCGGACGATGGGGCGCTTCAACCTCTGCTGGAGCAGCGGCGCCATCATCGGCCCGGTCCTGGCCGGGGTACTGGCGCCGTACAGCCCGCTGTTGCCGGTGGTCGCGGCCGGGATCCTCTATCTGGCCGCCGGCCTCGGCGCCGCCTGGGCCGGCCGTGGCCTGCCCGACCCTGCCAGCGTCCCGCCCGCGGGGCGCGCCGCCCCCGCGAGCGCGCCGGCGGCCGGTGCCGCCGACCTCAGCACCGTCCTGCGCTACCCGGCCTGGGTCGGGCTCTTCGCCGCCTACCTGGTCATGGGCCTGACCTTCAACATCTTCCCCCTCGCGGCCCAAGGGCAGATGGGCATGAGCAAGCCCATGGTTGGCGGCTTGCTGTTCATCCGCGCCCTGGCGACCAGCCTGACGCTGGGCGCGCTGGGGCGCACCACCGCCTGGCACTTCCGCGGCGGCCAGATGGTGGCAGGGCTGGCTCTGTTTGCCCTGACCATGGCCGTCCTGCCGTTCGGGACCACCCCCCTGACCGCCGGCCTGCTCCTGATCGCGGTCGGGGCGATGGCCGCGCTCAGCTACGTCAACAGCCTGTTCCATGGCGTCGTCGGCAGCCAGCAGCGCGCCGTCCGCATGGCCATTCACGAAGCCCTCCTCTCGGCGGGATTGGTGGTCGGCGGCGCCAGTGGCGGCGTCGTCTTTCAGGCGGGTGGCTATGCGGCCGTGTGTCGCACCGGTGCCGGGGTACTGGCACTGGCGGCGGCCACCGCGCTGGCCTTTGTCGTGCTTTCGCGATCGGCGCCAGCGTCAAGATGACATAACCAGACAAGGCTTGACAGAATTACCATTTCGCGACATTCGAGAGTGCAGGCGGGTAGCGTTACGCTATAGTACGGCGCATAGTGGCGTCGTATCCCCAGTAACCTGTCCCCAGCACGGAAAGCCCGAGGAGCGTCGGGGGCAGACGGAACGTTGCCTTTGATTATGTGGAGTGTTTTACTGACTCGACGGCTGTTCGTCGTCCTCAGTGCCGTCGGCGTGATGGCTAGCGCAGTCCGCGCCCAAGTCTCGCCTGCCGATGAGCTGCAAGCTCTGCTGGACCGAGCGCTGCAGGCCAACCCGCAGGTACTGGCTGCCAAGTGCCGGGTGGAGCAGGCTCTGGACCAGCACGAGGAGCTGCTCGGTTTCTTCGACCCGCGGCTCTATCTCGCCGGCGGTACGGCGCAGCGGGCGCGTGGGGTCCCGGGGGGTACGGGCTGGACGTCGCTGACCGATGACGCTAACGAGCTGACCGCGGGCATCGAACTACCGTTGCGTCCGGGCGCCTATCTCACCCTGGGCGCGGCCGAGCGCTCGCTGTTCGACGGCGGCGGCGGCTATGACCAGCTCTACCAGAGCCTGCTGGGCGTGCGCCTGCGCATTCCCCTGATGCGCGACCGGGGCTTTGTGCAGTTTGAGCAGAACCGCGCCCGCGCCCTGGCCGACTACGGCGCCGCCGTGAGCGACACCATCGCGGTCATGCAGACCCTGCGACACGCCGTGGAGGTCGCCTACGTCGATGCCTACTCGACCCTGGCCTCCTATGACGTCTCGAAGCGGGCCACGGAGCGCTTTCGGTTGCTCCTCGAGCAGGCGCGCGAACTGTCGCGACTGCAGGTGATGCCGGCCTACCAGGTGTTCCCGGCGGAGATGGAGTTGTCGCTACGCCTGGAGGAGGAGGAGCAGGCGCGCCAGGTCCACGCGGTCAGTCTGATCCAACTGCAGGAGCAGATCGGCGACCGTCAGCCCGTCGCGCTGAGTTTCGGACCGGAGCATCTGGTCGCGGTGGCCGCTGGCCTGGGGCCGCTGCCTGAGGAGGACGTGGAGCCCGCGCTGGAGCGGCGCGGCAGCTATATGCGCCTGCTCAACCGCATCGAGGCAGCGCGGGCGGATCTGCAGCGCGCCAGCGATGATCTGCGGCCCGATCTCTCGCTCAATGCCGCGACCACCTGGCGGGGCGAGGACCC
Source organism: uncultured Victivallales bacterium (assembly GCA_903837355.1). GTDB lineage: Bacteria > Verrucomicrobiota > Lentisphaeria > Oligosphaerales > JAFGRS01 > CAILUI01. The sequence continues at coordinate 28,147 of CAILUI010000149.1, forward strand.
GGACCAGCCCTTTGCCTCGCAGTCGATCATCAACGATAAGCCGCTCGGCGGCGAAGTCGTCATCGTCTGGCAGCAACCCCTGATGCAGCGCGCGGCCAACAGCCGCATCAGCGGCACCCGCGCCCGCATCGCCGAGCTCAAACAAGGCATCGAGACGGAGCGTACGGCGCTGAAGGCCGACCTGCAGAGCGCCATGGCGGCCTACACGGTGCTGATCGGCCGCATCAAGCTGCTCGAGCAGGCCAAGGAGGCCGCGAAGCAGACCGTGGCCGCGGAAGATGAGCGCTTCCGCCTGGGCGAAGGGACCAGCCGCAACGCCCTCGACGCTCAAAAGGACCTGACCAACGCGCTGAACCGACAGGCCCGGGCCGCGGCCGACATCCTGCGCGCCCTGGCTGACTACCGGCATGCCGCGGGGTACCCGGACGCCGCCCAGCCCTGAACCGGCGAGTGGCCCGACCCGCACGAGGACACGACGATGGCTTGGATTTTCGATCGCCTCAAGAAGTCCCGCGAACAGGGGCCGCCCGAGGACAGCGGCGACAGCTTGCGCAATTCCCTGCTGCAGGAGGAGCAGCAGGAGAATCTGCAACTGGACATGGCGGTGCTGGAGGACGACGACGGCTCGCGCGAGGAGAAGCTGGCCAAGGTCGCCGAGAAGGAGGTCCAGAGCGCCGCCGAAGTCTCGATCAAGAAGCTGCATGTGATCCGCATGGGGCGCTGTCCGGTGTGCGGCGCCCACCTCAGCCAGCACCTGTTCGCGGGCATCTGCGAGGCCTGCGGCTGGCATGACTATGAGGTGCCGCGCACCGGGCCGGTGCGGGTGCACCTGCGCCACAACGACCGCGTGGTGGAAGGCGACCGCTGCTACATCGTCAAGACCGGCGCCTGCCTGGTCATCCGCAGCGACGTGGTCGTGGCGCGGCTACCCCGCGAATCCTACGACTACGTCGAATACGTGTGGACGGAGGACGAGATCGATCAGCGCCACAAGCAGGTGGTGGACCGTATGCAGATTAGCTGCGGCTGGTGCGGCGATCCGGCGGACCCCGACAAGGACGGCTTCCACATGGTCCACGTCGCCTTCGGCGGGGTCCAGGAGCGCTACTGCTTCTGTTCCGACGACTGCTACGAGGCCTTCCGCAAGATGTACCCGGCCCGCGTCCACCGCAACTGCTACGAACGCGACTGCAGCGACTGCAACCTCTGCATCAAGCGCTACAGCAACGAGGCCGAAGGCATCCGTATGCTGGCCAAAGACTTCCTCACGGTGCGCAAGAAGGTCAAGTAGGTCTGTCGCAGCGGTCCGCCGCTGCCTGGGCAGGGGATAAGGGTTCATGAGCGACTACCGAAGCACCGTCGGCGAGGCGAAGCCGCTGACGGCCAGGAAGACGCGTCACCGCCGCTGGGTGATCACGTTGGTGATTCTGACGCTGCTGGGTGGGATCGTCTACACCGGCATCGCGGTCAAGCTCGAGCGCTACGTCGTGGCGTCCGGCTACGTGACCACCCGCGAGTACGCCGAGGTGCGACCCGCCATCCCCGGCACCGTGGCCGAGATCCTGATCTCCAGCGGGATGGTGGTCGAGAAGGGCGCGGTCCTGGTGCGGCTCGAGGGCGAGGAGGAGCAGGCGACCTTGGAGGAGTCCAAGCGGCGGGTGGAGAAGATGGCGGTGGACGTCGCCCGGCGCCGCACCGACATGGACACGCAGATGGAGCGCAGCCGCGTGGCGCTCGAGGAACAGAAGCGCACGCACAAGGATGCCATCGAGATCGCCCGCCTGCAACTGCGGGACGCGCAGACCAAGTTGCAGCGCACCAAGGAGCTGGTCGAGCGCGGCCTGAAGGCAGGCAATGCGTTGGAGGACGATAAGCTCAAGGAAGAGCTGGTGCAGGCCCAACTCGCCAGTCTGCTGGCGCGGGACCTGGCCATCTACGAGGCGCTGCTGGAGCGCGACCGCCTGGCCCAGGCAACCGAGATCCAGTCCATGGAGCAGGAGCTGAACGCCCTGCGCGACGCGGTCCGCCGTAACGAAGCCCGGCTCAAAGCCAAGGAGGTCCGCGCGCCCATTGCGGGGAAGGTCCTGCGCTACGAGTTCGTGATCGGCGAACTCGTCCGGCCGGAGACCGTCCTCTGCGAGATCTTCGGCGGCGGCGACCGGGTGCTGAAGCTGCGCGTGGCCGAACGCCACGCCGCGCGGGTTGCCGTCGGCCAGCGTTACCGCGCCGTGCTGCCCCCCTACAAGGGCCTGCAGCGGGTCTACTTCACCGGCACCGTCGACGGCCTGCGCGACGCGATCCAGGCGGAGGCGAAGACGACCTACCGCGTGGCCTACTGCAGCTTCGATCCGCAGGGCCACGACATCCAGCCCGGCACCACGGCCGAAGCGCGCCTGTACTACGGCCGGTCATGCCTGTGGTTCTACCTCTTCAACATCGACATCTGAGCGCAGTGGGAGCCGCGGGTGCATGAGCGAGAGCCGGCATAACCTCGCCAAGATTCTCGCCTTTGCGCACCCTTACCGCGGCCGCCTGTTCAGCCTGATGGCGTTGACCGTCCTGCTGTCGGTGCTGGCGATGTTGCCGCCGCTGGTCACGCGTGCCATCGTCGACAAGGTGCTCACCGAGGGGCGCCGCGACCTGTTCGTCGGCCTGGCCATCTGCATGTTCGTGATGCCGCTGGTGATGGCGGCCTGCTCGTACCTCCAGTCGCTCGGGATTGCCGCGGTCGGACAGCGCTTTGTCTTCGACATCCGCATCGCCTTGTACCACCACATGCTGGGGCTGTCCCTGCGCTTCTATGGCAAGCACAGCGCCGGCAAACTGGTCAACCGCCTGATGGGCGACAGCGGTACCGTCCAGCAGATGCTGACGGGACAGACCATCAACGTCATCAGCGATCTGGTCTGCGCCACCTTTGCCGTCACCGCCACCTTCGCCATCAACTGGCGCCTGGCCACGCTGCTGGCGCTGATTGTGCTGATCTTCGTGGTCAACTACCGCTTTAACATCCACCGTATCCGCCGCGCCAGCCGCAGCGCCTGGTCGGCCATGGATCGCCTCAGCGGCGGCGTGCAGAACCGCCTGGTGGCCAATGTGGCGGTCAAGACCTTCGGGGCTGAGGAGCGCGAGAATGCCACCTTCCAGCGGCATTCGGACAACACTCTGGAATTCGGCCGGGAAGCGATGGTCGCCGGCAGCAATTTCAGCCTCAACACCAACCTGATCCAGAACCTCGGACGCTCGCTGATCTACTTCCTGGGCTGCGCCATGGTGCTCAGTGGCGACCTCACCTACGGCGACGTGATCGCCTTCACGACCTATGCCATGCAATTGCTCATGCCGGCGGTGCGCTTCTCGGAGCTGGCCCGCCAAATCGAGCAGGTCGGCATCGCCACCGAACGGCTGTTCGAGATCTTCGACGAGATCCCGGAAATCCGTAACGACCCGCATCCGATCACGGCGCCGCACGTGCAGGGCCGCGTGGACTTCAACAACGTCTTCTTCGAGTATGAGACGGGACGGCCGGTGATCCGCGGCCTGGACCTGCATGTGGAGGCGGGACAGACCATCGCCCTGATCGGCCCCACGGGCTGCGGCAAGTCCACCGTGCTGGCGCTGCTGCTGCGCTTCTACGACATCCGCTCCGGCGAGCTGCTGATCGACGGGGTCGACATCCGCCGTTACGATCTGCACTCCTTCCGCCGCCATTTCGGCATCGTCCTGCAGGAGCCGCTGCTGTTCAGCACCACCATCGTCGAGAACATCCGCTACGGCCGGCCTTCGGCAACGCGGGAAGAGGTGGAGGCCGCGGCGCGAGTGGCGGAGATCCATGACTTCATCGTCGGATTGCCCAAAGGTTACGAGACCTTCGTCGGCGACTACGGCGTCGAACTCTCCGTGGGCCAGAAGCAGCGCATCAACATCGCCCGCGCCGTGGCCGCCAATCCGGCCATCCTGATCATGGACGAGGCTACCAGCTCACTCGACAGCGACTCCGAACGCGCCATCCAGAAGGCCATGGACCGTGTGCTCCAGGGCCGCACCTCCTTCGTGGTGGCACACCGCCTCAGCACCATCCGCAACGCCGACAAGATCGTGCTGCTGGACCAGGGACGCATTGCGGAGATGGGCCGCCACAGTGAGCTGATGGCCATGCCCGATGGGCGCTACCATGACCTCTACACCAAGCACATGGGTGCGGGCGTGCTGACCGAATGAGCCAAACGGAACACACCCGCGACTACGCCTTCCGCCCGCCCCCGCGGGAGGAAACGGCCAACGTCGACGTGATGCGCCTCTACTGGCGCTTCGTGCGTGCCTATGTGTGGCCGCGTAAGTGGTCGGTACTCATCTGCATCGTGATCTCCAGCCTGAGCGCGGGCAGCGTCTACCTGATGAGCTTCTACGGCCGCGTGCTGGTGGATTCAATCCTGGTCATCCGGCCAAACGACCAACCGGCGCCGACGGACGAGCGCACCTGGGCACCGGAACGCAACCGCCCCGCTGACGGCCGGCCGACCCAGGGCATGGGCAAGCGCATGGACCTGGGCTTTGCCGTCTTCGAGCGCCCGCCCGGCGCCGGACAAGACCTGCTGCGGCTGGCCATCGCCTATATCGCCACGCAGCTCATCCTGGACCTGATGGCGCGGGTCTCCAACCGCCGCTACATCCGCGTCTCGCAGGGGATTGTCGGGTCCCTGCGCGAGGACATGCATCGCAAGGTCCTGCAACTGCAGACCGCCTACCATCAGTCGATGAGTCCGGGCCGCTTGCTCTCGCGCATCGTCTCGGATGTCGGCGCGCTGCAGGACCAGATGATGTACTCCATCCTCGCCACCACGCGCTGCGCGACCATGATCATCGCCGGTACCCTGATCCTGCTGGTGGCCGATTGGCGTATGGCCTTCCTGGCCTTCATGGTCACGCCGTTGTTCGCCTTTGTCTACCACCGGGCGCAGCCCGGCATCCGCGAACTCAGCCGGCAGTTGCGGCACACCAACTCGTGCATGTACGGCCTGGCCGCCCAGAAGATGGATGCCGTCAAAGCCATCCAGGCCTACTCCCGCGAGCGCCACGAGGAACTCAACTTCCACCGCCTGTCCGCCTGCTTCCTGCGCGATGCGCTGTACCAGCAGCGCCAGGGCGCGGCCCTGGGGCGTTCGGCGACCATCATCACCAGCATGTCGGACGCGACCATCTTCATCCTCGGCGCCCTCTGGGTCCTGGAGGGCAAGATGACCTTGGGCGAGATGCTCTTCGTGCGCACGACGACGATGAACCTGTTCTGGCCCGTGGTGGAAGTCACCGGCCTGGGCGTGCTCTTCGGCAACATGCAGATCACGCTCGGACGCGTGGTGGATATCCTCGACCGGCCCGTCGAGATCACCGACGCCCCGGATGCCGTCGACTTCCCCAGTCCCCTCAAGAGCGGTATCGAGATCCGCGATGTCGCCTTCGCCTATGCGGCGCCCAAAAACCGCAACAAGGGCGACGACGCGGGCGGGGAGATGGCCGAGGAGCCTGTCCTCAAGGGCATCAACCTGACCATCCCCGTCGGCACCTGGCTGTGCGTCATGGGCGCTAGCGGCTGCGGCAAAACCACCCTGCTCTATCTGCTCAGTCGCCTCTATGAACCCCAGCGCGGCGAGGTGCTGGTCGATGGGGTCCCGCTGAACAAGATCCGCATGAACTCATTGCGGCGTTCAGTGGGTGTGGTGCCCCAGGAGGCCCAGATCTTCAGCGGCTCCGTGCGCGACAACATCGCCTACGGCGTGCCGGGGGCGACGCCGGCGCAGATCATGGCGGCCTCCAAGGCGGCCCAGTTGCATGAGTTCGTCCTGACCATGAAGGTCCAGTATGAGACCCTGCTGGGGCAGCGCGGCACCAGCCTCTCCGGCGGCCAGCGGCAACGGCTGAGCCTGGCCCGCGCCCTGCTCACCAACCCCGACGTACTGGTCCTGGACGACTGTACCAGCGCCCTCGATGCGGATACCGAAAGGCGCATTCAGGAAACCCTGGCCGAGATCCTCGTCGGTAAGACCGCGGTGATCGTCTCCCAGCGCGTCTCCATGGCCTCGCGCTGCCACCGCATCTGCACCATCGAGAATGGGGTCATCAGCGAGTATGGCACCCATGCGGAGCTGGTGCAGACGGGCGGCTTCTACGCCCGCCTGCACGCCCAGCAGACCGAGTGAGGAATCCCCTGCTCCCGTGGAACTTCCTGGCGCCGCGGCAGTCTATCCTAACAGACGCGGTTCTGGAGTGGCCACCGGCCCCCCTCAAGGATTGACAACTCGGTTGCCTCGGCAGGATTCCTCTCCCTCCCTCCTCCTCTCTTCCCTATCCTGCCGAGGCTTTTCTTTTTCTACCACGTCTCCGGCGTTGGCGCCGGCGGTTGCGGCTCCAGGAGTAGGGCGCGCAGCCGAGCCACGGTCTCCGCGCTGACCCCCGCCATCTGCAGGTAGTTCAGCACCTGCTGGTTCACCGAGTCCGCCGGCGAACGTGCGCAGGTTGCCAGCGCCGCCATGAAGGCCTGGAAGCCAGGTCCGCGGCGCGAGCGCTCGCCCCACAGCGACAGCGAACTGAGCTCGTAGTCCATCTCGAGGTCCGGGCGCTCGACCCCGAGCGCGGCCTGCAGCAGGAAGGCTACCGTGGCGGCGCGGTCCGCCCCGGCCCGGCAGTGGATGAGGACGGGATAGGTGTCGGCCTGGCCGAGCATCTCGAACAGCCCAGCGCCGGCCGCCATGATCTCTGGCTGGAGGATACGGTCGTAGGGGAGGATGGGGATGTTCACGTAGCGCACCCGCGCTTCGGGGAGTGCGGGGCCCGGCTCTTCCTCCGGCTCGCGCAAGTCCAGGTCGGTACGCAGACGCAACTCGTCCAGCAGCACCTCCCGGCCCTCGGCACTGAGCGTGAGATGGCCGTTCATCTCGGAGGACCGGTAGACCAGGCCCTGGCGGACACGCAGTCCACCGGCGACCGGCCAGCCCCCGAGGTCACGGACATTCGTCATGTGCGGGACCCGTATCCAGCGCGGCAGGGCGGCGTGCGTCCGGAACGACGACGTCCCCGAGGCCGACACCGGCTCGCCCCGCAGCAGCGCGAAAACCCGCCAGTAGTAGACCGTGTCCACCCGCAGGTGCCGCACGCGCGCGACCGGCTCCGACAGATCGCGGATCACCAAGGGATCGGCGAGTTCAGGGTCGAGGCCCAGCAACAGATCGTAACGCAGCGCCCGGCGGATCCCCGGCGGCGGCAGCCAGCGAAACACCACCGACTGCGGGAAGCTGCGGTCGGGGCTCAGCATCTGCGGGTTCCACCAGGCGTTGCCCGGCCGGCTCAAGCCGTCCGCAGCCGGCAGATCGGGGTCCGCGCTCGGACCTGCCGGCAACTGGAACTGCTGCAGCGGCGCGGTCAACGCCCCACTCGCCGGTTCCAGAAGCATCACCGGGCCTGGATTGAGCGGACGACGACGCCAGAACACCATCGAGGCTCCTCGCTCAGCCGAAAACCAGTCGGAGGGCCGCCAGCGCGGTCATGGCCTCCACCCAGATGACATAGGCGCGGTTGCTCAGGCGGTTGACCAGCCAGATCCCGGCAGCAACCCCCAGCGGAATGCCCAGGACCAGATAGAGGTCCACGGTCAGGGTGGCCCGCGTGATCTGTCCCTGATTGACGAAGAAGGGCACCTTGAACGAGTTCACGAGCAGGAAGAACCAGGCGCCGGTGCCGATAAACTCGTTCTTGCGCAGCCCCATCGCCAGGAAGTAGACCTGCATCACCGGACCGGCCGCGTGGGCCAGCATGGTGGTGATCCCCGCCACCAGTCCGGCGACCATCGCCATACCCCAACCCTTCGGGATGCGCTCATCCGGGATCACGCCACGATCGCGCAGCACCGCCAGCACGACCATGATCATCACGATGGCGCCAACGCTGATGCGGAGCGCCCCATCCGTGATGTGGCGCATGATCACACTGCCGATGATGACCCCCGCAAAGGCGATGGGGACCAGCCTCGAGAGCATGCGCCAGTTGGCGTGGCGATGGTAGTACAGCACCGCGAAGACGTCGCCCACAACCAGCAGCGGTAGCATGATGCCGATGGCCGGCCGCGCCCCAAACAGCGTGACCAGCAGCGGCGTCCCCAACAGGCCCAGCCCGGCGATGCCCGCTTTGGACATGCCCTGCAGGGCCGAACACAGCAAGGCCAGCAACCAGCCCCAGAGCGTCAGGTCACCCGTCAGGTCAACCACAGCCCACACCCCCACCGCGCGCCACCCCGCAAGCCTCCCCCGCCGCGCCTGTCAGGGGTACGGACCAACACCGGAAAAACATAACCCCCCCGCTCGCCGGCGCAACCCACCCGGCGCCGGGGGCGGGGCTGTCTCAAGATCCCTAGCGCAGCGTCTCCGGTAGGGCGCGCGGGCCACGACAGCGCGGCTCGAAGGCGGCGTCCAGCCGCCGCAGTCCAAGGAGTCCCGCCGCTGCCGGGACTCGGTCCCCACCGCGCTGGCCACCAGGCCGAGCTTTGGACTGCCTGCGGCTTGACGCAGCTCTGTGCCCCTGCCGCTCACCTTGACGCCCATGCGTACCTGCGGGATACGAGCCGCCGACTCCGGGACTCGTGGCGGCAGGCCAGACAAACCCGCCGTGCGGCGGCTCCCGCTTGCTCGGGAACCGCCGCACGACAAAGAGCACCGGGACCCGCCGGCCGCTGGGCCGGCAGGTCCTGCCCGTCAGTTTAGCGCTTCAGGATGGCCTCCAGATCCGCTTCGGCCGTCGTCGTCGGCATGATGTTGAAGGTGTTCACCAGGACCTGCAACACCGCCGGCGTCACGAACGCCGGGAGCGTCGGCCCCAGGCGGATGTTGCGGATGCCGAGGTGCAGCAGCGTCAGCAGGATGGCGCACGCCTTCTGCTCGTACCACGACAGGATCATCGACAGCGGCAGGTCATTGACCCCGCAGTTGAAGGCCTTGGCCAGGGCCACGGCGATCTGCACCGCCGAGTAGGCATCGTTGCACTGACCGATGTCCAGCAGGCGCGGGATACCGCCGATGTCGCCGAACTCGAGCTTGTTGAAGCGGTACTTGCCGCAGGCCAGCGTCAGGATGACGCAGTCCGCCGGCACCTGCTGGGCGAACTCGGTGTAGTAGTTGCGGCCGCTCTTGGCGCCATCGCAGCCACCGACGAGGAAGAAGTGCTTGACTGCACCCGCCTTGACGGCGTCGATCACCGCCCCGGCCACACTCATCACCGCGTTGCGGGCGAAGCCGATGGTGATCTCCTGCAACGGGGCATCGGCGCTGAATCCCGGGGCCGCCAAGGCGGCCTGGATGACGGGCGCGAAGTTGCGGTCGGCGATATGGGTCACGCCCGGCCAGGCCACCAGGCCGGCGCTGAAGATGCGCGCCTGGTAGGTTTCGCGCGGCCGCTGGATGCAGTTGGTGGTCATCAGGATGGCACCGGGGAAGGCCTCGAACTCCTTGGCCTGGTCCTGCCAGGCACCGCCGTAGTTGCCGACCAGGTGCGGGTACTTCTTCAGGCCGGGATAGGCCAGGCACGGGAGCATCTCGCCGTGGGTGTAGACGTTGATGCCCTTGCCCTGCGTCTGCTGCAGCAGGGCCTCCAGATCGCGCAGATCATGGCCAGACACGCAGATCGCCTTGCCCTTGACCGGGCTGACCTTGACGCGGGTGGGCTCCGGGTGCCCGTAGGTGCCCGTGTTGGCGGCATCGAGCAGTTCCATGACCCGGAGGTTCAGTTCGCCACAGCGCAGACACCAGCCGGTCAACCCCTGCACATCCCGCGGGTCGTCGGCGAGGTAGGCCAGGGCCTCGTGGAACAGCCCGTAAGCCGCCGGGTCCTCCTGGCCGAGGACCTGCGCGTGGTCGGCGTAGGCGGCCGCGCCCTTCAGGCCGTAGACCAGCAACTCCTGCAGGCCGGTGATGTCCGGGCCGGCCCCACTCAAGCGCGCGGCGATGCCAACCGCGGTGCCCTGGGCCACCATCCCGGCCACATCCGCCGCCGGCTGGAACTGCGCTGCCGCCGGCAGCACCTCCGGCTTCACGCCGGCCGCCGCACAGGCGCCCTGGTACAGAGCGACTGCGGTGTTCCGCACCCCGGCCAACTGCTGCACTACCGCCGCCAGACGAACGGTGTCGAAGTTGACGTTGGTGACGGTGGTGAACAGCCCCTGGATCACCGCTACGTCCACCGTACGGTCAATCTTGCCCAGCTTGCGAGCCCGGTGCGCCGCCGCACTGATCCCCTTGAGCTGGTCTATGATCAGATCCTGCAGGGCCGCCGCCTCCGGGCTCTTGCCGCACACGCCGCCCAAGGTGCACCCCGTCCCCTTCGCCGTCTGCTCGCACTGGTAACAAAACATGCTCATCTTCAGTCTCCTGCGTCTTGCTGTGACTCCGACTCAAACTCCAACTCTTGTTCTACCCAACGGAACCTGAACCACGGCCGCTGCCGGCGGCCGCGGCGCTCACCCCTGCAACGCCCCGGTGTGATCGTACACCCGTACCTGCACCGGCAACGCCTTGCCCGAACGCTGCACCGCCTCCTGCGCGATCCGCACGATCCCGCCGCAGCAGGGCACATGCATGCGCGCCACGGTCAGACTGCGCACGTCGTTCTCCGCCAGGATCGCCGCCAGCTTCTCCACGTATCCCGACGGATCATCCAACTTCGGACACATTACGGCGACCTTGCGGCCCTTGAGCAGGCCCTGCTGGAAGTCCGGGACCGCCACCGCCACGCAGTCCGCCGCCAGCAGGATATCGGCCTGATCCCACCAGGGCGCGTTGACCGGCACCAGCCGCAACTGCACCGGCCACTGCGTCAGTTGGCCAGTCCCCGCGGCGCCGGCGGCCGGAGCCGCCGACGGACAGGCACAGGCCGCTCTAGCGCCAAAGCCGAAGGCCCGCGTGCCGGGGCAGCCCCCCGCCGGGGCCGGGGCCGCCGCCGGGGCCGCCGCCGGGGCAGACCGCTGCTGCTGCTGCCGCTGCCGTGCCGCCACCGCGGCCTCGTCGAACGCGACAGCCTCGCGCGACTCCACCGTGATCGCGCCCGTCGGGCAGTCACCAACGCAGGCACCCAGCCCGTCGCAATAGATCTCGCCGACGAGTTCGGCCTTGCCATCCACCATGCGGATGGCGCCCTCGTGGCAGGCGCTGACACACTTGCCGCAGCCGTTGCAGGCATCGCGGTCGATATGGACAATGTTGCGCAACATGCGGCTATCCCTTTGCTCCTGATGACCCGTCGTCACATCCCGCCGCGCCGGCCGCCGTGATGGCAGCGCCGGCAGCACCGGCCGACCAAACGTCCGCCAGCGACGTCCGCGCCAGGTGCTGGCGGACCTCTTGGTTCATCCGATACAGCAATTTCCCAACCATGCAGCACGACCCATCGCACACCGGCCGCGTCAGCAAGCACTCGGAGGCCTCCAGCGGTCCGTCTACGGCCTCGTACGCCTGCAGCAGCGTGACCTCGCCCGCCGGCCGGGTCAGACGCGCCCCGCCGCGCGGCCCGCGCTCCGTCTCCACCAGCCCCGCCCGACTTAAACTCTGCAGAACCTTGACCAGATGCGCCTGCGAGGCCCCCATCCGCTCCCCGATGTCGCGCGTCCGCAACAGGCTCGGCGCCGCCCGCGCTAACAGCATCGCTGCATGCAACCCCAAACTCGCCGCCTCTGATACCCTAACCAAACCCGCCATCAGACACCCTCCTTTGTGTATTGCGGTATTAGAATACTGCATTACGAGAAAAGTTCCACTGCTCGGATGAAAAAAGCGCGTTGTGCGGTCTGGCGTTGGAGGGCGAAGCTCCACGGCCTGCTTGCAGGCGCTGAGCCGCGCTCCTCTGGAGGGCGAAGCTCCACGGCCTGCTTGCAGGCGCAGAACCGCGCTCCTCTGGAGGGCGAAGCTCCACGGCCTGCTTGCAGGCGCAGAACCGCGCTCCCCTGGAGGGCGAAGCTCCACGGCCTGCTTGCAGGCGCTGAGCCGCCGCGATCACCGAGAGCGGGTGTTCCCGCCGCGCAAGCTGGCGGGTTGTGGAGCCCTGCCCTGCCGCACCGGGGACAGGGCAGAACGGCTCAGCGGGGCATGCGCCCCTGGGGAGCTTCGCCCTCCAAGGGATGGTCGTAGGCAAGTCGCCGTGCGCAGCCCCTGGGGAGCTTCGCCCTCCAAGGGATGGTCGTAGGCAAGTCGCCGTGC
>CAILUI010000150.1 GCA_903837355.1 uncultured Victivallales bacterium
CACACAACCCCATGCTGGTCGCCGCCGGACTCACCGAGACCGCAACGCCACTGCCCTGGCTCGCCGGCCGCAGGCTGCGGCTCTGCCTCGGGTGACCCCTGCGGTGTTAGTTTGGTGGCAGGCCGTGGGAATCCAGGCTAGTCTGGTGGGTGACGACCTGCCGCAGATCGCCTCTGATCCGCACCTCTGCCGGCACATCCTGCAGAACCTCATCGGGAATGCGGTCAAGTTCACCGATGCCGGCGGCGTCGAGATCGCGGCGCGGCAGCAGGGCGGCGAGCTGCAGGTCACTGTTCGTGATACGGGCATCGGCATCGCCGCCGACCAGCTTCCCCATATCTTCGACGAGTTCTGGCAGGCGGATGGCACGTCGTCGCGGAAATATGGCGGTACCGGACTGGGCCTGGCCATCGCCAGGAAGTACGCCGGCCTGCTGCAGGGCCGCATCACCGCAGAGAGCACGCTGGGCAAAGGCTCGACCTTTACCTTCGCGCTGCCGCTCCGCCTCTCCCTGCCCGGAGCCGAGATGGCGCCGCCGCCCGCGGCGCTGCTGCCTGCGGCCCCCGCTGGCGTCGGCAGGGCTCAACCCAGCGCCGCGGCTGCCGGCCAGGGCCAGCGCATCCTCCTGGTGGAAGACAACGAGCCGGCGGTGATTCAGATGTCCGATATCCTGACGAGCCAGGGTTACCGGTTGCAGGTGGCGCGCGATGGCAAGGAGGCCCTGGTCGCGGTTGGGCAAGCCCTGCCCGACGCCATGATTCTGGACCTGATGATGCCGCAGGTGGACGGTTTCCAGGTGCTCAAGGCCATCCGCGGGCGGGAGGCGACCGCCCACCTGCCGGTGCTTATCCTGACCGCCAAACATGTCACTCGCGAGGAACTGAGCTTCCTCAAGGGGAACCATATCCAGCAGTTGATCCAGAAGGGCGATGTCAGCCGCGCCGAACTGCTGGCCGCGGTGGCGCGCATGGTGGCGCCGGCGCCGCCGGCGAAGCCAGAGCTGCCGCCGCGGGCGCGGGTTCGCCGGCAGCGTTCCGGCAAGCCCGTGGTCCTGGTGGTGGAGGACAACCCGGACAACCTGCGCACGATGCGGGCGTTGCTGCAGGACACCTATACGGTCCTCGAGGCCACGGACGGGCGTGCCGGGGTCGAGCAGGCCCGGGCGCACCGCCCCGACCTGATCCTCACCGACATCGCGATGCCGGTCATGGATGGCCTGGATGCCCTGCGCGCGATCCGGGCCGACGAGGCCCTGCGCTCAACGCCCGTCCTCGCGGTCACCGCCAGCGCCATGAAGGGTGACCAGGAGACCATCCTGGCCCATGGTTTCGACGGCTACCTCTCCAAACCGGTCGATGCCGACCTGCTGCGGAAGGCACTGCGGGAACTGCTGGACTAGGGGGCTCGATGAAGCTGCTTGCCATTGACGATAACGCGGACAATCTGACCACCCTGCGCGCGGTCGTCGGGGAGGCCCTGCCCGGGTGCGAGGTGCTGACGGCCCTGAATGGGCCGCTGGGTATTGGACTCGCCCGCAGTGCCGACCCCGACGTTATCCTGCTCGACATCGTGATGCCGGGCATGGACGGCTTCGAGGTCTGCCGGCGGCTGAAGGCCGACCCCGGGCTGAGTTCGATACCGGTCGTTTTCCTGACCGCCGGCCGGGCCGACCGGGAGAGTCGGGTCAAGGCCCTGGACGCGGGGGCAGAGGCCTTTCTGACCAAGCCCCTCGACGAGCTGGAGCTGGTGGCGCAGATCCGGGCCATGGCCAAGATCAAGAGCGCGAGTCGGCGGCAACGGTTGGAGAAGGAGCAGTTGGCGGCGTTGGTGGCCGAACGGACCCAGCAACTGGAGCAGGAGTTGACCGAGCGCCGACAGGCCGAGGCGGCGGTCGCCCGCATCGCGCAGGAGTGGCAGAACACCTTCGATGCCATGGGCGAGGCGGTCTGGATCCTCGACAAGGACCGTCGCGTCCTGCGCTCGAACAAGGCGGCCGAGACCTCGTTCCATCGACCCTGCTGCGAGATCCTCGGCAAGCATTGCTGGGAGATCGTCCACGGGGGGACGGAGCCGATCGCCGAATGCCCCATTGACCGAGCGCGGCAGAGTCTGCACCATGAGAGCACGGAGCTGCAGACCCCCGAGGGCTGGGTGGAAGTCATCGTCGACCCGCTTCTGGACGCCGCCGGCCAGTTCGCCGGCGCCGTCCATATTGTCACTGACATCAGTGCGCGCAAGCTCGCGGAGAAGGAGAAGGAGAGGCTGCAGGCGCACTACCTCCAGACCCAGAAGACCGAGCTGGTGGGCCGGCCTGGCCGGCGGTGTGGCCCACGACTTCAACAACCTGCTGATGGGCATCATGGGCTACGCGGAACTGTGCCAAGACGTGCTACCGCCGGAGCACCCGGTCAGCGGCTACCTGGGCGAGATCACGCGCGACGCCCAGCGCGCTGCCGACATCACTCGTCAACTGCTCGCCTTTGCCCGTCGGCAGGCGATCGCGCCCGAGGTCCTGGATCTGAACGATGCTCTGGCCGGCACGCTGGGGCTGTTGCAGCGCCTGATCGGCGAGCACATCAACCTCGTCTGGCAACCGGGGGCGAATCTGTGGCCGCTGAGACTCGACCCCGCGCAGGTCGACCAGGTCGTGGTGAACCTCTGCGTCAATGCCCGCGACGCGATCGGCGGCAGCGGGCGCATCAGCATCGATACCGCTAATGTTACCCTCACGGCCGCCGACTGCGCCCGCCACGCGGACGTGGTCCCCGGGGCCTACGTGCGGCTGCAGGTTCGCGACAACGGCTGTGGCATGGACGCGAACACCCGCGCCCACCTGTTTGAGCCGTTCTTCACGACCAAAGGAGTCGGCCAGGGCACCGGCCTGGGGCTGGCCACGGTGGACGGTATCGTCAGGCAGAACGGCGGCTGCATCGAGGTCGAGAGTGAACCTGGCCACGGGACCCTCTTCAGGATCTATCTGGCCCGCTGTGCGGGCGAGGTTGGGGCGCCGGCGGTCATTGGCCGTGAGGACGCTCCGCGCGGTCACGGTGAGACGGTCCTGCTGGTGGAGGACGAGAAGTCGCTGCGGGTGACCTGTGGTCTGTTTCTCGAGGCCCTTGGCTACAACGTCCTCGCGGCCGCCACTCCGGCCGCGGCCCTGGTCCTGGCCGAGCAGCACGCCGGCGACATCCAGGTCGTACTGACCGACGTGGTCATGCCCGGCATGGACGGCCGCCAACTGGTGGACCGGATCACGGCCTTCAAGCCGGGACTCCGCGTCCTCTTCATGTCCGGCTACGCAGCCGACATTGTGGGTCACCACGGCATTCTCGACGAGGGGCTGCATTTCATCGGCAAGCCGTTTGCGCGCGACGAGTTGGCGCGTAAGTTGCGTGAGGTGTTGGGCTAGCCTTCAGCGTGGAGAGCCTCAGAATGGCGGACGCGACGCGGGACCTGCTGAGCAGGGATCTGCCAAGGGACGCAGCGCTTGCCGAGGTCGAGGCATGAGTTCAGGGCGGACCATGCTGGACGCTCCTGAAAGCGCCGCGGCCATGTGCTCCTACGTGCTTGAGACGGCACCGGTTCTGGCGCTCTATCTGGATGTCGGTTACCGGCTCGTCGACGCCAACGCGCAGGCGCGCCGGGTGTTGTGCGGCGAGGCCTTCGGCCGGCCCTTTGCGGAGCAGATTGTGAGCTTTCGCCAGGCCCCGGACCTGGCGGCCCTCGTCCGCCAGGAAGGCGTTGTGCACTCGCTCACGCTGAGCACCGCCGCGGGAATGCCGGAGACGCTGTCCTTCCGCTTCTTTCCCCGGCCGGACGGGGTACTGGCGCTGGCCAGTCTCGACCTCGAGGAACAGCAGGCGCTGCGCGACCAGGCGTTGGCGCTGAACCGCGAACTCAACAATCTGACGCGGCAGCTCCATCAGGCCAATGCCGAGTTGCGCGAGTTGAACGAGGTCAAGAACCGCTTCATCGGCATGGCGGCGCACGATTTGCGCAATTCGGTCGGGGTGATCATGACCTATAGCGAGTTTGTACTGGACGAGGCTGGCGACCGCCTTGACGACGAGCAGCGGGGCTTCGTGCGTTCCTGCCTGACCGCCGCCGCCGGCATGAAGCGGCTGATTGATAGCTTTCTCGACGTCGCCATCATCGAGTCGGGGCACCTGCGCCTGGAGCGTTCGGCGGTGGCGCCCGCGGCGGTCGTTGCGGGGGTGTTGCCGTTGCTGCGCCCGCTGGCGGCCCGCAAGCGGATCGAGCTGCTGACGGCAGTGGAAGACGAGGCAAGTTTCCTATCTGCGGATGCCGCCAAACTCGAACAGGTCCTGGTCAACCTGGTGATCAACGCGATCGAGCACTCCCGACCCGGCCAGCGCGTCTGGCTGAGTGCGCGCCGGGAGGCAGCGCAGACCGTGTTCGTGGTGCGTGACGAGGGCCAGGGGCTGGCGCCGGAGGACCAGAAGCAGCTTTTCGCGCCCTTTGCGCGGGCCGGCACGCGCAAGACTGCCGGCGAACGCAGCGTGGGGCTGGGCCTGGCCATTGCGCGTCTGGTCGTCGAGGCCCACTCTGGACGTATCTGGGTCGAGAGTACGCCGGGCCAGGGCTCGACGTTCTTCGTGGCATTGCCTAGCTGAGGAAGTCCCCATGGATCCCGCCAGCATCCTGGTTGTGGACGACGATCCCGAGATTCTGAACGGCACCGCGCGCCTGCTGGAGAAGGCCGGCTATGCCGTGGCGCGGGCCAGCGATGGCAGTGAGGCGCTGCAGGTGGTGCGCGAGCAGCGGCCGGACCTGCTGCTGCTGGACCGCGATCTGCCGGTGATCGACGGCGTCGAGGTCTGCCGCCGCGTCAAGCGGGACCCGGCCCTGGCCGACACCTGCGTGCTCATCGTCTCGGGCTCGTACACGGGCAGCGACGACCAGGCAGAAGGGCTCGAGTCGGGTGCCGATGGTTACATCGCCCGCCCGATCGCCAACCGCGAGCTGCTGGCCCGCGTCGGCGCCTCGGTCCGTATCCGGCAGCTCACCCTCGCCGCGCGCGCCCAGGCCCGGGAGTTGCAGGAGCGCAACGAGGTCCTGCGGCAGCAACGCCTGGCCTCGCTGAAGCTGATGGAAGACGCCATCGAGGCCCGCAACCGGCTCGAGCTGGCGCATCAGGCTGCACACGCCAGCGAGGAGAAGTACCGCCTGCTCGTCGAGACTACGCAGGAGGCCATCTTTGTCGTCCAGGACGGGATCCTGCGCTTTGCCAACAAGGCGTGTTCCACCCTGACCGGCCGCGACGCCGGGGAGTTACTCGGTAAGGCCGTGCTCGATCTCGCGCCGGCGGCGGAATGGGACCGTCTGCGCGCGCACCATGAGCGGGTTCTTTATGGTGGCCAGCCCGTCCCGGCGGAGGAGTTCACGATCGTCCTCCCTACGGCCGCCGAACGGCTCCTGCTGGTGAACGCGGTACCCATCGAGTGGGAGGGGCAGCCGGCCACGCTGAACATTGCCGTGGACATCACCGAGCGCCAGCAGCGGGAGTCGGTGCTCTCCTTCCTGGCCCACTATGGCAGCGGGGCGGCAGGCGACGAGGGGTTCTTTGCCGCCCTGGCGCGCTTCCTGGCGGCGAACCTGGGCATGGACTTTGTCTGTATCGACCGGCTCGAGGGCGACGGTTTGACGGCGCGGACGGTGGCGGTCTGGTGCGACGGCAAGTTCGAGGACAACGTGACCTATGCCCTGAAGGACACCCCTTGCGGCGAGGTGGTGGGGAAGGCGGTCTGCTGCTTTCCGGCCAGCGTCTGCCAGTTCTTCCCGCGCGATACCGTGCTCGTGGAGCTGCGGGCCGAGAGCTATGTCGGTGTGACCCTTTGGAGCCACACGGGTAGGCCGATCGGGCTGATTGCGGTCATCGGCCGCCGGCCTTTGGCGAACCGGCCCTTGGCCGAGGCGATCCTGACTCAGGTGGCGGTGCGTGCGGCCGGCGAACTCGAGCGCACCCTGGCCGAGGAGGAACTGGCCCGGCAACACCGCCTGCTACGCACGCTGATCGACCATATTCCGGACTTCATCTATGCCAAGGACCGTGAGGGCCGCTTTGTTATTGCGAACGCGGCGCTGACCCGCGATCTGGGGTTGCGGACGCCGGAGGAGCTCGTGGGCAAGACGGATTTCGACTGCCATCCCCAGGCTTTGGCGGCCCGCTACCGCGCTGACGAGCTCAAGGTCATCGAGTCCGGCCAGGCGCTGCTCGAGACCGAGGAGCCCGTCGTCGACGCGGCCGGACACCGCCGCTGGTTCGCCACTACGAAGGTGCCCCTGCGTGATGACACGGGGAGCCCGGTGGGGCTGGTGGGAATCGGTCGTGACATCACGGCGCGCAAGCAGGCCGAGGCAGAGCGAGAGCGGCTGCAGACCCAGTTGACCCAGGCGCAGAAGATGGAGTTGGTGGGGCGGCTCGCCGGCGGCGTGGCCCACGACTTCAATAACCTGCTGATGGGGATCATGAACTACGTCGACCTCTGCCGGGACAGGTTGCCGCTGGACCACGCCGTTCGTGGCTATCTCGATGAGATCACCAGCGATGCCAAGCGCTCCGTCGGCATCGCTCGACAACTCCTCGCTTTTGCCCGCAAACAGACCATCGCTCCCCAGGTGCTTGACCTGAACGATACCTTGGAGGGCATGCTTAAGATGCTGCGTCATCTGATCGGCGAGGATATCGAGTTGGCCTGGCTGCCAGGGGTGGCCCTGTGGCCGGTGAAGGTGGATCCCGGCCAGGTCGACCAGATCCTGGCCAACCTCTGTGTCAATGCCCGCGATGCCATCGCCGGGGTGGGCAAGGTCACGATCGCGACCGCCAATGTCCGGCTCGACGCGGCGCCCGGCGCCGGAGGTGTCGAGGGTGCTCCCGGCGACTACGTGCGACTGGCCGTGAGCGACAGCGGCTGCGGCATGGACAAGGAGGTTCTCGCGCACCTTTTCGAGCCGTTCTTCACCACCAAAGGCGTGGGTCAGGGCACCGGCCTGGGCCTCGCCACCGTCTACGGCATCGCCGAGCAGAACGACGGTCGTGTCGAGGTCGACAGCGAGCCGGGGCAGGGGACGACGTTCAGGATCTACCTGCCCCGCTTCCTCGGCCCGCTCGTGGCGCCGGCCGCCGCCGAGGCCGTGGCGGCGCCGCCTGGCGGCACCGAGACCATCCTGCTGGTCGAGGATGAGAAGGCGGTCCGGGTCACGACGCAGTGGTTCCTCACCAAGCTTGGCTACACCGTGCTGGTGGCCGACCGGCCGGACCTGGCGCTGAGCTTGGCCGGCGCGCACTCCAGCCCCATTCACCTGCTTGTCACCGACGTGGTCATGCCGGGCATGAACGGCCATGATCTGGCGGTGCGGCTGGTCGAACAGCGCCCTGGCATCCGCTGCCTGTTCATGTCCGGCTACACCGCCGACGTTATCGCGCACCGGGGCGTGCTCGAGGAAGGCACGCACTTCCTGGCGAAACCGTTTTCCCGCGGCGACCTGGCCCGTAAGGTCCGCGAGTTACTGGACCGCTGATGGGCAGAGGTCACTCGAATGCCCCCCCGATTTAGGACGAAGAGGCCCATAGGACCGCGTAAACGCGGGACTACGAACCGGACCCCCGTCAGACGCCTCTGGGTTTGTAGTCCCGCCTTCAGGCGGTCTAAGTTGGGGGGCATTCGAGGTCACTCCTTACCACGACGGGTGGTGGCGGCCGTTGGGCTCTGGCTGTGGCTGGCGAGTTCCGCTGCCTGGGCTGCGGACGCCGCCGCCGCGGCCAGCCGTTTCCCCCGAACCGCCTTCCATCGCGCCTTCTGCGCCGCCCTGCAGCGGCGCGGTATCGATCCGGAGAGCGTCTGCGATCCGACCAGCCCCGCCGAACTTCGCATCCTGACCGAGTATGGTGCCATCTTCGTCGCCGCGCTGGCGGCCACGGTGCCACCACGCTGCATCTTCGCCGACGAGGCGGCCGTGACCCAGTTCCAGACGGCGGCACAAGCCCGCAGTGCCAGCGTGGGCCGGGCTCCCGTTGTGCTGCAGGCGGCCGCTCTGGTCGCGTTTCGGGCCGCCTGCGCCGAGGCCAAACAGGCCGGCCTGGTGATTTCGCTCAAGGGTGGCGCCAAGGCCAGTCGGCGCAGTCTGGCGGACACCCTGGAGGTCTGGAAACGCTATGTCGATGAGGGCTTGCGGAACTGGGTGAAGGCCGGCCGACTCAGTCGCGACGAGGCCAGCCGTCTGCGCAACCTACCATCGGCCGCGCAGGCCGCGGCGATCCTTGGACTCGAGGCGCAGGGACTCTACTTTGGCCTGGCCCAGCGCAAGACGATCCTCAGCTCGGCCGCGATCCCGGGCACGTCGCAGCACCTGTCATTGCTGGCCCTGGACATCGTCGAGTACGCCCATCCGGAGGTGCGCCGGATCCTGGCGAAACATGGCTGGTACCAGACGGTCCTGGACGATTTCCCGCACTTCACCTGGCTGGGGATGGCCGAGGAGCGACTGCCTGGCCTGGGGCTGTACCCCGTGCGCTCGCAGCGTCAGACCTTCTGGTTGCCGGACCCGCGGGAATGAGCCGGAGGCCAAGCCGCCGGCGCGGGCGGGGGGTGGCGGCGATCCGACCGGCGGTTGCCGGTCTGCTCTTGCCCTCCAGCCGGGCCTCCGGCCCGGTGGAACGCGGGATCTCCGTATCCCGCGGGCGGGGGTGGCGGCGATCCGACCGGCGGCTGCCGGTCTGCTCTTGCCCTCCAGCCGGGCCTCCGGCCCGGTGGAACGCGGGATCTCCGTATCCCGCGGGCGGGGGCGGCGGCGATCCGACCGGCGGTTGCCGGTCTGCTCTTGCCCTC
>CAILUI010000151.1 GCA_903837355.1 uncultured Victivallales bacterium
CGGGCGGTGTTGGTGGAGCGGCAGTGGCGGCATCGCCCGGTTCGATGGCACGACGAATACCGTGGTGGTGCCGGCCGCCGAGGTGACCACGCCGATCGCCTTGGCGCTGACGCCGGACGGCCTGCTGGTCTGCTCGAGTGTGGGCAAGCAGACCGTGACCCTGTGGGAGGTGACGGGCGACGTGCCGCGCTTGCTGCGGACGCTGGCTGGCCCAGAGATGCGCGATCCGGCGGGCGTGGCTTTCACCTCGCTGCCGCTGCCACCGCGGCCCACGGTACAGCTTGCTCGCGGCACGACGCCGGGAGCGGCTCTGCCGGGTGCCCGGATGCAGGTGGTGGCGGAGACGCACGAGGCGGCGCTCACCGCGCTGGGCTGGGATACGGAGGGCGGCAGCCGCGCGGACGTGAATCTGCTGCGGGCGCCAGCGGAACTGCGTCTCCGGCGCGGTGGCCAGAATGTCGACGTCAGCGTGGGCTTCTCGATGCCGGAGGCGAACACGGTGCGCTATCGCTTCGCCCTCGCCGACCAGACCGCGCTGGTGTGGGAGACGGTGCTCGACGCGGAAGGGCTGCTCTGGCGCTTCAGCGCCGAGGGCGACATTGGCAGTCATACGGACGCGCTCGAACTCGTGCTCCCGTTCGATCCGCGCACTGCCGCCACCAGCGTCATGGCAGCGGATTGGCCGACCCAGGCCGAGGCACGGTTGCCGCTTCTGCTCAGCGCCCCGGACCTGGGGCAGATGCTCGTGTCGTGCGTGCCGCCACGGGCGCTTACGGCGCGTTGGGAAGGCAGCCGCCTGCGGCAGACGACGACCCTCGCCTTCGTGCTGCCCCCACCGGCCGCCGCCGAGCCCCTGGCGCTGCGTCTTCGCCCGCTGGTGCTGCCGTTACCGGCGGGCGTGACCGACAGCGTGCGCTGGGACGCCGCGCGTCGTGGCTGGTTCAACCTGCTGCAATTCAGTGCTGCGCGCCCGGCCGAAGGGTCGCACGGCGAGCACCCCGCCGGGCTGTGGGCCAACAACGTCATCAGCGACCCGGTCTGCAACACCACCTACTTCCTCGGCGTGCACGCGCTGCTCGTCCCCGAGCTGGCCCCCGGAGTGCGCACTGCCGACCTGATGCGCCCGACGCTCGATTACTGGCTCGACCATCCTGCCGATGAGGCCACGGGTCGCTTGCGCTATGTCATCAGCTACGCCAGCCTGATGGCCGACGCGAATCCCTCCGTGCTCTTCGCGGCCTGGTGCTACAGCGAGGCCGGCGGCGACGTCGAGTGGCTGCGGCGCCGGATCGAGCGGCTCGAATGGGTCGCGCGCTACATGGAGAAGCGCGACGTGGACGGCGACGGCCTCATCGAGTCCGAACAGAGCGGCAACCGCGGCACGGGTGACTTCGGCGATACCGCCTGGGACACCTACTCCAGCGGGCACAAGAACGCCTATGTCAACGCTCTGGCCTACCGCGCCTACCGTGGCCTCGCTGCCTTGGAGACCAAGCTCGGACGGACGCCGCAGGCGGCCCACTACGCCGGGTTGGCGACGAAGCTGCAGGGCGCCTTCGTGCCTGCCTTCCTCAACCCGGAGAGCGGCTGGCTCGGCTGGTGGCGCAGCGCCGACGGCGAACTCCACGACATCGCTTCGCCCGTGCCGACGAGCTTTGCGGTCGAGTGCGGTGTGCTGCGTCCTGCTGAGGCCCGCCCGATGCTCGAGAAGCTGGTCGTGGCGCTGGCGGCCACCGGTTTCAGCCGCTTCGATCTCGGTATTCCCTCGCTGTTCCGTCCGATCGACCCGCAACTCTACTTCAAGAACTCACCGAATGAGTGGACCTACTACCTGAACGGCGGCTGTTGCGTCTCGAACACGTCCTACTGGCTCAACGCTCTCTACCTCTGCGGGATGACGGCCGCCGCTGATCCCATCCTCGACGCCATGCTCTGCCGCCAGCACGACGGTGTCTTCCCCAACGGTGGCGGCTTCCAGAACGGCATCATCGACCGCTACCCGGACGGCGCGGAGTTCTTCACCTGGGACGGCAAGACCGCCGGGTACGAAGGCCACCTGGTCTATTCGTGGACCTGGCTGCATGCCCTTTTCGCGCGCGCTGGCGTCTACCAAGCCAAGGTGCTCGCACCGCTGCAGTAGGAGTGCCAAGCGTCGGCGCCATGCGGCCCCCAGCCGAGGCCCAGGGTACGGTCAGGGAGTCAAAGGCGTTGCCAGAGCCCCCCCACCTCGAGGTGAAAGGCATGGACTATTCCCGGTCGCGTCCTGTTTTCCTCGTTGCCCTCTGCGGCGCCGCGGCTGCCGCGGCTGCGGCAGACCTGCTTGTGGCCATGAACGGCAGCGGTCGCGTCGAACGCTATGACGTTGACGGGAAACACCTCGGCACGTTCATCAGCGGCCTGCCCCATCCCAACGGCCTCGGGTTCGGCCCGGATGGTAACCTCTACATCTCGACCGGCGGCATGAACGCAGCCGGCACGGTGCGTCGTCACGACGGCAGAACGGGCAGGTTCCTTGGCGACTTCGTGCCGTCCAGGCCCACCGACCAGCCGGGCGCCCTGGTCCGTGCCACCGGCCTGGCCTGGCATGACGGCGACCTCTTCGTGGCGAGCTGCGAGGCGGGGGTAGTCCTGCGCTTCGATGGCAAGACGGGCGCCTTCAAGAGCGAGTTCGCCAAGGGTTCCCCGGGCAACCTGACCCAGATCGCCTTCCACGCGGGTAAGCTCTACGTGGCCGACTTCGTTGCCCCTGGCATCCGGCGTTTCGATGCGGCCACCGGCGCTGCGGAAGGATTGGCTGTACAATGTGCGGGGTTCAGTCCGTGGGGTGTGGCGGTGGACGCGCGGGGGCGGCTCTACTGGAGCGGCCATCCCAACATCGTCCGCCGCTTCGACGGTCAGGCCGACGCGGTGTGGGCGGGGCCGCGCGACGACCTCAGGACCCCGCTCCGGCTCGAGTTCGGCCCCGCTGGGAATCTGTACTGCGCGGCCTACGACGCCAACACGGTGACGGTCTGGAGTCCTGACGGGAAGCTGCTCCAGACGGTGGGAGGCAGTGCCATGCAGGGCCCGATCGCGCTGGCCTTCACCAGCCAGCCCAGGCCCGAGCGGCACGTGGCGGTGCTGGGCAGTACGGCGGTGCCCGGTCAGCCCGTGGTGCGGGTGGAAGCAGAGCTGGACGAGGGTCAGGTCTCCTTCCTGGGCTGGGACAGTGAAGGCGGCGACCGGGCCAGGCTGAACCTCCTGGCCGCGGGTCTGTCCCTCTCCGCCCGCAGCCGAGACGGCTTGCTAGCCCTGACCGGCCGCGGGACTCAGCAAGACAGCGACACGGTGCTCTTCCGTCTGTCTGGCGCAGCGGTCGAGATCACCTGGACCCTGCACGTCGCCGCGGGCGGGATGACGATGGCGTTCAGCGGCACTGGCGCCGGCCTGGAGCGGATCGCGGGGCTGGAACTGGCGTTCAGCTTCGCGGTGAAGACCGCGGTGACCTCGATCATCAGCAGCCAGTGGGATGCCGACGGCAAGTTCCGCTTTCCGGCGATCGTCAGCGCTCCCGATCTGGGGCAGATGCTGGTGCGCGCTGCCGACAACGCGCCGCTGGCGGGCCGGGTCGAGGGCAGCCGCGCCGGGAAAGCGCTCACGGTCACGTTCGAGTTGCCGGTCCCCAAGCCAGGTTCAACCATCGACCTGGAGTTCGCGCCGCTGGTGTTGCCACTGCCGACGGGGTACCGGGAGGCGCGGCGCTGGGCGGCAGTGCGGCGGGGGTGGTTCAACCTTATTCAGCAAAGCTGCGGCGCGTCGGGCGGCGGCAGCGCGGTCCACGGCGTCTGGGCGAACAACGCGCTCAGCGATCCGGTGAGCAGTGTCCTCTACATGCTCAGCGACGCGACCCTGCTGGTGCCGGAACTCGCGCCCGGGGTCACGATGGCGCCCATACTGCGGCGTACGGTGGACTACTGGCTCGACGTCAAGACCGATGCGGATGGCCTCGTCGCCTACACCGCTGGCGGGGGCGGGCAGAACGTCATGGATGCCAATCCGGCGGTCCTGATCGGGGCCTGGGGTTACGTCAAGGCCTCGTCCGACCATGAGTGGCTCCGGCAACGCCTTGAACGGCTGGAGTTCCTGTCGCGTTACATGGAGACCCGCGATGTGGACGCTGATGGGTTGCTCGAATCGAAGCAGAGCGGAAACAGCGGCTCACGACCACCCCGCGACCCGGACTGTGCCTGGGATTGCTACACCAGTGGTCACAAGAACGCCTACGTGAACATCCTGGCCTACCGGGCCTGGCTCGGGCTGGCCGATCTCGAGCAGCAGTTGGGGCGGCGCGAGGCGGAGCAGCGCTACCGCGATCTGGCACAGCGGCTCCAGGCGGCGTTCCTGAAGGCCTTCTACAACCCCGAGACCGGCTGGCTGGGCTTCTGGCGAAGTCAGGACGGCAAGCTCCATGATCTGTACATGGACGCGCCCACGAGTCTGGCCATCAGCTACGGTGTGGTCGACCGCGAGCAGGGGCGCGAGATGCTGCAGCGCTACTGGCAGGCCCTCGAGCAGACCGGCTTCAAGCGCTTCGATCTGGGTGTGCCCCTGAACCTGCGGCCCGTCCCGCGGGAGGAGATGGAGCACTACACCGAGTTCCAGCACTTCCTGAACGGCGGCTGCGGCGTCAGCAACACCTCGTATCTGCTCGATGCGCTCTACCTCGTCGGGATGACGCAGCCCGCCGACCTGATCCTGGAGGCGATGCTCCAACGCCAGAAGGACGGGGTCTTTCCCAACGGCGGCGGGTTCCAGAACGGCTTTGTGGACCAGATGGGCGCCGGGGCTGAGGTCTTCGATTGGAGCGGCCAGCCGGCGGGCTACGAGGGGCACCTGGTCTACTGCTGGGCCTTCCTGCACTCCATGTTACGCGCCGAGCCGGCGCTCGCCCGGCAGACCCTACCATGAAGACCATCCGCCACGCTGGCCACGGCCGCCTGCAAGGAAAGTACCCATGAGAGCACAGTCAGTCCTTCCGATCGCTCTGACCGCCCTGGCTGCTGCGGTCTCGGCCACCGACAGCAACCCGCGTCCGGCGCTGCCGCTCGACGGTCAGTGGGAGTTCCGGCTCGACCCCAAGGGCGAGGGCGAGACGGCGAAGTGGTTCGAGCCGACGGTGCCCTTTCCCGAGCGTATCACGGTTCCCGGTAACTGGCAGGCACAGGGCTTTGGCGAACCGCGGAACCACCTGGCGCACGACTACCAGGGCAAGGCGTGGTACCGCCGGACCGTGACCGTTCCCGCGGACTGGTCTGGCCAGCGCATCTGGATCCGGCTTGACGGCGTCACCGCCATGGGCGAGGTGTACGTCAACGGCGTCCACGCCGGTACGGTGCCGCATTTCGTGACCCCGTTCGAGTTCGACATCACCGCTCTCGTCCATGTTGGCGGAGAGAACGTGCTGGCCTGCCGGGTCGACAGCCAATCGGGGTGTCATGACCCGCATGCCGGTCCTCTCGTCACGCCCGGCCCCGTCGGCATGTTCAACTACTGGGGGCACTGGGGTGGGTTGTACCGAGGAGTCACCCTGGAGGCGAGGTCGGACCCCTACATCGACACCCTCTACGTTACCGCGGACACGAAGAAGCATACGGCGCGGACGACGCTGATACTGAAGCGCAGTGCCAGCGGCCGGGCGGCGGAGTACGGCGTCCTGGTTCGGGTGACGCCGGTGACGGGCGGGGCAACCGCGACGGCCAAGGGCACCGTACGCTTCCTGGAAGGTCAGGTCGAGAGCGAGCCGACGGTGGTGAGTGTCACGGTGAAGGAGGCACGTCTCTGGTCACCGGAAGACCCGTTCCTCTACGGTGTCGAAGCGGTCCTGCTGGCGGAAGGCACGCCGCTCGATACCAAGCGCGACCGCTTCGGGATGCGTGAGATCGTGGCTCGCCAGGATGGGGTCTTGCTCCTCAACGGCGCACCGTACTTCATCCGCGGCATCGGTGACGACTGCGTCGAGCCGATGACCGGCACGCTGGTGCCTGACAAAGCCGTGTATGCCGCCCGCATAGCATTATGTAAAACATACGGCTATAACGCTTTCCGATTCCTTGCTCACACGCCAACGCGGGAGGTGTTTGACGCGGCCGACGAGGCCGGGTTCCTCATTCTGGCGGAGGCGCCGGCGTACTGGAACACGTGGCCCAGGTACGGCGAGGTGATCCCGCTGCACAAGGCGATGGTGCCCCAGATCATCCGGGAACACCGCAACCACCCGTCCTGGTACGCCTGGTCGGGCGGTAACGAGTGCGCCGAGACGCCTCAGTGGATGGACTACATCACCTACGCCCACGACACGTTCCGCCAACTGGACCCTACGCGCCTGTTCATTGCCTCCGAGGGCACCGGCATCTTCCCCATGGACATTGTCACGCTGGCCAACATGTTCGGCGGGGCAGGGGGAGCGGGTGGGATCAACCAGCCGTTCAACGGGTTGGTTTCGGAGGTCGCCTACTTCAAGCGCTGCCTGCCTGCGACCGACGTTGCGCAACTCGCCAGCCCTGTCCCTGGCTATCCGCAGGTGGTGGCCGGCCTCAAGCCTTCGGGCTACTGGCGCCTGGATCGGGTGACCGCCGACAAGCTTCCCCCCCAGGCCGATGGCAAGGCATTCTGGGATCAGGGCCAGCCCGGCCCGCTGCCGGCCGCCGAGCCCAGTGGGAGCATCCGCTTCGGGGCCACGGTGCCCGCGGTCAGCCTCACGTCGGTTGCAGCCGCCACGTTTGCGGCCGGCAATCAGCCCTTCAGCCTCTCGCTCTGGGTGAAGCCCAGCGGCTTCGCCAAGGGCGACTACGGCACCCCGTTCGCCTGCGGGGCCGCGTCCTCCGGCGCGGCCTTCCTGCTGTCCATGGATGGCGACACCGGGTCCGGTCGGATCATGATCGGCCTCTGGATGGCCAATGTCGCCACCTCCACCCGCAGCCTGACGGCGGGCGCGTGGAACCACGTGGGGGCGACCTACGACGGCCAGGACCTGCGGCTCTTCATCAACGGTCAGCCCGATACGGTGACCGCCGTCCGCCTGAAGGTCGAGCCCGTCGACGGCCAGATCGGCAACCTGGTCCGGGGCGTGACCCCGGACCGCCGGGTCGAGACCCGGCCGCACATCTGGCACGAGTTCCCCAGTACCTATGTCGGCAGCCTGCCCGATTTGACGGTTGCGCCCAAGTACACCGGGGTGGTCCGGGACAACCACTGCGTCGCGCTGCACGTCCAGGAGATCGCTGACTTCGGCCTGACGGAGCGTTACCCTGATCTGCGGCAGCGGTCCATCGACTTCCTGCACCTCTACCTGAAGGATGTCTATGAGGGCGCGCGCAAGTCGCCGACCCTGGACGGCTATGGCTACTGGCTGCTGAGCGACCTGCCCGGTGGGGTCGAGGGCGATCCGCCGTGCCTGGGGCTGCTGAACATGTTCTACGAGCCCGAGAAGTTCCCCGATCCGAAGCCGCTACTCCGCTTCAATCGCGACACCGTGATCCTGATGAGCGCCGGTGCCGGTGAGCGCACCCTGCAAGCGGGTGAACGCCGGCCGATCGCCCTGAGCGTGTCCCACTACGGCGCCAAGCCAGTGCGGCACGGCACCCTGGCCTGGCAGGTCAGGAGCGGCGCCACGGTGGTAAGCCAGGGCCTGCTCAAGGGGATCGATATCGACGTCGGGAAGGTGCAGGAGGTCGGCACGGTCTCCCTGGATGCCAGCGGGATCGAGCAGGCGGCAAAGCTGAGCCTCGAGGTGCAGTTGGTCGCGGCGACCTGCCGGCAGGAGAACCTGTGGGAGTTCTGGGCGTATCCGGCCAGAAAGGGCGGCCTGGCTGATCGTGGTGTCGCCAACCTCACCGGCGCGGCCGAGCTCAGCGAGCGTTACAACGCGGACTCGCGGATTGCCCCCGGCACGACGCGCGTTGTGGTCACGGACAAGATGGATGCCGCGGTACTCGACTACGTCTGTGGCGGCGGCACTGCGGTTCTGCTCACCGAGGCGGGCGCGCTCCGGCAACCACTCCTCACCGTCGGCTTCTGGGCGGAACCGCTGCGCAGTGTGGGCTATGTGGTGGAGGACCACCCGGCGCTGCGGGCCTTCCCCCACGACGGCAACTTCTCCTATCCGTTCTACCGCCTGGTGGGAGCCGGCATGAGCACGCTGGACCTCACCACCAAGGGGTCGTTGGCGCGCGAGCGGTTCCATCCCATCGTCTGGTCGCTGAAGGCAGACTTCGACAACACGTCGGGCTTCAACTGGCCCGATCCCCGGGCCCGCACCAAGCTGTTCCGCTGCGGCATTCTCTGCGAGGGGCGGATCGAGCGCGGCCGGGTCCTGACCTGCTCGCTGCGCGTCCTCGACGGCATCCGCCACGGCTACCCCGAAGCGGGCTATCTTCTCGATTGCCTGGTGGACTACGCGCTGGCGACCCCAGTTCCGAATGCCGGGCTGCCGCTCCTCTCCGCCGAGGAGGCCCGAACGGTGTTCCGCGTGGAGAGTCAGACGACCGTACCGTAGTGGAGCCGAACCATGACGAAGGCGTTCATGCTGCTGACGACTCTCGCCGTGCCCTGCGGCACCCTTCCTGCCGCCGCGGGTGCGGACGGCCTGCTCCTTGAATACAGGTTTGAGGATGGCGCAGCCGATAGCTCCGGGAACGGGCGCGCAGGCATGCTGCAAGGCAAGCCGACCTTCGCTGAAGGCCGCACGGGTAAGTGCCTCCGGCTCGATGGCGCGGGCAGCTACAGCGATTGCGGCCCCGCTCCAGTCGAGCTCGGACAGACCTTCACCGTGGCCTGCTGGGTGAAGCCGGACGCATGGCAGAACGCCCATGCGAATATCTTCGGGAATCACGATCACGGCGGAGTGGGATTCGTGATGCAGCAGGACGGCGCGAACCCGAACCGCTTTACCGCCAGTTATGGCACGGGCGCCGGCCAGTGGACCATGACGCGCCCGGTGCAGCTCACTGCGGGCCAGTGGCAGCACGTGGCGCTGGTGAAAACGCCGGAAACGCTCACGTTTTTCCTCAACGGCGCGGCGGTCGCCTCCGTGCCCGCCAGCGCACCAATGGCCGCTTCGCCGACGACCCTGCGCGTCGGGCTGGGCTTCAGCGGGCCGGAGCGCTGCTTCCGCGGCTGCATTGACGAGTTCCAGGTGTGGAACCGGGCGCTCACAGGGTTCGCGTTGGAGCTCTCGCCCGAGGAGAAGCTGATGCCAATGGTCGAGTCGCTGCGCCTCCAGTGGCAGAGCGTTCCGCCCGCGGCGGGAAGTGCTGACGCTGCACGCTGGGAGTTCTCGCTGCCGGCGGACTTGGCGGCGGGGAGGTCAAATGAACAGCCGGGAATTCAGGTGGTCATGGAAGCTGTCCAATGGCCGCACAACCGCACCCTGAGCGTTCCCATGGCCAGCTTGTCGAAGCAAGCCGACCTCAAGACCGTTGTGGCTCCTATCCTGCCGCCGGGAGCCTACACGGTGACGGCGCGTCCGCAGATGACGCTGGAGGGCCGGAGCGTGGCGGGCGAGGCCATCACGTTCTCCTGGGTCTCCGCCGCGCCGGCGCTTGCCTTACAGGCCGCCAAGCCGGGGACGGAAAGCCAGGGCTCCGTCGCACCGGTGCTCCCGCAGACCATCCCGCTGGACGGCCCGGACTGGCGCCTCGCCGTGGATCCGCAGAATGAAGGGCGTGAGAGGAAGTGGTTTGACGCACCGCCCGCCGACACCCGGCCGACCAAGGTACCGTGGGTGATCCAGGGCATTTTTCCGGGCTATCATGGCGTGGCCTGGTATTGGCGGGAGTTCGAAGCCCCGGCGAATCCGCACCGCGGCGGCCGCTGCCTGATCCGTTTTGAGGCGGTGGACTACCTGGCGGAGGTCTGGGTGAACGGCCAACGGGTCGGCGGCCACGAAGGCGGGGAGGCTCCTTTCCAACTGGACGTTACCGATGCCCTGCGTCCGGGTGCGAAGAACCTGCTGGCCGTCCGTGTTCTCAACCCCACGCACGAGCCGATTGACGGCATCAGACTCAAGGAGACGGCATCGGGAGTCAAGAATAACCGGATCTCGGGCAACATGGCCTTTAATGCGGGCGGCATCGTGGATGCGGTGGTGCTGATCCTGAGTCCGGCGGCCTACCTCGACGACGTCTTCGTGTTGTCGGACTGGAAAACCGGCCAGGTTCGGGTCGGCCTGGGAGTTTTTAACTCGCTGCCGAACCCGGCGGCGGCGGTGGCGCGGATCACCGTGGCCGCGGCGCGATCGGGCGCGGTGGTGGCGGCGGACGCCTACACGCTGACGCCCGCTCCGGGCAGCAGCCGCTTTGAGGCCGTGCTCGCGGTGCCGGGGCACCGGCTCTGGGAGCTTGCCGATCCGGTGCTCTATCGCCTGACCGTCGAGCTGGCGGAGGCCGGCGGAGGCTCGGCCGACCAGCGTTCGGTCCGCTTCGGGTTCCGGGATTTCCGCTTCGAGAACGGGTATTTCCGGCTGAATGGCCGGCGGATCCTGCTCAAGGGCGGCGGCTACCTCTCCCATTTTCCGGCGGGCTACACCGTTCCTCTGGACGAGGACATGCTCCGCCGCGACGTAGTCAACATGAAAGCCCTGGGCTTCAATTTCTGCCGTCTGAGCTTCGGCGGCGTGCCAGCCCGGATGCTGGATCTTTTCGATGAAACCGGGCTTCTAGTCCACCAGGAGCACTTCGGAAGCTGGCAGTTCGAAGACTCGCCGCTGCTGTTCCCACGCTGGGAACGTTCGATCGGCGAGGTCATCCTGCGAGACCGCAACCACCCCAGCGTCGTCCAGTGGGGACTGCTCAACGAGACCCCAGGAGGCCCGCTGCACGACCGCGCGGCGGATGCGCTCCCCTTCGTTCGCTCTCTGGATCCTTCGCGGGTCGTCGTTCTCAACAGCGGGGGATCGGTGCGCGGTACGCTGAGCAATCCGGGTTCCGGAAGCTGGGATGTGGGCAACCGCGAGCTGCTGGATCTGCACCTATATCCGCAGGTACCCATCCCGCGTGTGCAACTGGACGTCCTGCGCACGGGCGCACATCCCGAGAGGATCTGGGGCATCTACGCCGCCATGGATCCGGAGGTGATCCAAAACGCCGGGCTCTACATCAGCGAATACGGCCAGTCCGGCGCGCAGGATTTGCCGGCCATCGTCTCGCGCTTCGACCGCTCCGGCCATGCGTCAGCCGATGAGGCGCTCTACTATCGCGGGCAGAACGCGCTCTTCCTGGCGGACTGGAACGGCTGGCGGCTCTCCGACACCTGGCCGCGCACGGAGGACTTCTTTGATGACGCCAACCGCGAATTCGCCGAGATCCGCAAGACCGGCGAGACGGCTGTCCGCTCGAACCCGCGCGTGGTCGCCTTCACGCCATCGCACCTCGTTTCCGACATGACCTATAGCGCTTCCGGCGCGGCGGATTTCTTCCGGGAACTGAAGCCGTACGTGCCCGAAGCCTATCTCCTGGCCACCGCGCCGTTGCGCTGGTGCCTGTTCACCGAGCCGCTGAGCATCTACCGGGGCGGACGCATCCGGCTGGATGCCGCGCTCGCCAACGAGGACCGGCTCCCGCCCGGCGAATACCCGGCACGGTTGCAGGTCACCGGCCCGGACGGGAAATTCGTGTTTGATAGAACGGTGGCGGTCCGCATCCCGCCCACCACGGATGGTAAGGAGGCGCCCCTCGCGCAGGCGGTGCTGTCCGAGGAGATTGCCATCGACGGTCCGGCGGGGGAATACCGGTTCGTCGCGTCGCTGGCGCAGGGCGGGATGGGCAAAGGGGGCAATGTCGGTTTCCAGGTCACCGATGCCGCCGCCATGCCGGCCATGCCCGCCGGGGTTGTGCTCTGGGGCGAGGATCCCGTGCTCGCGAAATGGTTGACCGAACACGGGGTGAAGCTGCTGCCGTTCGATCCCGCCAATCAGGTGAAACGGCAGGTGATCCTGGCCGCGGGCAAGCCACCGGCTCCGGGCGGCGCGGCCGCCTTCTGCGACCTGGCCCGGCTGATGGCGCGCGGCAGTTGCGTCGTGTTTCTCGACCCTGCGGTTTTCGCGGATACGCCCGGCGCGAGCACCGGCATCGTTGCCGAGCAGTATAAGGCCACGCAGGTCGTCGGCACCCGCTGGCTGCCGCTCGTCCACAAAGGCACGGTGACCGAGGCTGACTGGGTGGGCGGGTACTATCGTGGCGCGCGCTGGGCCAAGCGGCACCCGATCTTCGCTGGACTCCCCGCCGGTGGCATGATGGACGCCCGGTTCTACAGCAACATCATCTCGCCGCTAATCCTCTCGCAGGACTACACGATCTTCTCGGGAGGCGTGCTGATGAGTCCCGCCACGGCAGCGTTTGACCGTCCGTCCGAGGCGGTCTGCGGCTCGCTCCGCACGAACTCCGAGTATGTCTCCGGCCTGCACCTCGGCGTCTGGGACTTTAGCGCGGGACGCTTTGTCGTGAACACCCTGCGCCTCCGCGAGAACCTCGGTGCCGACCCCGCCGCCGAGCGCCTCCTGCGCAATCTGCTCAATTATGCCGCGCGTGATCTCGAGCAACCACTGGCCGAATTGCCCGCCGACTTCCAGCAACAGCTCAAAGCCATCGGCTACGAATGAGCATGAGAGGCAGCCCCCATGAAACCCATCCTGAGCAGTCTGACCATCCTCGCCGCGCTAGGCGGCCATGCCATGGCCGCGCCTGAGGCCGTGGGAAACGACCGGCCGAAGCCAGCCATCAATCCAGGGGCTGGCGGGGAAGTTCGCTTCGACTTTGAGACCGGTGACCTGCAGGGCTGGAAGATCGTGGAGGGCGCGTTGGCGGCTCCGGTTACCAGCCGGGAAACCTATCACAACGTGAGTCTAGGCCCCAAATACAACAAGCAGGGGAAGTACTTCCTCAGCACGTTGGAGTCGGCCGCCGCGACGATGGACATCGCGCAGACGGCGGTGGTCGAATCGCCGGTCTTTGTTCTGGAAGGCCCGGAGATCTCGTTTCTGATCGGCGGCGGCAAGGAGCAGAACGCCTATGTCGCGCTCTGCTCCGAGGACGGGACGGAGGTCTTCCTGGCCCGCGGCAACGAGCACGAGGAGATGCAGCGGATCACCTGGGACGCCGCCGCGTATGTTGGGAAGAAGGTTTTCATGACCATCGTGGACAAGGAAACCGTAGGCTGGGCGCACGTGACCTTCGATGATTTCACCGCCACCGGGCGGATTGATCCGCAGGCCACCGCAGCCTTGCACGCCTCCTATCCGCAGCGGCTGGAGAGAAAGGCCGAGGCCGAGCGGGTGGCCGTGGCGAAGAGAGAGGCCGAGCGGGCAAAGCGTCTGGGCGAGTTGATGGCCGACGAGCGGCTGTTCGCGCGCGGCGAGCGCCGGGTTTACGAGGGCGAGCACCTCGGGGCGATCAGCATGCCGCTCGGCGGTATCGCGGCGGGACCGGTCCAGATCAACGGCCAGGCGCGGCGGCACATCTGGCAGGTCTTCAAGAACTACAAGGCGATCGATCTGCCGCATTCGTTTTTTGCCGTGCGCGCGAAAGTCGCCGGCAAGCCGGCGGTCGTGCGGGCGCTGCAGACCGCGAAAGAGGGGCCGTTCGCAGCGATGACAGCGCTGACGTTCAGCGGCGAGTATCCCTTCGGCTGGTTCACGTTCGAAGATCCGGCGCTGCCGGTGGCGGTGGGCATGGAGTGCTTCAGCCCCCTGATTCCGCTCAACGAGAAGGACTCCGCCATCCCCGGCGCGATCTTCAAGCTCACGGCCGAGAACAAGGGGAAGGAGCCCGTGGAAGTGAGCTTTCTCGGGACGCAGCAGAACGCGGTGGGAGCGGACCCGACGCAGGTGATATCCGGCCGCAGTTCGCCTGCCTATGGCGGCAATGTGAATCAGGTGGTGCGCGACCCGGACGCGACGCTGCTGCACCTGTCGGCGAGTCAGGCGAAGGATTCGCCCGCCTACGGAGACATGGCGCTCGCGCTGCTGAGCAACAAAGCATCGGCCACGGCGGACTGGGAAAGCCTCGAAGCGCTGCATGCCATCTTTGCAGAATCCGGGGGAGTTGCGGGGAGCGAGAAGGCGGGGCCGACGCCTGCGGGCCACACCGTGGATGGGGCCTTGGCTGCGGCGTTCACCCTCGCGCCGGGGGAGAAGCGGACGGTGACCTTTGTTCTCGCCTGGCACTTCCCGAATGTGGCTCTGCCGGAGAACCACAGGGGGAACATGTATGCGAACTGGTGGCCGGACGCGCTGGGAGTGGCCCGGGATGTCGCCGCCCGACTGGACGTGCTCACGGCAGAAACCCATCTGTATAACGAGACGCTCTACTCCTCGAACCTGCCCTACTGGCTGCTCGACCGCATCAGCTCGCAGGTGGCCATCCTCAGCAGCATGACCTGCAACTGGGCGAAAGATGGGTTCTTCTATGCCTTCGAGGGCTGCGGCTCGGCCGGCGGCTGCTGCGCCGGCAACGCCACGCACGTGTGGGGCTATGCGCAGGCCCATGCCTGGCTGTTCCCGGTCGTCGCCCGCGCGATGCGCGCTGCCGATGCCGGCAGTGTCAAGCCGGAGGGCATGTTGCCGGTGCGCTTTCAAACGCTTTTCCCGGCCTTTGACGGCCAATGCGCCTTCGTCATGAGCTCCTATCGCGAGCACTTGCTGAGCAAAGACGGGGCCTGGCTCACGGACCAATGGCCCACGATCAAGCGGGTGCTGGACTACGCGATTGCCCGCTGGGACTCCCCCGCCGCCTCGGAGATCGAGCAGAAACTGGGCGGCGTCCCCGACGGCATGTTGACCGGTCCCCAGCACGCCATGGACGGCGACCAAGGCGGCACCACGTCGTGGCTGGGCAGCATGTACCTTGGCGCGCTGGCCGCCGCCGCCAACATGGCCGACCTGCAGGGCGATCCCGCCTCGGCCGCACGCTACCGGCAGATCCTCGCCAACGGGATGGCGAACCAGGACCAGGCGCTCTTCAACGGCGAGTATTACATCCAGGTGCCCGACGCGACCCCGCAGAAGGATTACAACACCGGCTGCTACATCGACCAGTTGCTCGGCCAGTGGTGGGCTCAGCAGATCAACTGCGGCTGGCTCTACCCGCCCGAACATGTGCGTTCGGCTATGGCGGCACTCTTCAAGTACAACTTCCACGCAGATTTCAACGGCATCAGACAGGTGCCCCGCAAGTTTGTGGACGATGCCGACGCCGGAATGCAGCAGGGCACCTGGCCAAAGGGTGGAAAACCCAACCCGCCGAATGTCATCTTCTATACCGACGAGGTGATGAGCGGGTTTGAGTATTCCGCCGCCGGTCTGATGATCTACGCCGGGTTGACGAAGGAGGCCTTCACCGTGGTGCGCGCCGCAGCCGACCGCTACGACGGACGCCTGCGAGGCGACCTCACGACCGGCGACAACGCCTCCTGGGGATACAGCGGCAATCCGTTTGGCGATGATGAGTGCGGGAAGTTCTACGCACGCGCCATGGCCATCTGGTCCGCCCTCCTGGCCGCGCAAGGGTTCGTTTACGACGGGCCGGCGGGGTTGATCGGCTTCAGGCCGGTGTGGAAGCCGGAGGACCACACGTCGATCTTCACCGCAGCCGAAGGCTGGGGGTTCTTCACCCAGCAACGGACTCCGTCCGGCCAGAGGGAGCAGATCGCGGTCCGCTACGGACGGCTCGCACTGAAGTCCATGGTCTTCAGTGTCGCGCCCGGAATCGTGGCCCCGGAGGTCAACGTTCGAGTCGGCGAGGAAACCGTGCCGTCCAGCTCTGCAGTGAAAGACGGCGCGGTGAGAATCTCCCTCGCCGCCGAACTCGTCATCGGCGCCGGCCAGGCGGTGGATGTCATCATCAGATGAGCCATGACGATGAAGAGCCGGAACTCAAGCCCCGTCGCCGAACGCCTGCTGCGCCACCTGCTCCACGACGCCGCCCGCGATCTCGACCAGCCGCCGGCCGATCTGCCAGGCGATCTCCAACAGCAACTCAGAACCACCGGACACGAATGCGAACCACACGAACCAAACTTACAGTTCTCACCATCTTCGCCGCGCTGGGCGGTGCGAAGACGTTTGGCCTCACCGCGGCAGGGGATTCCTCTGCGGAGCGGGATGAGCCCGGCAACCGGGCGGGCCTGCGTGAGTTCCTTCTCCGGAAGGTGAAGCTGGAGGCCCGGCCATGAGACGCGCATTTTTGCTTCCGGTGCTGGCAGCCCTCTCCGGGTGCGCACGTCCGCCGCAGGCCGCTCCCCCGCCTCCCGTTGCGCCGGAAGCGCAGGAGGCTGCGGAGGAACGGCCTTCGCCTATCTTCACATACCCGCTGCATGCCGACGGCGGTCTCATCTACGATCCGCTCCGGCGCGAGGCGGAGAAGACCGGGCAGTTGGCGCGCTGCGCGGATGCGCCAACTGTCGAGTCCGTCGTGCGTTCGGGTCAGGTCGAGGCTCGGTTCCGGGTGCCGGTCGGGGCGCGCGCCTACGACACCGTGCCGGTTTCCTATGTTCTGAGAAACGCTTCGGCCTTCGCCTCCGGCCCGGTGCATGTCGCGGCGACCGCGTTCGAGGATCCGGCGCGGCGTGCGGGACGCGACCTGGCGGATCTCTCGCTGCCAGCGGACCTCGGGGTACGCATGGATTTTCTCGGCTCGGTGACGGGGAATCTGCGCGGGGACCCGCGCCATATCATGGCTGCGGATCTGTCGGACAAGCCGGCGGCGAAGTACCCGAACTACGACGCCAAGCCGCTGGTGCGTTCGGGGACGGTGGAGGCGGGCGATCTGGTCTGGTTCCGGTTCCGCATCACCAGTACTGGAAATACCATTCTCGATCCGGAGGGCGTGGGCGCGTTTTTCCTCAAGCCCGACATCTCGCGCCAGAAAGCCGACGGCACATGGGAGAACACCGGGATCGCCTACAACCGCTACGTGCGGATTCCAGATTACCTTTACCCCGGCGAAAGCACGGAGGTTTGGCTGAGTTTCATGACCGGCGACAAGGAGACGCCGCAGGGGTTCGGGCTGGTGCCCGGGCGCTACCGCATCGGCATCAACGCGCTGGCCCGCTTTGAACGGGAGTTCGACTGGCTTGTCAACCTCTGGGAGGGGAGGACCGTGGCGCGCGCGGAGTGGGATTTCACCGTTGCCAGCGAGCCGCTTGCAACCGAGCCGGCACCGGTGCGGATGGTTCTGGAAAACCTGGGCAGCGAGCCGCGCTTGAACAGATGGCTGCATACTTTCGAGGAGTTCATGACGGCGTTTGACAGCCACCTCGCGGGGCTGCCACCCGGCGGAGAAGCGCGCGGTACTCTGCATTTGCAGGTCGCTCCCTGGACGCGGGAAATCGTGGTGAAGCTGCTCACCGGCGATCCTCCGCAAGTGGCCACCGCCGCCACGCCGGTCGCCATCACCACCGCCACGCTCCCGGTCGCCTTCCGCCCGACTGCGAAGAACCTCGTCTGGAAAGACGGCCGCTGGGAGCCGATGGTCGTGACCCAGACGATGGCCGACATGCGCGGCAACATCCAGCTCGGGCCCGACGTGGAGGAAACCCTGCGCAGAGACCTGGCCTTGATGAAGGAGAGCGGGATCAGCAGCGTCACCACCACCGGCATGCCATGGCTCTATGAGTTCATCCGGTTTCCCTACATCCACAGCCAGCCGACGGCGGTATCGAATCAGAACGGCGACGCCTGGAGGTACTTTCTCGATCTGGCGCGTGCGGGCGGGATGCCGGTGGAAGGCTGGGGGAACTACCCGTTTGCCCGTGTGACGATTGGCGAGATTGCCTCCTGGCTCACGGGGAAGCCGTTTCCGCTCGACGCCGCGCAGCCGATGGAGGTCAGCCATGTCGATCCGAAGCTGCCGGAGGCCAACGCCCTCGTCTGGCTCTATCATTTCCAGCGCTGGGGCGACCTCTTCACCCGCAACGCGGCCGGGCAGACGCCGTTTTCCGTCGAGGACACGCGCGGCTGGCTGCGCATGGATGTGCACATCCGATACCCGCACGGCCCGGCGTTCATCGCCACGTTCCGCGAGTGGGC
>CAILUI010000152.1 GCA_903837355.1 uncultured Victivallales bacterium
CGGGGGCCCGCATCGAGGTGTATGTGAACATCACCGGGAAGCAGGGCACTCCCGACCTCTTCGCCGGCAAAGACGTCGGCCGCTACTGGCGCTGGTCGACGCTGCCGGCGGGCGCTGGCGGCCCGGTCGAGATCCCCTTCGCTCCGGCCGGCTTCCCGGCCGTCCCCAACCCGGTCTACCCCGGCGGCCAGTACGAAGCCGCCACCTACCAGGTCTTTACGGTCCACGGCGTCCTCGACTACCGCGGTGCATCCGGCTTTGCGCCCCTGTCGCCACCGCCCACGGCCACGCCCCCGCCGCCGGGGAGCGTCGTCGGCGCCTACGGTCCCGACAGCAACCGCGACGACCTGGTCGACACCGGCGTCGACCTCGCCTCCTTCGGTCCGGACACCGGCACCCTGGCGCTGCAGCCCGAGTGGGCCCACCCGCAGGTGCTGATCCCGCTCGGGGTGGCGCACTGGAACGAACTGCCGGTGCAGGCCTTCCTCAGCCAGGGCGCCGCCACCGACGGCCCGAACCACGAGTGGCTGCACCCCGATGCCGGCGACCAGCCGCTCGCCTTCAGCCTGCACACCCGGGCCATGGTCGAGGAACTGCTCATCTCCCCCACCATCCACCGCAAGGTCGTCACCGTGGTGCGCCCGCGCGGCAACCGCGTGGCCTTCGAGTTCGCCTGGGACGCCGTGGCCGGCGCCTTTGCGGCGCTGGGCTTCCCGCTCGCCCCGAACGACCGGCGCACCTACGTCCTGCGCGATCTCACGCCCGCCGACGACCGCGATGCCAGCTTCGAGCTGCACTTCGACTCGGGCCTCATCCATGTTTACGCCGGCGGCAGTCTGGCCGAGGGCGCGCTGAGCCAGGTGCGCCATCTCGACGGCCGGAGCGTGGCGATCAACAGCCTGAGCCAGTGCGCCTTAGAGATGAAGGCCAGCACCTTCGTCTCGCCGCGCTGCCGGGGGACCCTGACCTGGAGCGGCGGTCTCCTGCGCCGTCTCGACTACACCTGGTACGGCGGCGGCGGCACGCTGGGCGTCGAGCTCGCCTACGTCAGCACGCCCGCCGGCGCCTGGGTGACCAGCCTGAGCAAGACGATCCCCGAACTCAGCGTGCGCCACACGGGTACCTTCGGCTTCGGCGCCGGCGTGCAGGCGCTGACCTTCGGCAGCGGCGTCACCGTCACCCGTAACGGCGACAGCCTGACCACGGTCTGGCCCTCGGGCGGGGCCCTCACCGAGATCACCACCTGCAATGCCGATGGCCTGCCGACGCGTCTCGAGACCCTCGCCAACGGCAGCGCCCACGCCACCGATTACCACTACGCCGGCGGCAACGCCCGCTACCCGGCCAACGGTGCGCCGGGCTGGTCGAAGCTCGTCGCCATCACCCACCCCGACGGCGCCTGGGAGCGCTTCGAGTACGAGCCGACCAGCGGCTGGCTGACGGCGCACATCAGCCCCTTTGGCGATGCCGTCCCCACCGACCCCGATGCCCTCTGCCGGGTCCGCCGCTACGCCTACGACAGCGCGCTCTCGGCCGGCGACCCGGCCGACCCGAGCCTGCTCGGCGAGCGCCCGCGGCGGGTCGTCACCGAGACCCTCGGCGTCGAGACCGAACGGACCTACTACGCCTACGGCATCGACGGCCCCCGCAGCGTCCTCACCCGCCGTTGCGCTGCCGCCGGCGCCGACTGGGGAGCCCCGGGGAACCTCGAGTCGCACGTCTTCTTCTGCCCGCTCGCCCCCGCCAGCGTCACCACGCCCAGCGGCTGGGTCCAGCGCATCTTCGCCTGGCGCACGGACGACCGTCTCACCCTCTTCGAGACCGGCAGTTCCGGCCAGACCGTGCGCC
>CAILUI010000153.1 GCA_903837355.1 uncultured Victivallales bacterium
GGAAGACCTGCGGCTCAGCCGGCGCTTCGCCCTCCAGGAAGACCTGCGGCTCAGCCGGCGCTTCGCCCTCCAGGAAGACCTGCGGCTCAGCCGGCGCTTCGCCCTCCAGGAAGACCTGCGGCTCAGCCGGCGCTTCGCCCTCCAGGGGGCGGCTGGCAGGCCGAGGCGTTCAGGGGGTCCGTGGGCCGAGTTTGCGGTGGGGTCCTGGGTCCTCAGCGCTGGGCGCGCCCGAGGGCGGTGTCGAGTTCGGCGGGGGTGACGTCGTCGACGCAGGCGTGGCTGCCGAGGCCGGTGAGCAGGACGAAGGTGATCCGTCCGGCATTGGCCTTCTTGTCGTTGAGCATGATCGGCCAGGCCTGCGCGGCGCTGGGCAGGTCGAGGCGGCGGCGGGTGAGGCCGCGGACGGTGCGGAGGACACGGTCGGCCAGGGCGTCGTCGATGAGGCCGCGCCCGCGGCTGAGTTCGGCGGCGACCTGGAGTCCGACGGCGACACTCTGGCCATGGCTGACGCGGTAGTGGTGCCAGCTCTCGACGGCGTGGCCGTAGGTATGGCCGAGGTTGAGC
This sequence comes from uncultured Victivallales bacterium, assembly GCA_903837355.1. Taxonomy (GTDB): domain Bacteria; phylum Verrucomicrobiota; class Lentisphaeria; order Oligosphaerales; family JAFGRS01; genus CAILUI01. The sequence continues at coordinate 565 of CAILUI010000153.1, forward strand.
ACACGGCGCAGGCCACGCTCGCGGAAGTCGACGGTCACGACCTCCCCTTTGGCCTCGGCGCAGGCGCGCGCCACAGCGGCCACCGCCGGCAGGTCGCCGGCCAACAGAGGGGGCAGATGGCTCTCGATGAAGGCGGCCAGCTCGGGGCGCAGCGCCAGGCCGGTCTTGTAGGCTTCCACCAGGCCCTCGCGCAACTGCGCTCTGGGCAGGGTGCTCAGGGCCGCCAGGTCGAGCACGACCCGGCGCGGCACGGTGAACAGCCCAACCTGGTTCTTCGAGCCGGCGACGTTGACGGCGCTCTTGCCGCCGATGGCCGCGTCGACACAGCCTACCAGCGAGGTGGAGACGAGGGCGAAGTCCATGCCACGCTTGAAGGTCGCCGCGACGAAGGCGCCGAGGTCGGTGACCACGCCGCCGCCCAAGGCCACGAGCAGATCGCCACGCTCCACATGGGCGTCGAGCAGGGCGCGATAGACGTGTTCCGCATGGCGCAGTGATTTGGCCTTCTCGCCGGGAGGCACGATGATCTCCAGCGCCGCCGGCAGGGCCTGGCGATAGCGCGCCAGATGGGCCGCGGCCACGTGCCGGTCCGTGAGCAGGATGACGCGCCGGGTCGCGGCCAGGGGCCGCAGCGCGTCGGGCCCATCGACCGTGACCTCGACGGGGCAGGGGCGGCCGTCGAGCACAACCTCGATGCCGCCGGCGGGTAGCAGCCAGCGCAAGACGGCGCGGACCTCGGCCGGGACCGCGAGCCCGACGGCGTCGAGGGCGAGATCGTGGTCCGCGTAGGCGTCGCGGCGGGCCGCGTAGAGGGCCTGCACCGCGGCCGGGTCACCCCAGAGGGGCCGCTGGGCCACGGCGGCGGCCGAGAGACGCTCGCGCAGGCGGGCCGGATCGGCCTGCAGGAAGATGATGCGGCCACTCGCCCGCATGGTGGCGCGATTCGCGGCCGCGACGGGCGCCCCACCGCCGGTGGCGACCACCAGCCGCTGTCGGCGCGCCAGACGGCGCAGCAGCGCGCTCTCCTGCTGGCGGAAGGCGGCCTCGCCGCGGGTATGGAAGACCGCGGCGATCGGCATGCCGAAATGGCGCTCCAGTTCCGCGTCCAGGTCGACACAGGGCCGGTGCAGGGCGCTGGCCAGAGCCTGGGCCAGGGTGGACTTGCCACTGCCCATGAAGCCGGTCAGATAGAGATTGCCGTCGTAGGAGGTCATAGGGTTCTGCCGGCGGTGAGGGCGGCAAAGGTGCGGGCGAAGCCTGGATAGCTGACGGCGGCGCAGCCCTCGTCACGGATGCTCACCGGGCCGTCGCAGAGCAGCGAGGCGATACGGCAGGACATGGCGATGCGGTGATCGCCATAGCTCTCGCAGGGCGTGGCCGGCGTCCTCAGCGCCGTCGGCCCCTGCACGATCAGGTCGTCGCCCTCGACGCGCACCGCGGCGCCGAAGCGTCCGAGCTCGGCCACAATGGCCGCCAGGCGGTCACACTCCTTGACGCGCAGTTCGCCGCAGGCGCGGAACACCGTTGTCCCACGGGCCTGGGTGGCCACCACCGCGAGGATGGGGATCTCATCGACCAGGTTCGGGACGTCCTCGGCCGTGACCTCGCAGGCGTGCAGGCGGTCGGCATAAGCAGCCTGCAGGCTGCCCATAGCCTCCGGGGCTGCGCTCTCGACGCGGGTCTCGACGCTGGCTCCCATGCGGCGCAAGACGTCGACCCAGCCCAGACGTGAGGGATTGAGCAGGACGTCGGTGCCGGTGACCGCGCTGCCGGGCACGATGGCCGCGCCGCAGATGAAGAAGGCGGCGCCGCTGGCATCGCCGGGGACGGTGAATGAGGCCGGCAGCATGAGCCGGCCCGGAGCGATGGTGACCGCGTTGCCGTCGCGGCGCAGATCCGCGCCCCAGGCGCGCAGCATCCGCTCGCTATGATCGCGGCTGGCGGCGGGCTCGCTGAAGCGGCAGGGCCCGTCGGCCTGGAGCGCGGCCAGCAACAGGGCGCTCTTCAGCTGGGCGCTGGCAACCGGGAGGGCATAGTCGATGGCCCGTAGGGGCCCGCCGCGCACCGTCACCGGGGCACAGCCGTGACGGGTCTCGATGGCGGCTCCCATGAGGCGCAGCGGGATGGCCACTCGTTCCATGGGCCGCCGCCGCAGCGAGGCATCACCGTCGAGCCGGTAGACACCGGGTCGACCGGCCAGGATGCCCTGCACCATCCGGATCGTGGTCCCCGAGTTGCCGCAGTCGAGGTCGGCCTCCGGCACCACCACCCCGGCAGCGCCGCCGAGACGGAGCCCGTCGACGGTGCTCTGGACCTTGCCGCCGAGCTGATTCACGACGCGCAAGGTGCTGGCGCAGTCCTCACAGTCCGAATAGGCGCGGACCGCGCAGGAGCCGGACGCCAACAGCGAGAACAGGCCGACGCGGTGGGAGATCGATTTGTCCCCCGGCGGCGTAAAGGAGCCTCTGAGCGCTATGCCAACCACAGCCACGTCCTTTGTCGGGGAGTCTGACCGCACGGGCGTCGGCGGACTCCCCGCATGCCGTCCGCGGCCCTCGAGAAAGCGATGGATCAAACGTACACTATAGCCTCAGCGGGGGCGCGCTGCGCAGCCGGCGCCGGGCGGGCAGGGCGGTTCCGTTTTCCCAACGACCATCGCTGTTGGTCACCGGCACGGTGAAAGCGTGAGAGCGTGATTGCGTGAGGGTCACGGCGCGTGTGCCGGCCGTCTGCCACGAATCCACGCTTTCACGTTCTCACGCGCTCACCCGTAGCGGGAACCGCGATCTTGGAACAGCCCTGGCGGGCGGCCTGGAACTGAGCGACGAAGTCATCGACGAACAGATCCAGGTAGGTCGGGCTGACGGCCGAGACATGGGGGAACAACCAGAGATTTGGGCAGGAGCGCAGCGGCGAGTCCGCCGGCAGGGGTTCGGTGCCGAACACATCCAGACAGGCGCCGGCGAGGCGGCCGGCACGGAGGGCGGTGATCAGGGCCGCCTCATCGAGGGCGTTGCCGCGGCCCAGGTTGATCAGGGTGGCGTGGGGCGGCAACAGGCCGATCCGGGCGGCACTGAGCAGGGCGTCGGTGCCGGTGCCGCCCGGCAGTACCAGCACCAGGTGGTCGGCCTCCGGCAGGACGGCGTCGAGGTCGGCCAGGGCGAGCACTCGGTCCCGTGCGTCGAAACCGTCGGCCAGGTCCAGCGGCGAGGGCTGGCGCCGGATACCGCTGATGCGGACCCCGAAGGGCTTGAGTGAGCGGCCGATGCAACGGCCAATGTGCCCAAAACCGAGGATGACCACGTGGGCGCCGCGCAAGGGGCGCAGGCCGGGCGCCAGCAGCGCCCGGGGCCAGGGATCGCCGCGATGGGTGGTGACGGCGGGAAGCAGGCCACGGGCCATGGCCAGAATCATCCCCACTGCCGTCTCCGCCATGATCTCCCCGTGGAAGCGTCCGTAGACGACCTCGACCCCCGGCGGTGGCGTCACCTGGAAGTAGTCGCGGCCGGCAGCAGGCGTGGCCAGCAGGCGCAGGGCGGGCGCCCCGGCGAATTCCTCCTGGGCAAACGACCACACGAAGGCGACCTGGGCCTCGCGCAAGGCCGTGCGGAACTCCACACGGCCGGCGCAGATGCGGCACGTCAGTCCCGGCAGGGCCGCCTGCAGGCGCTGGGCGTGAGCCTCGCCAAAACACCAGGCCGGCACCTGCGGATGGGCCAGATGCACCGCCACCGTCCAGGGCCTGGACGGTGACGGCTCGGCAACGGTCGGCGCAAGGCTCATCGGGTCCCCGGTTCAGACACACGACCGAGCCGCGCGCAGCGGCCAGCGGACGCTCCCGTCCACTCCCCCACGCTCGCGGCCCGGTCCGGCAGGCTGAGTTCAGCCGGCGACGCCCAGCGCCTTCTTCACGGCCGGCAGAGTCCCGGCGCTGCCGAGGTAGACGTTCTTCTCGGCGATGAACTTGGCGTACTCGGTCATGAAGATCTTGCCCGGGGGACGCAGGTCGAAGTTCGCCGGGTCGTCACGGAAGCACTCGCGGTGGACACGGGTCCACACCAGCCGGCCATCGGTGTCGATGTTGACCTTGGTCACGCCCAAGGCGGCCGCGCGCTTGAACTCGGTGGGGTCAACGCCCTTGGTGTCCTTCAGCGTGCCGCCCGCGGCATTGATGCGGTCGACTTCTTCCTTCGGGACGCTGCTGCTGCCGTGCATGACGAGGGGGAAGTTCGGCAGGCGCTTCTGGATTTCCTCGAGCACGTCGAAGTGCAGGCCCTGCTTACCCTTGAACTTGAAGGCGCCGTGGCTGGTGCCGATGGCGCAGGCCAGCGAATCGCACCCGCTGCGGGTGACGAACTCGCGCGCCTGTTTGGGGTCGGTCAGGTTCGCATTGCCTTCGTCGACCTTGATATCCTCTTCGACCCCACCCAGGGTGCCCAGCTCGGCCTCGACGCTGATGCCCTTGGCGTGCGCCGCCGCCACGACGCGGGCGGTGGCCTCGATGTTCTTGTCGAATTTCTCATGGCTGGCATCGATCATCACCGAGCTGTAGAAACCGCTGTTGATGCAGTCGATGCAGGTGGCTTCGTCACCGTGGTCGAGGTGAACCGCGAAAACCGCAGCCGGAAAGACCTGTTCGGCGCTGCGGATGAGGCCCTCGAGCATGAGCTTATGGGTATAGCTGCGGGCACCCTTACTGATCTGGATGATGAAGGGGGCCTGGCTGTCGAGGCAGCCGCGGAAGAGGCCCATGCACTGTTCGAGGTTGTTGATGTTGTAGGCGCCGACGGCAAACTTGCCATAGGCGACCTTGAAGAGATCCGCGGTGGTGACGATCATGGTGCTTGCCCTCTTCGCTGCTGCTGTTCCTGGCGCTCCTGGCGCTCCTGGCGCGCAAAAAGCCGAAGGCTGGTTGCCTTCGCCCCGCGCACCCGCTACTATAATAGCCACCACGGGGCATGTCATCGGGTGTCTGCAAAAAGGGGTACGGGCCGTGCGCTTCCAGTGTAGCCACTGCCACGGCATTCTGGCGATTGACGATGGCCAGCCCGGCGAAGCCGTCGCCTGCGGGCATTGCGGTACGGCCGTGGCGGTGCCGGAGACCCGCCTCTCGTCCGGTGCCATCATCGGCGACTTCATCGTCCGCGAGTCTCTGGGCGAGGGCGGCATGGGCACGGTGTACCTGGCCCACCAGATCTCGCTGGACCGGCCAGCGGCCCTGAAGATCCTGCATGATCGTTACGGGGCCGACGAGGCCTATATCAAGGACTTCGTACGCGAGGCGCGGGCGGCGGCGGCGATCAACCACCCCAACATCGTGCAGGCCTACGCCGTCGGCGAGGATGCCGGGCTCTTCTACTTCGCTATGGAGTACGTCCAGGGCAGCACGCTGAAGCAGGCCATTCTGCACGGCGGGCGTCTGGTTGCGGAGCGGGCCCTGGACATCGCCCTGGAGATCGCCGGCGCCCTCGATTTCGCCTGGCGCAGCCAGGGTTTGATGCATCGTGACATCAAACCGGACAACATCATCCTCACTGCCGATGGCGCCGTCAAGCTTGCAGACCTCGGCCTGGCCCGGAAGTTGACCGATACCGCCAGCGACGGCACCCAGGAGCTCTACGGAACCCCGCAATACATCGCCCCGGAGCACCTGCTGGGCAGCCATGGCGACAACCGCAGCGATATCTACAGCCTCGGCGCCACCCTCTACCATGCTGTCAGTGGGCGCTTCCCCTTCGCCGGGGCGAGCGCCGCCGATATCGCGCAGAAGCATCTGGTCGAACCGCTGACCGCGCTGCGCCTCGCCTGTCCGGACGTCCCGGCGTCCTTTGCTCAGGTGATCGAGGTCATGCTGGCGAAGCGGGCGCAGCACCGTTACCCCGACGCGGCAACGCTGCTGACGGATCTCGAAGCGGTGCGCCACGGCGGTTTGCCGGTGTACGCACCGCACGCGGCCAGCCAGGCGCCGATCGATCTGCAGAGCGCCGAGTGCGCGGCCATCGGCGCCGGCACCGGCCTGGTGCTGCCCACAGCGTCCGCCGCCGCGCCGACGCCGGGCCGGTCCGAGGCGAGCGCGGGCAAGCGTCGCTTCTCGGTCGGCAAGGCCCATGGCGCACCCCTGCAGGCCGATCTGGGCAGCGCGGTGGCGGCGGATCTGGTGGCGACGGGATTGGCCGTTGACGCGGCAGACCTGCCCGCCGACGCGGCCGCGACTCCCCGCCGTCGCTCTGGGAAGACCTGGGGCCTCGCGGCCGGGGTGGTGCTGCTGCTGGTCGTCGGTGGCGCCGCGACGCTGCACTTCCGGCGCGGTGTGGGGGGGCCGGTAGGAGAAACCCCGAAGACGGCGCCGGGGGAGACGCCGACGCCGCCCGCGAACACCCCGGCGGGCGGCGTGACCAAGACCCTGGAGGATCTCCGCAGCGCGCTCGCACAGGGCCTTCCCGAGAGCGCGGCAGCGGCACGCGTGGCGAGTGCCGTCACCGAGTTCGGCTACGACCATGGCGAGGCCGAAGCCTTGACCACCCTCGCCGCCCCCTACGTCGAAAAGGAGCTCGACGAGGCGCGCCAGCCCGTCTACGCGGCCGAACGAGCGCAGTGGGAGCAGGTCGGCGCGGCCGCCCAGGCCGAGGCCGTGGCCGCGGCGGACAAGGCCGAGCAGGAGGCCGCGGCGGCGACCGCGCGCAAACTGCAGGCCGAGGAAGCCGAACGGCTGGCGCAGAAGAAGAGCGAACGCGAGGTCGCGATCGCGCGTCAGAAAAGCGAGATCAGGGCGCCGGCGGCGGAGTTCTGCCGGAAGCACCAGTTCGACGACGCCACCCGCCTGTTCGTGCCGCTGACCACGAACCGCGACGAGGAGTTGCAGCGCTGGGCCCTCGGCCGGCAGGCCATTATCGCCGCGGCCAAGAAGCTGATGGAGTCCATCGTCAACAGCAAGGACCAACTCGCCGGGCTGCCCCTGGCGGTCCCGGCCCAGCCCAAGACCGAGTGGCGTGTCGGCCGCATCGGTTTCCAGGATGTCGAACTGCAGGTCCGGCGCGTGACCTACACCAAAGGCGAGCGCGACGAGACCATGGAAACGCTCGAAATCCCGTTCGCGGACCTCTCCCCGGTGCAGGTGGACAAACTGACGGAGAAGAAGTGGGAGGTTGATCGGGGCGATGAGGCCGAGCGTAAGCTGTTGTTTGGCGCCTATCTGGTGGCGCGCGAGCAGTTCGCTGCCGAGGCCCGCAAACGCCTGGAGTCCTGCGGTCGCAGCGAGGCGGTCCCCATCCTGGCCGAGTTGACCGTTATCGAGCCGGAGTTGCGACAGGCTGAGGTGGCGCGCCTGGTGGAGCAGATCAAGCAGTTCGTGCAGCAGGGCGACAAGCGGCGGGCCCTGGCCGCGGTGGAGTTCCTCCAACGCCAGTACCCGGAAGAAGCGGAGCGGCTGAAAGACGAGTTGCGCGGTCTCATCGATGGGCCCTAGACCGCGCCGTCTGCCGCGGTCTGACTACGCCGCCCAACACGGACAGCCCCCATGCGTATCGTGCATATGTCCGATCTCCACGTGGGACGGCTGCCCCGGTCACCCGCCGCGCTGTTCGACAAACGGCTGCTGGGCGCCGCCAACCACCTCCTGCGCCGGGCTCGGCACTTCCGTCTGGAGTACCTGCGGCGGGCCTGTGACGAGATCGAACGCCTGAAGCCCGAGCTGATCATCTGCACCGGTGACATCACCTGCATCGGCTCGCCCGAGGAGTACGCGGCCGCCGGCGCCCTCCTGCACCCCCTCTGCACCGACCCGGCGCGGCGCTTCCTGTTCATGCCCGGCAACCACGATGCCTACGTCCGGGCGGCGCCCTGTCGCGCGGCGCTGGAAAGCGCTTTCCTGAGCCTCAACAACCGGCGCTGGCAGCTCGCTGAACTGCCCCTCGAGTGGCAGGTGTCCGGACTGCGCTTGCTGTTGCTGAACGGTTCCCTGCCGGTCTCCTGCCTGCTCTCCTCCGGAGCCCTGAGTGCCGCCACCTTGGACTGGCTCGAGCGGCGCCTGGCGCTGCCGCGCGCCGAGGGCGAGTGCCGCGTGGCGGTCTGCCATTTCCCCCTGCGTGACGCCAGCGGCAAGGCCCTCGGCCGGCGTCGGCGTCTGGACGGCGCCGAGGTCGTCTGGCAGCACCTGCAGGAGGGGCGCCTGGATCTGGTGCTCAGCGGTCATATCCATGCCCCCTTCGCCCGCTGGGACGGCGCCGGCCGCGGCGAAGTGTGCGCCGGCTCGCTGACGCTCAGTGGCGGTTTCAGCGTGCTCGACTGGACCCCGGGCACGCGGCGCTTCCGGCAGTTCTTCGTGGACGTTACCGCGTCGCGGGATCCCGAGGTGCCGGCCATCGAGCCCCGTCTGGCGCCGGTGTCCTGAGGGGGGGGGCGCCGGGGCAATACCGGCTCAGCGGCGCCGGCGCGCCCGTGGAGCTTCGCCCTCCAACACCAGCCGGTCCCAGGGATCCGGCCTCTGGCCGGCGGTGAGGACATCCGCATCGGAATCGTGCCTGGCGAAACGCGCTCGCGGTATCATGTTACCAGGCACGCCGGACGCCTCGGGTTGTCCCCCGGCGTCGACCATGCAATGGGAGACGTAGGATGAAGCATTACCTCGCTTTTGACCTCGGAGCCTCCAGCGGCCGTGCCATGCTCGGCACTGTGGAGGACGGCAAGATCAGTCTGCAGGAAGTGCACCGCTTCGAGAACGGCGCCGTCGATGTTGACGGCGGCCTGTACTGGAACCTCCTCGGGCTCTTTGCCGAACTCAAACGCGGCCTGGCCAAGGCCTTGGCGACGGGCGTGGAACTCGATGGTGTGGCCGTCGATACCTGGGGCGTTGACTTCGCCCTGCTGGACGCCCAGGGCAAGTTCGCTGGTTTCCCGCGGCATTACCGGGATCCGCGCACGACCGACATCCTGCCCTGGGCCTTCGCACGCGTGCCGCGCGAACGTTTCTACGAGCGCACCGGCATTCAGTTCATGAACCTGAACACCATCTTCCAGCTCGCGGCGATGGTGCGGGACGGCGACCCGCAACTGCTGATTGGCAAGACCCTGCTGTTCATGCCCAACGCCCTGACCTACCTGCTGTCGGGCCACATCGGTGCCGAGTACACCATCGCCACGACCTCGCAGGCTTACGATCCGCACGCCGGCGACTGGGCCTGGGACATCATTGACGCCCTGGGCCTGCCGCGCAGCCTGTTCCCCGCGGTCGCCGCGCCGTGCACGGCCGCCGGCGTGCTGCGGCCGGCCATCTGTGCCGAACTCAACTGCAAGCCGATACCGGTGATCCTGGTCGGCAGTCACGACACGGCCTCCGCGGTGGCGGCCGTACCGGCCGAGGGGAGCCGCTCGTGGGCCTACCTGAGCAGCGGCACCTGGAGCCTGCTGGGGGTCGAGTTGCCGGCGCCGCACATCACCCCGGCGGCCCTGGCGGCCAACTACACCAATGAAGGCGGGCTGGCCGGTCAGATCCGCTTCCTGAAGAATATCATGGGGCTGTGGCTGATTCAGGAGTGTCGCCATGAGTGGCAACGCCAGCACCTGGACCTGTCGTTTGCCGAGATGAACCGCCTGGCGGCCGCCGCCGAACCCTTCCGCTCGCTCATCGATCCGAACGCGGACGTTTTTCTGGCCCCCGGTGATATGCCTGGGCGCATCGCGGCGGCCTGCCGCGCTTCGGGTCAGCCCGTACCCGAGACGCCGGGGCAGATGGTACGCTGTGCGCTCGAATCGCTGGCGCTGCGTTACCGGCGCACGCTCGACGAGATCGAGCAGATCACGGCGCGGCCGGTCGAGGTGCTGCATCTGGTTGGCGGTGGCAGCCAGAACGCCCTGCTGAACCAGTTCACCGCCAACGCTATCCAGCGGCCGGTGATCACCGGACCGGTGGAAGCCACGGCGCTGGGTAACATCGCCGCCCAGGCGCTGGCCACCGGCGTCCTGACCTCGCTGGCTGACGCCCGTGCCGCGGTACGCCGCTCAAGCGCCACCGAGACCTGCCTCCCGGAGCAGGGCGCCGCCTGGGAGAGCGCCGCTGACCGGGTCCGGCAATTGTTTCGTTAAGCCCTTGATAGGTTGGTACTTTGGCACTATCTTAATCTGTTCTTCGCGCTGGCTTGCCCGGACCCGAAACTCCAGGTATCCCAGCACTGACGGTGGTGCCGGTTTCCAGGCGGCAGGCTGCTGCGGTCGCCACGGAGCCGAAGGAGGTTGTCCTACATGTCGGCCTTCGCAGGCAAAGCGGCCATCCCTGGGCTCTTCCCGGACCCCAAAGATATCACGTTGACCGGCGGCAACACCGAGCTCTCCCCGGATGTACGCCTGGTAACCAATAACGTCTTGCCCCTGCAGCGCAAGGCGATGCGCGGGGTTCTGGCCGAGGCCGGCGTCCGCGTCGTGGCCAACAAGAAGAAGTACGTGATCGAGGCCATCGTCGAAGACGAGTCCGCCTTCGATCTGAGCGATGTCCCGGAAGCGGCCCGCGAGGAGTACTACCAGTTGGAGTTGCGCGACAGCGTGGTGACGCTGCGCACGCCGACCCAGATGGGCGCCCTCTGGGCAACCCAGACGCTCGGAGCCATCTACAAGGCCTTCGCCGGCGGTTACGTGCCCCCGAACATGACCATCCGCGATTGGCCCGTGTTGACCAGCCGCGGCATCTTCGTCGAGGATAAGTGGGGCCCGGACCGCATGAAGCTGCCCGACTGGTGCCTGCTGATCGACCGGCTGAGTGCCCTGAAGCTGAATCGCCTGGGCATCGGGCTCTACGGCTGCTGGGGCAACTGCCGCTTTGAGGGCGACCTGACCGAGTTCCTGCAGGTGCCGGTGCCGGGGCACGAGGAACTGCGCAAGGAGCACCACTTGCGCTGGTACTCGCCCGACTTCTCGCGCTGGAATGACCAGGCCTACCTGTCCCCCATGTTCGAAGAGAACTTCCTTGCCGAAGTGGTGAACTACGGACGCGAGAAGGGCGTGACGGTCATGCCTTTCGTCAACAGCCTCGGCCACAACACGCTGATTCCGCGGCTCCTGCCGGCCGTCTCCGCGAAGGATAAGAATGGCACGCCGCGGGGCGTCGGCTACTCGATCGCCGATCCGGCGACCCGCACCTTTATCGAGGGTTTCTACGGCAGCATCATCGAGCGCTACTTCCCGGGCGGCATCGACTACTTCCACATCCAGTTGGACGAAGTCTGGCCGGACAACCCGAACCCGGCTGACGCCTTGCAGGTGGCCAGCCCGTGGTGCCAGGCCCGCGCCTCCGCCAAGCATACGGACGAAGAGAACCTGCGCGACTACATCCTCTGGCTGGTCTCGATGCTGACCGCCAAGGGTGTCAAGCATGTGGTCATGTGGAATGACCAGTTGACCCGGCATATGCAGGTGCTGGATGAGTCCTTCGTGCGCCAACTCGACAAGGCCGGCCTGAAGAACCGGCTGATCCTGCACTGGTGGTGGTACAGCAATGAAGGTCTGGACGAGACGACGCACGTCAAGCTCGGGGCCAAGCTCGGCCTGGACGGCTGGGTGGCGCCGATGACCTGTTACTTCAACTGGATGCGCTACGACTACCGGCGGCCGAACATCGAGCACATGCTGGGCATGGCGCACGCTGAAGGCGCCAGCGGCGCCGTCTCCTATGCCGTCCATGACCCGGCCTACACGGACCACGAAGCCCTGCTCGCCGGGTACGCCTGGAGCGGCATGGGCGTCGGTTCGGCGGGCGAGTTGCAGGAGAAGTGGGCCGAGTGCTTCGGGATCGGCCGCGAAGCCTACCTCGGCGCCACCGACGCCATCGTCAAGGCGAGCACCGAGCTCCCGGCGTTGGCGCATACCTATCACTACACGTACACCTACGCCAGCAAAGACCAGCCCTGGCCGCGACCGTACCCGGGTGAGGCACTGGACACGCTGGCGGCCATGGAGGGTGTCGATGTCCCGGCCCAACTGCGCGAGGCGGCGGCCCTGGGCAAGCAGGCGGCCGAGACGCTCAACGGCGTGCTGGCCATCCCGGGGCTGGGTGAGACGCCGAAGGCCGCGGCCAAGAGTCTGCGTGCCGAAGCGGCCCGTATCGAAGGCCTCGCCACCGTCTTCGCATTTCTGGTGGAACTGCGCAAGAGCAAGAACCGGACCGGGGCCGCCGCGACCTGTGCCGAGGTCCGGGCGCAGTTCCTCGAGTCGATGCGGGTGGTGGAACTGGGCAAGCCGACCTGGGTGGTTCCGGCCTGCATGCACAGCTTGAGCATCCTCCTGGAGTTCCTCGATCAGCTACACGCCGAGCTCGAAGCGGGCGCCAAGGTGCTGCGCTGGTCGCTAGGCTGAGGGTCAGCCCATGCGTATCCTGGTCACCGGCGGCTGCGGCTTCATCGGCAGCCACATCGTCGAGCACTTCCAGGGCCAGGCCGAGGTCCGCGTCCTGGACAACCTGCGCTCCGGTTACCGCCACAACCTGGCCGGCCTGGACGCCGAGGTCATCGCGGCGTCGATCCTGGACCGTACTGCCGTGCGTAACGCGCTGCGCGGGGTGGATTACGTCTTCCACCTGGCGGCGATGATCAGCGTGCCGGAATCGATGCAGAAGCCGGTCGAGGCCGAGGAGATCAACGTGATCGGCACGCTGATCGTCCTCGAAGAGGCGGCTGCAGCGGGCGTGCGCAAGCTGTGCCTGAGCACCTCGGCGGCGATCTACGGTGACAACCCGGAGGTCCCGAAGCGCGAGGCCATGGTCCCGGAGCCCAAGAGCCCCTACGCCATCACCAAGCTGACCGACGAGTACTACTGCACCCTCTTCGCCCGCGAGGGCAAGCTGCCCACGGCCTGTCTGCGCTACTTCAACGTCTTCGGTCCGCGCCAGGATCCGCGCAGCCAGTACGCGGCCGCGGTGCCGATCTTCGTCAGCAAGGCGCTGCGCCATGAGCCCATCACCATTTTCGGCGATGGCGAGCAGACCCGGGACTTCATCTACGTCAAGGATATCGCCGCGGCCAACGCCCACTTCGCGCTGAGCGAGCACACCGGCGTCTACAACGTCGCCTACGGTGGCCGCATCACCATCAACGACCTGGCCCGCCGGATCGTCCGCCTGACCGGTTCGCGCAGCCCGATCCAGCATCTGCCCGAACGGGCCGGCGACGTCAAGCACTCCCAGGCCGCCGTCGAGCGCCTGCGCGCCACCGGCTTCGTCCCCGCCAGCGACTTCGACGCCGGCCTGACGGCCACCATCGAGTTTTTCGCCGCCACGCTCAAGAGCCCCGCCTGACACAAGGCAGCCCGGCGGCGCCGGCCAGGCTGAACGCACCCGCTATGCCGAAGTTGATTCTGTTTGTGTGCGAAGTCAATACCGGCCGCAGCCCGATGGCCGCGGCGCTGTTCGATGCCGTCTGCGCCCAGCGCGGGCGGCACGACCTGGTGGCGGAGTCCGCGGGGTTGACGGCACGCGAAGGTGAGCTGATTCCGGCGCCCGTCCAGCAGGCCCTCGCCGAGGCTCAGGTCCCCCTGATGCGTCGCAAGAGCAAAGCCCTGACGCGCAAACTGGCCCTCGCCGCGCACCTCGTCGTCACTCTGGCCAGCGAGCACCGCGAGCGCCTGGTGGAACTCATGCCGCGCCTGCGGCTCAAGACGGTGATGCTGATGGCCTTCACCGGCGATAAGGACCGGGAAGTGCCGGATCCCTTCGGCGGCGGCCTCGAGGCCTACCGCGTCTGCCTGCGGCAGATGCGCCCAGCCATTGAGGCCCTGGTCGACGAACTGATCGCCGAGGGCTGAGGGCTCCGTCCCGGCAGGACGCGCGCGCGCCGGTGAGCCGTCCCCCGGCGATGGCCGCAAGGTGCGGCCGCGGCTCAGCGGGGCATACGCCCATAAGCGCTAACTTCCTTGTCTATCAAGTATTGCACAGCTCGTTGTTCTGCAAGTACATAAAGGTGACCCGCGTTCGGCTCCTTTGGAGCCACAGCGGCGTCCAGCCGCCGCAGTCCAAAGCGTGGCGCTTACGCCACGCGGTATAATGCTGCGCCACAACAACGTGTGGCGCTTTGGAGTGCTGTGGCTTGAC
>CAILUI010000154.1 GCA_903837355.1 uncultured Victivallales bacterium
CCGCCAGGCGGGCGAGTTCATCAAGTTCACGGCGCGCATCGAGTTCCTGCAGGCCGGCCTCGAGCACGCCCGCCTTTTCGCGGTTCTGCTGACCGCGCTCGAGTGGGACGGCAAGATCCTGCGCCCGTGCGTGACCGACCAGGCCCGGTTCGAGGCGGCGAAGCAGGCCTACGCCGACCTGCTGGCCTTCCGCCGCGCCCACGAACACCTGCCCCTCTCCGATCTGGGGCACGCGGCCGGGCTCGAACTGGATCGCGGCTGGCTGGCCTTGGTCGACCTCGGCAGGACCTTTGACCAGGTCAGGCAAGCCGCACCCAAGCCCGCCCCCAACCCTGGAGCCCGTGGCGCTTCCGCAAGGACCTGGAAGACGCCGGCGTGAAGGCGGAGTGGTTCCGTCCGGACGCCGATCTGAAGGACTGGGCGCCGATCCAGGTGCCGGAGTTCTGGGATGCCGCCATCGGGCCGTACAACGGCTACGGCTGGTACCGCACCACGTTCGTCGTGCCGAAGGAGTGGCAGGGCGAGCGGCTGGCCCTCGAGTTCGGCGCCGTGGACGAGCAGGCCTGGGTCTACGTCAACGGCGTCCTGGTCGGCGAGCACACGGCGCAATCCACCGGCAAGGACGTTGGCGCGCTCTGGGAGCAGCCGTTCACCATCGAAGTCAAGCCCGAGCTGTTGCGCTACGGCGCGGAGAACACGCTCGCGGTGCGCGTGCACAACCGCGCCTTCGCCGGCGGCATCCACAAGCCGGTGGTCGGCCACGCGCGCATCCGGAGAAGTGGCGGCCGCTGCCGGGGCGGTGAGGTACACTCGGCATCACGCCATCACAAGACAACGCGACACTCCCTGGCTGCACGATGCGCACCGCGGCCTCGGCCGCAAAGAACGCGCCGCACTGAGGAAATGGGTGCAGGGACAGAGAAACCACTGACGGGTATATCGAGAACGTCATTGCCCCCGGAGAGCCCGACCGGCTGCGCCTCTTCAACCAGTTCGCGGCGCATGCCGACACCGGCGCCGGCGGGCTTCAGATCGACCTTCGCGAGCCGCCGCGGCCGATCGCCGGCGACCGCCGGAACATCAGCCGCGCCGTCATGGAAGGCGCCGCGCGGCTGTTGAACGGCAAGATCGCGGCCTTGCAGGCCCATGGGTTGCGATATGACCGCGCGGTGATGGTCGGCGGCCCGGCCAACAGCCCGGTGTGGCCGGGGATCGTGGCCGGGATCACCGGTCTTGAGGTGAGCGGCGGCGGCCGGTCCGCCGCCGCCCGGGGCGCGGCCCGCCTGGCGGGGAAGGGGATTGGAGCGGAAACGTGAGGCCGCGGGGAGAAGAGTCCGTGAAGGGTGAATAGGTGAATGGTGAATCGACGGCGATCGGCACCTGCAGGCGTGAAGCGTGATGGGTGTTGCGTCACCCGGGAGCAGAAGGCCGTGACGATGACGGACAATGTACTCGCCTACTACCGGCGCGAGATCGCGCCGTTTCTGCCGCCCGTGGTACTGGACTTCCACACCCACACCTGGTCGGCGAACGACTGGAAGGAACGGCCGTGGGCCACGGACAAGGCGGGCGGCCGCTACATGGTGACCGACGAGCACTATCCGCCGGAACAACTGCTGGCCGATGGGCGCGCCTGTTTCCCGGACCGCGTCTACGAGGCGGTCTGCTTCGGCTATCCCACGCCGGCGGTGGACTGGGAGAAGGACACCGCCTACATCGCCGCCGCGGCGCGCGAGCACGCCGGACTGTGGCCGCTACTGCTGGGCGGCCCGGCTCTGGGAGTCTCGCGGGAACGGTACGAACAGGCACTGGACGCCGGTGGGTTCCACGGCTTCAAGGTCTTCCTCAATTGGTATGGCGACGCCTACGGGGACACGCGCGTGGAGGACATGGTCGGCCCGGCCGAACTGGCGCTGGCGAACGAGCGCCGGTTGGTGGTGCTGTTGCATGTGCCGCGCCGCGGGCGTCTGGCGGACCCCGACATCCAGGCGGGGGTGCGCTGGCTGGCGGCGGAGTGCCCGCAGGCGAAGATCGTCCTAGCCCACTGCGGCCGCTGCTACCTGCCCGCGGAGATGAAGGCCGCCATCGGCTGCCTGCGCGGCCTGGACAATGTCTGGATGGATACGTCTATGGTCATGGATCCGGTCGTCCTCCAGATCGCGCTGAATGAAATCGGCCCCGGCCGGCTGCTGTTCGGCACCGACTTTCCGGTCGCCGCCATGCATGGCCGGCGGGTGCGGGTGCATGACCACTGGGTGGACGTGGTCGCGCCAGGCTACCCGCCCAGCGCCTACCGTGTCGCTGGCGAGGGCTATCAGGCCGGGCCCATGGCGTGGGAAATCGTGCTCGCCATTCGCTGGGCCTGTGAGCTGGCGGGCGTGAGCGACGCGGAACGAGCCGGGATCTTTTATGATAATGGGAAGCGTTTGCTGAGGCGTGAAACGTGAAGCGTGAGGTGTGAAAGGTGAAACGTGAATCTGAACACTGAATACTTAACAAAGGAACCAACACCATGAAAACACGAAAACACTCCAGACCCATCCGCGTGGGTGTGATCGGCGTCGGCCGGGGATCCAGTTTCGCGTCCGGTGCGACCGACCTGGTCGGCATGAAACTCGTGGCGCTGTGCGACACCTGGGAGAAGAAACTCCAGGAGGCGGGCAAGCGCTACGGCGTGGCGACCTACACGGACTACGACAAGTTCCTCGAACACGACATGGACGCCGTGGTGCTGGCCAACTACTTCCACGAGCATGCCCCCTTCGCCATCAAGGCGCTGGCGGCCGGCAAGCACGTGATGAGCGAATGCACCTGCAACGCCACGCTGGCCGAGGGGGTGGCCCTTTGCCGCGCCGTCGAAAAAAGCGGCAAGATCTACATGCTGGCCGAGAACTATCCCTACACCCAGTTCCACATGGAGATGCGGCGGCTTTACCGATCGGGCGAGATCGGGCGCGTCACCTATGCCGAAGGCGAGTACAACCATCCGATCGAACCCACGGCGATCAACCAGCTCTCGCCGGGATTGAACCACTGGCGCAACTGGATTCCCTCGACGTATTACTGCACGCATGCCCTGGCGCCGCTGATGTATATCACCGACAGCCTGCCGCTGTCGGTCAACGGCCTGTCCATCGCGGTTCCGGAAGTCACCGACGCGCTGCCGCGGGTCAACGATCCGGGTTCGGTGATCCTCTGCCGGATGGACAACGGAGCCGTCTTCCGCATCTTCGGGCTGTGGCTGCCCGGCCACAGCAACTGGACGCGCGTGCACGGCGTCCATGGAGCCATGGAGACCACCCGCGGCCCGGGCTATTTCGGGCCCGGCCAGGTGCGCGTCTGGCATGACGAATGGGACTGCCCGACGGGCACGCCGAAGGAGCGCACCTACGCGCCGGACTGGCCCGAGCATGCCGACCTCGCCCGGCGCGCCGGCCACGGCGGCGGCGACTTCTGGACCAACTTCGAGTTTGCCAACGCCATCCGCTCCGGCCAGCAGCCGTTCCTGAACGTGTATCGCGGCGTGGCCATGAGCAGCGTCGGCATTCTCGCCTGGAAGAGCGCGCTCCAAGACGGCGCGCCCTTTGCCCTGCCCGACTTCGGCAAGGAGTCGAGCCGCAAGGCGTTCGCGAACGACCACTGGTCGCCATTCCCGGCTCACGCCCAAGCCGCCCCCGGGCAGCCGCCGCCGAGCATCCGCGGCATTGTCAAACCGTCGGCCAAAGCCATCGCCAATGCCCGGAAACAGTGGAAACAGCAGGGGTATCAAGGGAAGTGACGAGAGAAGAGCGAAACGTGAGGCGTGAAAGGAACACGATGAAGCTTGAGTTCAAACCCGACTGGGAAGAGACGAAGGAACATTACCGCGCCTTCTGGGCGCACGAATACTTCGGGCGGGCGGCCATTGCGGTCACCGCGCCGCTGGACAACCCGCCCGACGATCCGCCGCCGCCGCCCCAACCCGCAACACCGTACGAACGCTGGACCGACCTCGACTACGCCGCCGCCTGCAACACCTACCACATGCGCCGCACTTTCTACGGCGGCGAGGCCTTCCCCGTCTGGTCCGTCGGCTACCCCGGCCACATGTCGATTCCCACCTTCCTCGGCTGTCCCCTCGATCTCGATTTCGCCACCGGCTGGTGGAGTCCCATCATCACGGGCGAGGGGCTGGCGGACGTGCTCAAGCTGCGCGTCAACAAGGATGGCGAGTGGTGGAAGTTCACGCTCAAGGCACTGGAGCGCACTGTGCGCGAGTCGGCGGGACGCTGCATCCCCAGCATCGGCGCCTTCGGCGGCTGCGGCGACACCCTCGCCGCGCTGCGCGGCACCGACCGCCTGCTCATTGATGTCATGGACCGCCCGGAAGAGGTGGTCGCCGCCGAGGTCTACCTGATGGACCAGTGGTGCGAGGTGTACGAGGAGTTCTACCGGATCGTCCACGCCGCCTCCGAGGGTTCGACCTGCTGGTTCGGCTTCTGGTCGCCCGGCAAGACCTATGCGGCCCATAACGACTTCGCCTACATGATCGGGCCGGAGATGTTCCGCGAGCTGTTCCTGCCGATCATCGAGCGGCAGACGCGCTATCTCGACCACACGGTGCATCATGTGGACGGCGTGGGCAACTTCGCCCACGTGCCCGCCCTGTGCGAGCTGCCGCGGCTGCAGGCATTCCAGATCGCCCCAGGCGCCGGCAAGCCCAGCGCGCTGCACTATATGGACACGCTCAAGGTCGTCCAGAAAGCCGGCAAGAACCTGGAGATATCGCTCGCCCCCGAGGAAATCCAGCCGGCGCTCGAACAGCTCTCGGCCCGCGGCCTGTTCATCTCGACCTGGGCGCGCACGGAAACGGAAGCCCGCGAGCTGCTGAAGAACGCCGAACGGTGGTCGGTAGACAGGGGCTGCAAATCATGAATAACGCCACCGAATTACACGACAACGCGCAACTGGCTTTGGACACGATTCAACTGAAGCCGACCCGGGGCATCCCGTCGTTTATCTTCCACGTCCTGAAGCACGGCTATATCGAGCGGTTGGCAGGTGTGGGAGAGGGCGAATACAAGAAAGACCCCGTGCGCGTCTACCGGCAGCTCCAGCAGAATGTCGGCACCTGCTTGATGGACCAGTGGATTCCCGACAATCCGCTCAGCATGACCGACCAGGGCTACGGCGACGATGCCGCGCACGGCGCCACCACCGGCGCCGAACAGGTCGTCTGCGACGGCATGGTCATCGACTCCCCGGAGGCGGCGGTCGAACACCTGGAGCGGTTCGAGTTCCCGCGGCTCCAGGCGGCGATCCGCGACTTCGACGAAACGGCGCGCGTGCAGGCCATCCTGGCCGGGGAGGCGGAAGTCCAGCGGGTGATCGGTCCGACCATGCTCAAGACCGGCTACGGCTTCGCCGCCTTCCCCGCCTTCTTCTATGGCCGGTACGGCTATGTGAACTACTTCAGCGCCTACGGGCTCTACCCGGAGGTGATCGAGCGCCACTTCGCCCTCCAGGCCGACTACTGGGTGCTGAACAACCGGGCGGCGGCGCGCGCCTACCGCGAAGGCGGGCTGCCGCCCGTCTACCGGCTGGACCACGACATGACCGACTCGCGCGGCCCGCTGGTGGACATCCGCTCGCTGGAGCGCATCTGGTTCCCGCATTTCGCCCGAGCCATCGAACCGTTGGTCAAGCAGGGGGTCACCCTGGTCTGGCACTCGGACGGCAACGTCATGCCCATGGTGCCGGGGCTGCTGGCGGCCGGGGTCGGCGGGTTCCAGGGGTTCCAGCATGAGTGCAGCATGGACTTCCCCAAACTCTCGGCCATGACGACCCGCGACGGTCAGGACCTGGTCATGTTCGCGGGCCTCTCCTCCACCGACGGCCTGCTGCGGCTAGGGACGTCCCAGCAGATCCGCGACCGCCTCAAGTGGCTGGTGGCCAGCGGCCCGCGCACCGGGCTGTTCCTCTCGGCCATGGGGATCTACCCCGACATGCCGTGGGAGAATGTCCGCACCTATGTCGAGGGCATCCAGTACTATCGCAAGCATGGCAGGGAGACCAAATGCAGACCTGCACACTGACGATATGCGAGCCGGTCGTCGTCGCCCAGGCGCCGGTGGAAGTGGATCGCGCGGCGGCGGGCTGGGGGCGCTGGCGATTTCCCTCGTTCAGGCCCACTTCTCGCCGCCGGTTTCCGGGGGGTGGAACTCCTGCGGCCACACCGAGATGGTGGCCCTCGACCGCGACCGCCGCCTGGACAGTTGCTAATGACATTGCCTGAAACCCGATTCAGGAGGAAAACGCAAGATGATTGACTTGACACAACTGACCGCGACCGCCGGGACGGTCGAAGCCTACATCGAAACGAACCTGTTCGACCCCGTGGGGCTGATGTATAGCGGCATCGATTCGCACACGAACCAACCGTTCGCGCGCGACTTCATCACCACGCGGAAGGTGCCGCGGCGGGCGGCCTTCGACCCCTGGAGCTACTGGACCTACGAGGACTCGGTGATGTCCATGGGGCTCTACCTCGACGGGCTGATCCTGCAATACGAGGTGACCGGCGACGCAGCCTGCCTGCAGCGCGCCCAGCGCCTCTGGACGGTGATTGAGCGGGTCTACTCTGCCTCGCAGGTCTACGGTCCGGGGTCATTCCTGCGGCCCTACGGCGGCTTCCTGACCATGGGGCAGTTCATGGAACCGCTGGGCACCGACCAGGCCAGCCCGCTGTTCAGCGGCCTCTACCGTTACCTGGCGCACCTGCACGGCGACCACGCCGACGACGTGCGCCGGGTGATGCTCGACACGCTGAAGTGGTACGAGCGGC
>CAILUI010000155.1 GCA_903837355.1 uncultured Victivallales bacterium
CAGGTGCGCAGCGTCCAGGCCTCCCTGCAGATCGAGGGGAACACCCTCGACCTGGCGCAGGTGACGGCCGTGCTCAACGGCCACCGTGTCCTCGGGGCGCCCAAGGACATCCAGGAGGTGCGCAACGCCCTTGAGGCTTACAGCCGGCTCGATTCCTGGGACCCCGGCAGCCTGGACGACCTGTGCGCCGCCCATGGCGTCCTGATGCGCGCCCTCCTCGATCGTCCCGGCACGTTCCGCACGCGGGCCGTCGGCATCCAGCGCGGGGATACGCTGGTCCACGTGGCGCCGCCCGCCGCCCGCGTTGCCGCCCTGATTGATGCCCTGTTCGCCGCCATCAAGGCCAGTCCTGACCATCCACTGATCGCCAGTTGCCGGTTTCACTACGAGTTGGAGTTCATCCATCCGTTCCCCGACGGCAACGGCCGCCTGGGCCGGCTTTGGCAGACCCTGATGCTGGCCCGCTGGCGCCCGGTCTTCGCCGGCCTCCCCGTCGAGACCATCGTCCGCGACCGCCAGGCCGACTACTACGCCGCCCTCAATGACGCCAACCGCAGCGGGCATGCCGCCCCCTTCGTCACCTTCATGCTGGCCGCCATCCGCACTGCGTTGGCCGAGGCGGGCGGCGGCGAACCCGCTCGGCCAGGTTCCCAGAAAGATTCCCTGATACGTTCCCAGAAGATCCTGGCCCTGTTGCGCACCGATCCAACCCTCACCATCGCCGGGCTGGCCGCGGGCTTGGGCCTGAGCGACCGCGCCATCAAGAACCGGCTTGCCGAACTCAAGCGCCAAGGCCTTCTGCGCCGCATCGGCCCCGACAAGGGCGGGCGTTGGGATGTGCTGGAATGAGCACGGCTCAGCCCACCTGCGACCCGCGGAGTTCGCGCGTCTGGACGCAGCCGTCGCTACCAGTCCGGGGGAGTTCGGACATGGCGGGTGGCGGCAGCGGCACGGGTATGGCGGACCGCGGAGACTTTCCGGCGTTTCGAGACATTCCGCGTGTATATTCCGCACAGCAAACCCGCCGGGCCTCTGCCGCAAGGCACGCTATCTCTCGGCGGGTCTTTCATTTCCAGGGGGGCCGCGGCGTGATCCGCAACCAGCCAACAGCGGACTTCGTGAGCCGAGGGACCGTCGTGGTCCTGACCCTCTGCCGGCGTTGCCTCGGCCGCGTAGCGCCGCAGAGCGGCCGGCCGACGACGCGGCGGCGCGCTCTCCTCGACGAGTACCCCGCCATCCCCCGCCCCGACATGGGCTTCCCCGCCAAATGGGCCGACTGCCCCATCTGGAAGGAGGTGGGGCATGCCGGGTGAGTGGCCAGTCGTCGAGCTAGGGCAGGTTGTCGACATCCAGACCGGCAAGCTGGACTCAAACCACGCCGATATTGGCGGGGCATACCCGTTCTTCACCTGTGCGCCTGAGCCTCTGCGTATCAACCGGTATGCCTTCGACTGCGATGCAGTACTGCTGGCAGGGAACAACGCGAACGGCGTTTTCCATCTCAACAGGCACCATGGCAGGTTCAATGCATACCAGCGGACGTACGTGATCACACCCAAGGGGTCCTCGGTGATCGACACCACGTTCCTGTTCTACCTGTTACACACGCTGACGCGAAGGCTAGGTGAGTACTCCCAAGGGACCGCCACGAAGTTCCTGACGATGGGGATCTTGTCGCATCTGCCCGTCGAGCTTCCCCCTATCGTCGAACAGCGGGCCATCGGCCACATCCTCGACTCGCTGGACGACAAGATCGAGCTGAACCGGCGGATGAACGAGACGCTGGAGGCGATGGCGCGGGCCCTGTTCAAGTCCTGGTTCGTGGACTTCGACCCCGTCCGCGCCAAGGCAGAGGGCCGCCCCACCGGCATCCCGCCCCACCTCGTCGACCTGTTCCCGGATGCCTTTGAGGACTCTGAACTGGGGGAGATCCCGAAGGGGTGGAGGATGGGACCTCTCGACAGTGTTCTGGTGCTTCAGCGGGGATTCGATCTCCCATCTCCCAAGCGAACGTCGGGCGCATACCCGGTGCTCGCTGCAAGCGGGCCAAGCGGCACGCACAACGAGTTCATGGTCCGCGGCCCAGGCGTCACGACAGGTCGAAGCGGTGTGCTGGGCAAGGTCTTCTATGTCCATGGCGATTTCTGGCCTCTGAATACGTCGCTGTGGGTCAAGGAGTTCCGACACTCACGGGCAGCCTACGCATTCCACCTTCTCCGGGGCCTCGACTTCGGGCTGTTCAATGCTGGCTCCGCAGTCCCGACCCTCAACAGGAATCACGTGCACAACCTTCCGACTCTGCTTCCGCCGATGGGCCTCATTGACGTCTTTGAGCGGGTGGCAGTTGCGAACCTGGCGCGCCAGAGGCACGGCGCTGACCAGTCGGTCACCCTCGCCGCCCTGCGCGACGCGCTGCTACCCAAGCTCATCTCCGGCGAGTTGCGGGTGCCAGATGCGGAGCGAATTGCGGGGAGGGCGGTGTGATGGCCAAGCGCCCGAAAGTCCGAGCCAGGCTCAAGACCGGAAAGGTCAAAGAGCGTTCCGTGATTGAGATGACCCCGGCGCAGGCGCGAACTTTCTTCCTGAAGCCAGAGAGCTACTGCAGCGTCGAGTTGCCCGCGTACTTCCAATTCGGCAAGACACTGTCAGCCGTTGCCAAGGTCCTGAAGGGCAAACGGCTTACCAGCATGTCCGGCAACCCTCGTCAGCATGAGGGCGTGAACTACTCGCTGCTGTCCAATAAGGACGGGCGGCATGCCTGGCGCCCGTTCCAACTCATCCATCCTGCGCTCTACGTCTCCCTCGTGGATTGCATGACCGCGTCGGATCAATGGGCGATCATCCGCGACCGCTTCAAGCCATTCCACGCCCTGACGCGTTTCGCCTGCCTGAGCATGCCCGTTCAGTCACTGTCCAAGCGGAAGGACAAGGCCGCCCAAGTTCTCCAGTGGTGGCAAGGTATCGAGCAGCAATCCATCGAGCTTGCGATGGAGTATGATTACGTCTTCCACGCCGACATCACCGACTGCTATGCCTCGATCTACACGCATTCGATTGTTTGGGCACTGCACGGCAAAGAGGTCGCCAAGAGCCACCGAAGCGACAAGACGCTCATTGGGAACGTCATTGATTGCCATATTCAGGACATGCGGCGTGGGCAGACAAACGGCATCCCACAGGGATCGGCTCTCATGGACTTCATCGCCGAAATGGTGCTCGGCGATGCCGACCTGCAACTGAGCGAGAAACTCGATCGAGCCAGGATCACCGAGTACCGGGTACTTCGTTATCGTGATGACTATCGGGTGTTTGTTAACAATCCTCAGGAGGGGGAGGCCATCCTGAAGGCTCTGACCGAAGTCCTGATTGGACTAGGGCTGAAACTGAACACATCGAAGACAACAGGCTCGCAGTCCGTCATCAGCAGTTCGTTGAAGCCAGACAAACGGGCTTGGTTGCGCGGCCGCCAGTGGGACGCGAACTTGCAGAAGCATCTCTTGGTCATCCACGCGCACGGACTCGACTATCCGAACGCTGGGAGCCTCGTCATTGCCCTGACTCATTATCTCCAGCGCTTGGGTCGGGTGAAGCGTCCTCAGAACCCCCGCGCCTTGATCAGCATTACGGTTGATATTGCATGTAGCAGCCCTCGGACCTTTCCGGTATGCGCGGCAATCGTGAGTCGTCTATTGCGCTCCCTTGGAACCGAGGAGGAGCGTGCGCAGGTCCTCAAGACAGTCCATGGGAAACTGTCGAAACTTCCCAACACAGGACTCATGGAGGTTTGGCTCCAGCGTATCGGCCATTCCTACGAATTCCATCCTGATTATATGGAGGACCTTTGCCGCATTGTGGCCGAGAAGGAAACGGTGCTCTGGAACAACGATTGGATAGCAGCGAAGGCATTGAAGGACGCGATCAATCCAGCGCATATCTTCGATAAGGTCACGTTCAAGGCGATGAAGCTGGTCGTTCCGCCCTCTGAAGTCGAGATGTTTGCGTCGGAAAGGTATTGAATGGCCGCTCTGACTGAATCCATCGTCGAGGACGCCGCACTGGCCTGGCTGGAGGCCCTGGGGTACACGGTGCTCCACGGTCCAGAGATCGCCGTGGGGCAGCCCGGCGCCGAGCGCGGCGACCCGAACTACCGCGACGTGATCCTGGAGGGTCGCCTGCGCGCGGCGCTGGCGCGGCTGAACCCGGACCTGCCGGCGCCCGCCATCGAGGACGCCTTCCGTAAGCTCATGCGCCTCGACGCGCCGTCGCTCCTGGCCCGCAACCGCGCCATGCACAATATGCTGACCAACGGCATCGAGGTTGAGTGCCGTTGGCCTGCACCCTCACCCCGGCCCTCTCCCAGTGGGCGAGGGGACCAGAGAGGCACAGCGGAGGCTTCCCACCCCTCTACCTGTGGGAGAGGGGACGGGGGTGAGGGTTCGCGTCTGGGCTATGCCCTCGCCAAAATCATCGACTTTGAGCACCCAGACGCGAACGACTGGCTGGCCGTGAACCAGTTCACCGTCGCCGAGGGCCAGCACACGCGGCGCCTGGACGTGGTGCTGTTCGTCAACGGCCTGCCGTTGGCGGTGATCGAGCTCAAGAATCCGGCCGACGAGAACGCCACGGTCTGGAGTGCCTACCACCAGTTGCAGACCTACCAGGCGCAGATCCCGGCGCTGTTCGCGACCAATGCGGCGCTGGTGGCCTCGGACGGCGTGCAGGCCCGCATCGGCGCCCTGGGCGCCGGGCAGGAGTGGTTCAAGTCATGGCGTACTACAACTGGGCGGGACGATTACGC
Organism: uncultured Victivallales bacterium; assembly: GCA_903837355.1. Classification (GTDB taxonomy): domain Bacteria; phylum Verrucomicrobiota; class Lentisphaeria; order Oligosphaerales; family JAFGRS01; genus CAILUI01. Next base: position 4,799 of record CAILUI010000155.1, read on the forward strand.
CCGCCCGTTGCCCTCACCCCGGCCCTCTCCCATAGGGCGAGGGAGCCAGACCGGCCAGCCGCCTGCTTCACTCCCCTCTACCCCTGGGAGAGGGGGCGGGGGTGAGGGAGAGCAGCACATCAAGTGCGAGCTTGAGGTGTTGCTCTTAGGCGTCTTCGAGAAGGGCCGGTTCCTCGACCTCGTGCGCTACTTCATCGTCTTCGAGGATGCCGGCGACGGCGCCGTGATCAAGAAGATGGCGGGGTACCACCAGTTCCACGCGGTCAACGTGGCCGTGGAGGAGACGCTGCGCGCGGCCAAGGCCTCGGAACTGACCGATGTGCCAGGCCGCTGGGAAGCTGGGCGCAAGCCCGGCGGCGCCCCCGGCGATCAGCGGGTCGGCGTGGTCTGGCATACCCAGGGCTCGGGCAAGAGCCTGACCATGGCCTTCTACGCCGGGCGCATCATCCTGCACCCGGCTATGGAGAACCCGACCCTCGTCGTCATCACCGACCGCAACGACCTCGACGACCAGCTTTTCGGGACCTTCGCCCGCTGCCGCGACCTGTTACGTCAGCCGCCTACTCAGGCGTCGAGTCGCCAGCATCTTCGCGAGCTTCTGCGTGTGTCAGGGGGTGGCGTGATCTTCACGACTATACAGAAGTTCATGCCGCCTGAACCCTCACCCCAGCCCTCTCCCAGTGGGCGAGGGAGCCCGGAAGGGGAAGCAGGGCAGTACCGCGGAGGCTTTGACTTTGCCGGGCTGGCGCGGTGTGCGGCGGAGCTTCGGCGCAAGCAGACCCCCGCGGAGGCGATGCTCTGGGAACTGCTGCGGAGTCGGCGGCTGGCTGGTGCCAAGTTCAGAAGGCAACACCAGTTTGGCCCGTACGTCCTCGACTTCTTCTGCCCCGAGGCGAAGCTGGTCGTGGAGTGCGACGGCGAACCCCACCGCACCGAGGAGAGGCGTGCCATCGACCAGAAGCTCGACGCCTACCTCTGTTCCCAAGGACTCACCGTCCTGCGCTTCGAGAACGCCGTCGTCGTGAGTAACACCGATGCTGTCCTCACAGAGATCGCGTCCCACCTCCCCTCTACCCCTGGGAGAGGGGCCGGGGGTGAGGGTGCCGCGCTTTCCACGCGCCGGAATGTTGTCGTCATCGCCGACGAAGCCCACAGGTCCCAATACGATTTCATCGATGGCTTAGCGCGGCATATGCGCGATGCGCTGCCGAATGCCTCGTTCATAGGTTTCACCGGCACCCCTATCGAACAGGCCGACGCCAACACCCGCGCCGTGTTCGGCGACTACATCAGCGTCTACGACATCCAGCGCGCCGTGGCCGACAAGGCGACGGTGCCGATCTACTACGAGAGTCGCCTGGCCAAACTGGAGCTGCGGGATTCCGAGCGGCCGAAGATCGACCCGCAGTTCGAGGAGGCGACCGAGGGCGAAGAGGTCGAGCGCAAGGAGAAGCTCAAGAGCCGGTGGGCGCAGTTGGAGGCCGTCGTCGGGTCGGACAACCGCGTCCGGCTCATCGCTGGGGACCTCGTCCGGCATTTCGAGAACCGGCTGGCCGCCATGGATGGCAAGGCGATGGTCGTGTGCATGAGCCGGCGCATCTGCGTGGCCTTGTACCGCGAGATCGCCGCCCTGCGGCCGCAGTGGACCATCGACCCCGCCACGGGGCTGCCGGCGGGCGATGAGGCCGGCGCGCTCAAGGTCGTGATGACCGGCTCGCCTATGGATCCGCTGGACTGGCAGCCGCATATCCGCAGCAAGGGCAGTCGGGAGGAGCTGGCGAAGCGCTTCCGCAAACCGTCCGACCCGTTCCGCATCGTCATCGTGCGCGACATGTGGCTGACCGGCTTCGATGCCCCAAGCCTGCACACGATGTACATCGACAAGCCCATGCGCGGGCACGGCCTCATGCAGGCCATCGCGCGGGTAAACCGCGTCTTCAAGGACAAGCCCGGCGGGCTGGTGGTGGACTACCTGGGCCTCGCCGACGAACTGAAGCAGGCCCTGGCGACCTATACCCAGAGCGGTGGGACCGGCAAGACCGCCATCGACCAGGCCGAGGCCGTCGCCATCATGCAGGAGAAGCTGGAGGTCTGCCGCGGGCTGTTCCATGGCCTTGACTGGTCGCGCTGGCTGATGGGGTCAGCGACGGACCGCCTGGCGCTGCTGCCGGCCGCGCAGGAGCACATCCTGGCCCAACAGGACGGCAAGGGCCGGCTCCTGCGCGCCGTGACCGAACTCTCGCAGGCATTTGCCCTGGCCGTACCGCACGAGGCGGCGCTGGGCGTTCGCGACGAGGTCGGCTTCTACCAGGCCGTACGCGCCGTCCTGGCCAAAGGGATTGCCGGGGCGCAGAAGACCGACGAGGAACTGGACCTGGCCATCCGCCAGATCGTCTCGAAGGCGGTGGCCTCCAACGAGGTGGTGGACATCTTCGCGGCCGCCGGCCTCAGGAAACCGGACATCTCGATCCTATCCGACGAGTTCCTCGGCGATGTGCGCAGCATGCCGCAACGCAACCTCGCCGTGGAACTACTGCAGAAGCTCATCAAGGGCGAGATCCGCACCCGCCTGCGCCGGAATGTGGTGCAGGCACGGTCGTTCGCCGACCTGCTGGACCGGGCCATACGGAAGTACCAGAACCGGGCCATCGAGACCGCACAGGTGATCGAGGAACTCATCGCCCTGGCCAAGGACATGCGCGCAGCCGGCGCCCGCGGTGAAGCCCTCGGCCTGAATGAGGACGAACTCGCCTTCTACGATGCCCTGGAGACCAACGACAGCGCCGTGAAGGTCCTCGGGGATGAGACGCTGCGCGACATCGCGCGCGAACTGGTGAAGACGGTACGCGCCAACGTCACCATCGACTGGACCGTACGCGACAACGTCCGCGCCCAACTGCGGGTACTGGTGAAGCGCATCCTGCGCAAGTTCGGCTACCCGCCGGACAGGCAGGAGAAGGCCACGCAGACCGTCCTGGAGCAGGCCGAGGTGCTATCCGAGGGCTGGGCGGTGGGGTGACCCGGCTTGAGGCGCTGCCACCGGCATGGGGATGGACTGCTCCCTTGGTCCCGACCTCAGGTTGGCAGCGGGGCCCGCCATGGGCGTTCAGCAGTGATGCCGCCGCGGGCAATGACGACGGGGGGTTGTAGACGACCAAGGGAATGCGTTGTGCTGGTGTAGTGCCAGCCGGCGCCGGCCTGTGTCGTGCCTAACCGACCCGCGGTACCCCCAGAAACGTGACCCAGTTCCAGCCTCGGGCACCCGCCCCCAGCGGTCTACCAAACCGTTGCCAGGCTCCGGCGCCCAACATGGTCCAAGGCCGCGCCGTTGGAGCCGCTGCCGCAACGCTTCGCATGAGCCTCAAATGGACCCGCCAGCGGCGGGTCCATTTGTAGTGCTCGATGCGGTTGTTGGCAAATTCCTTCCTTTTCTGATCAGAAACTCAATCACTCCAATGACTGCTGCTACGACGCCAGTGATTGTGGCTGCGTACATCGGGATGAAGATCAGTCCGATTGCCGCTTGGGCATCGGACGCGAGATCGTAGTTGTGGTGCCAGAACGAGAGCAAGACCGTGGCAACGATAATCGAGACAACGAACGTGATGGGAATCCACTTTCGGATGAGAAACGTCACGACCAGCGGGACGGCCACCAGCGAAGCGAAGCCCCCCATAAGCAGAAGCCCGGACACAAGGTGCCCCTGGTCCGGAAGGTACTGGGCCACCCAATCGAGACCTCGCCAGATTCTGCACGCGTATGGCACGATGTTCACATACAACACGAGGGCCGCAGAACCCATCATTGCTTTCTTCATTCGTGATCCTCCATTTCGTTCATACGCTTGCCAACTTCTTATTCTACCCCGGCTCCCATTCGCCGGAAAACACCCCCGTTAGGACACTACAGTCAGTGCAGACCGGTGGGATGTCAAGGCGACCGTGAGGCTGGAGGGGCAGCGGTGGGGCGAGGTCCGGCGTTCGCAATTGCCCGGCATTTCCGGTGTTCTACGACGCGGCGCAGATCCAGGCAAACCAGATATGCGGGCTGGAAGCGGTGGGGGTGGGCGTGCGGCCTGGGGCGATGCCGCCGGCCTGGAGAGGCTGAGCGGAACCAGATGAGCAACCAAGGAACCCGCAACCGTACGCACCGCCCATCGGGCTGGCGCCGGCCTTCCTGCGCCCGTGGTTGCGGAGAAGCCTACGGTCGTCGCGACGAGTCCCGTTTGGGATGGCGGCTCCTGCTAGCCACCTCGTTCCGCTTGTCCTGGGTGGGCTCCAACCTGTCGATCCAATACTGCTCACAGGCCCTCATGTGCTCAAGGCTCGCACCCCGGCAGTCCTCCAGTGACCAGCGCGGTTACGCCTCGCCTGCCTGGGTCAGTGCGGCCTGAATCACCTGGCTGCCGAAGCGGATGCTGCGGGCCTGCATACGCTCGATGCACTCGCGGACGACCACGGAATGCCCCTCGCGCCGTGCCCGGATCAGTACCCCCAGCGAGCCCGTCAGCAGCAAGCCGTGAAGACGGGCAACGCGGCGCCCAACCTGCTCGTCGATGCAGACGGTACCGATGGCGCACGGCTCAGGCATTAGTGGCGTCCTCGGCGATGTCGTCCGCGGTCAGGTCGATCATCGGCACGCCGAACTCGTGAAGCCGCAGAAGGAATGTCACCCGGTCGCACCCGGCCATGGCCGCCGCGATACCGGATGACAC
>CAILUI010000156.1 GCA_903837355.1 uncultured Victivallales bacterium
AGCGTGCTCGCGGCCGAGACAGCGCAGCAGGCGCTGTTGCGACGCAACCACCTGCCCGAGATCGCGCTGCAGGAAGATCACCCGATAGGTCAAGGGGCGCTGCTCCCGGCAGACCAAGGGCAGGAACCGTAACAACGGGGCAACCACTTTGACCACCCGACCGCGCGCCGCCGACAGCCAGCCGGACTCGGCGTGCAGGCGCGTGACCGGGGCATACTCGTAGTAGCCATAGGGGTTGCTGGCATCTGCCGCTCGCTGCTGGTCCAGCAGGGCCTGACAGCCGCCGGCCACCAGCATCTGCATCACCATCGAGGTGCCGCTGCGTGGCAAGCCGGTGACCACGGTAACCGGGGCGTCGGCCGCGGCCGGGCCAGCGCCGGGGGTGGCCGGTCGGTGCGGGGATTCGCGGAGGGGGCTCATGCGGTATGGCGACCCTCCCCTGTAACCGGGTTCGCCGGGGCGAAGCCGAAGGCGATCTGGCGCTGCGCGTGTGCGCCCAGGAGGTCGCCGGCCTGCTCGAGCAGAGCGGCCAGACGGTAGCGGGCTTGCCCGAAGTCCGGCGCCTGGGAGAGCGCGTGCTCGTAGGCCAGGCGGGCGCGCGGCATCTCGCCGAGACCCTCGAGCGCCCGCCCCAGGCGGTACTGCGCCGACGGGTTCCAGAAGACCTCGCGGAGGCTGGCCAGGGCATGTTCGAGGGCGCTCTCGAAATCCGCCCGGTCGAGGGCGAGCTGGGCCAGGCCGCTGTGGGCTTCGGCCTGCGTCGGGTCGAGGGCCAGCGCGCGCCGGTAGCAGGCGGCGGCGAGGTCTGTCCGGCCGCGCCCCTGGTGATGGCTGCCGGTCACCAGAGGCACGACAGGATTGTCCGGCTCGCGCTCTGCCGCTTGCTCCAAGCGCGCCAGCGCCCGCGCCTCCTGGCCGCTGGCGGCCAGGGCGCTGGCGGCCAGCAGGTCGAGGTTGGCACCGCCCAGGCCCTGCGCCTGCAGCCGGGCGTCATGCGCCAGCACCTCGGCCTGGCGCCCCAGGCGGGACAGCGCGTGCAGCCGCGCGATCTCGTAGCGGGCCAGATAGGGCTCCAACTCGCACAGTCGCTCAAACAGCGGCAGCGCCGTCGCCGGCCGACCGTGGTGCAGGTGGACCGTCGCCAGGTTGAAGAGGGCCTCGCGCTGCGCCGTGAGGGCGGCCGCGCTACCCACCGCGGCGTCCGCCGCCAGATAGCCCAGGGCCACCAACTGGCGCACGGCGACCGCCCGCGCCTCGACGTCCGTCGCTGCCGCGGCCGGTTGCCGCGGCCACGGCCCGTCTTCCCAGGAAGCGACCGTCGTGACCGTCGGCGCCGCCGCGAAGGCGCCCAGCAGGACACGCCCGTCCATGTCCAGCCCGACCGGCAGGCCGAACAGGGCCAGCACGGTCGGCGTGATATCGAGCAGCGAGGCCCCGTAGAGGCGCTCATCGCACTTGAGGCCGGGGCCGCGCAGCGCCAGCACCCCCAGGGGCCGATGCCAGTCCGCCCCGTCCGCCGCCACCCCGGCCGCCGCGCGGGGCCGGTAGGGCGGTCGCCGCGCCCCCGCTTGGAAGCCATGGTCGGAGAGCAGGATCACCGTGGTCTCCGCCCCGGCCAGTTCCACGAGGCGACCCAGGAGCGCATCGTGGAATTCGTAGACCGCCTCCACCACCCCCCCGTAACGCTGCTGATCCTCGGCTGAGACCCCTGCCAGCAGCGGCGCCCGGTAGGGCATGAAATCGTGCCCCACACGGTCCAGCATCTCATAGTAGACGGCGAAGAAATCCCAGGGTTCAGCCGCCATGGCGGCGGTGGCGACGGCATGCACCGTCACGCAGCGGGCGTAGTGCCGCGCCAGACGTGCCGGCCGCGGATCCTGCCTCACGTCGATCTCGGCACTGGACGGTAGCAGAGGCTCGAGATCCGCCGCCGTGAGTTCGCCCGGGTGCAGTCGCAGGGCGGCGACAAAGGGGGTCAGGCGCTCCGGGTAGACGCAGCCTGCGGGCAACGCCGCGCGCTGCTCGGGCCGTTCCACCAGCGTCTCCAGTAAGCGCTCGGAAACATAGACCCCAGAGATCGCTTCGGCCGGATCCGAAACCGGCCAGGCGATCACGCAGGACTGCAGTCCGTGCTCGCCGAGCAGGTTCCACAGCGCCTTGCAGCGGCGACTGTGGCTCTGCGCCGGAACGGTCCCCATGCCCTCGGCACTCGCTTCGACAAAGCCGAGGATGCCATGCTTGTCGGCCGTCTTGCCGGTGGCTACCGAGGTCCAGAGCAGCGGCGAAAGGCAGGGGGCCAGCGAGGCCAGATTGCCGACCACCCCAGCCGCCACCAGGCGCGCCAGGTGCGGCATGCGCCCCGCATCGAGCAGCGGGTTCAGGATGGCCCAGTCGGCGGCATCCCAGCCGATCACCAGGACCCGGCGGCGGGGCGCCACGGGAGGTTGCTTGTCAGCCATCGATCTCGCTCCCGCAAAAAACACCTGCCAAAGGTAACACCTTGCAGACGGCGGGTGGCGCTGCGCCCCCGCACCGCCATCGCCACCGGGCGAAAGGGAGCATGCCCCAACCACGCCCTGAATGGCCCGCCGCCGCGCGGCTGGCGGCGGCGGGCCCTGGTCTGCACGCGCCGTTGGCCTCAGGTGCCACTGCGGCGGCGACGGAAGGCGGCCAGCCCGGCTGCGCCGGCGGCCAGCAGCGCCGCCGACGAGGGCTCCGGGACGACGCCGGTAGCCCCGACGGCGATGGCCGTGGCGGCCGTGTTCTCGTAGTAGAGCGCGGTGAGTTGGCGATCCGTGACGACCGCACCCACATGGATCTGCCCCCAGCCGTAATGGGTCGATGCGTCCGCCTCGTTCCTGAATCGGAAGCCGAAGTAGTTGTCGGCGTTGTAGTCCCATTCGCCCGGATTCGAGCCGAAGATGCAGCCGGGATTGCTGGCGAATGTACTCGCTGGACCCACGGACATGCCGCTGTCGAGGCTGCCAGGCCGGGTACCGGCGGGATAGGCCATGGGAAGTTCCGCGTAGAAAAATAGGCCACTGGAAGCATAGGGGTCGAGGTCCCACCCAGGAACAACACCCGCGAACGAACTGGAGACTCCCGTGACCACGTCGATGTAAAGGCCGTCGAGGGTAGCGGGAAGCGTGAGCGGGAGGCCGGCGATGATCGGGCTCATCACGATGTCGGCTTGCGCCGTGCTGGGGGCGAGGCAGGCGACGCCGCCCAGCGCTCCGAGGGCGAGCGCAGGGACGGCCGGCAGCAGGGTCAGTGCCTCGCGCACCAGCCCCGCGCCGCGGGCGCTGGGGGCAGCGGGCATGGCGGTCCTGCCCGCGGCAGACTCAGGGTAATTCGTGGTTCTCAAGTGCACCTTCCGTCCTTCCGTTTCTCTTCTTCTGTTTCCTCGGCCTGAACGACTCCGATCCGTCGACGCGAGGCATTTCATGGCAGATACCGTGCCAAGCCTCCGGATCTGTGGCCGCAGAGGCCGCCAGCGCGGCCTGCATAGGAGTCTGATCGCGCAGCGGTACTGGCCATTGCAGTCCGTCTGGCCGCCGCAAAGTTTCCTGGACGACAGGGACGCGGCGCCGGGCTGGGACCCCGCCGCCGCGGGGACTTGGCTGGATATCGCCCGGTGGGCTGGTCGTATCCAGCCACCCTGGCGATATCCAGCCACGGGGCAAGGTGCAGAGAGGAACCGGGGGATGCGCTCGGAGTCCGGCTCGTCGCTGAACCTGAGGCCGGGGTAGTTCCCAGCGTCGTAGTGCCACTCGCCCGGAGTCGAGCCGAAGATGCATAGGCCCATCGTGACCGGGAGGGCGCCGAACGGGGAAGATCGTAGCATTGAGGGTGCGGCAGCCGGGCGGCCGCGCCGCGGGGGCGGTACATTGGCGGTGGCATGGTATGGTCCGCAGCCTTGAGGCTGCCGCGTCATGGTCGCGACACGGAGTACGGCGATGGACACAGTGAAGAGACCACGGCCCACTCCCGGCCATGTAGCCTGGGCCGACAGCGAGATCGGAGTCATCATCCATCTCGATGTGCAGACCTTTGAGCCTACCTACGATTTCCGCCAGCAGTGGGGGATCACGCCCAGCCCCGAGGTGTTCCAACCGCGCGCTCTGGATACGGACCAGTGGGTCGCCGCCGCGCGCAGCGCCGGCGCCACCTACGCGGTGCTGGTGGCCAAGCATTGCTCGGGGTTCTCGCTGTGGCCGACCCAGGCCCACGCCTACAGCGTGGCCAACACGAGCTGGCGACAGGGCCAAGGGGACATCGTGCGCGACTTCGTCGCCTCCTGCCACCGGCAAGGCGTGCGCCCCGGACTCTATGCCAGCGCCAGTTGCAACGCCTTCCTGAATGTGGACAATCCCGGCGTCGTGCGCTCGGGCAACCGCGAGGACCAGGCCAGCTACAACGCGGTGGTGGAACAGCAACTCACCGAGCTGTGGACGAACTACGGCGAACTCTTCGAGCTCTGGTTCGACGGCGGTGTGCTGCCGCCGTCCAAGGGCGGCCCCGACCTGCCGCCCCTGCTGCTGAAGCTGCAACCCGGCGCCGTGGTCTTCCAGGGCCCGCGCGGTTGCCCACTGCTGCGCTGGGTCGGCAACGAGCGCGCCGAGGCCCCCTATCCCTGCTGGAGCACAACCAACACCCTGAGCGCGGCCGACGGCGTAGCCGAGCAGTTGGATCTGGGCGGAGACCCGGACGGCACGATCTGGGCGCCGGCGGAGTCGGATATGCCCAACCGCGACCAGCATAAGGCCTTTCAGGGGGGCTGGTTCTGGCGCGCTGGCGAGGACCAGCACCTCTACTCGGTCGAGCATCTGCTGGAACGCTACTACCTCAGCGTCGGCCGGAACTCGAACCTCCTGCTCGGCATGGTCATCGACGCGCGCGGGCTGGTACCCGACGCCGACGCCCGGCACTTCGAGGCCTTCGGCAAGGCGGTTCGCGCCCAGTTCGCAACCTGCCTGGGACGCAGCGCGGGCCACGGCAGCCGCCTCGACCTGCCACTGGCGGCTCCCGGACGGGTGGACAGCCTGGTGCTGATGGAGGACATCGCGGCGGGCGAGCGCGTGCGTCGCTATCGGATCGAGGGCGAGACCGCGGCGGGCTGGAAGACGCTGGCGCGCGGCACCTGCATCGGGCACAAGCGCATCGAGCGCCTGACGCCGGTCGAGGTGCGTTCACTGAGCCTGCACCTGGAGGAGAGCGTCGAGCCCCCCTGCATCCGCGAGTTTGCGGCCTACGGCAGCCCAGCCTAGTGTGCCGTCCGGCAAGTCCGTTGTTCTGTGTTCGCCGCACCACCAGGCTTGCTGTGCGCGCCAATGGCGGGCGAGCGGCCTCGCGAGCCGCTGGGCGCGCCCATGGAGGGCGAAGCTCCACGGGGGCGTATGCCCCGCTGAGCCGAGGCCGCATCCTGCGGCCCTCGCCGGGAGACGGCTCACCGCCTGCGCGCAGGTCCTGCTGGACAGCAGGATTCGCCCTCCAAAGCGTCCCCGCAAAGCCGGCTACGGCGGACTTCACCGAGGCATTACTCCGCCAGAGCCTCTGCTGCCCGGCCCCATCAGCGCCGTTCGAGGTCCACGATCCGCCCGGTCTCCGGGTTCCAGCGCGTGTTCAGGACGTCGCCGACCTGGGCGGGCTGGCAGCCGACTCGCCAGCCCTTGAAGGCCTCGCCCAAGGCGATCCTCGCCGCGTAACTGAGCGCGCGTTCCGGCTGGCCTTCCAGGGTCAGGAGCGGCATGGCATACGGGGTCATGGCCGTACAGGCAAGCACCTTTCCGGAAGCGCTGCCGCGGCGGGCCAGCACGCTGACGGCCACCTGCTGCCGGATCTCGAGGGTGACATCATCGCCGGCCCGCAGTTCCCCGGGAGCGACCGGTTGGCGGCGGGCGCCATTCTCCTCCAGGCTGATGATGGCATCCGGAGCCAGCTTGACCACCGCGTCGCAGTACCCAAGGTCATAGGGATTGAAGCGGACGTGGGCGGCGTCTGCGCCCCCGAGTTCGCCGCGTTCCTGGCGCTCGGACAAGGGCGCCCAGAGGGGAAGAGCCGGCGGCGGAGCCCGACGCTCGACGATGGCGCGGACCGCCTGGTAAGCCTGCCGGTACGAGCCGGCGGCAAAGAGCTCGCCAGCGGAGCGCAGGCCGTCGCGGTCCGCATCCCCCGCGGGCCAGGCCGCCGCGTCCTCGGTGGCGCGGGCCAGGGCCCAGTAGGCATCCGCGCGCCAGCCGACGACCGAACTCTCGCAGCGCAGCCGGTCCGCACGGTAACTCCGGTTGGTGTACAGCAGATCCTCGTCGGCCCAGGGCTGCTCCAGTTCCACCTCAAACAGCATGACCCAGCCGGGCAAGCCGACGGCGTGGAACTCGAACTCCACCCACACCTCCGCCGCGTTCCCGGCCACGAGGCTCAGGTCGACGCTGTCGCCGGCCCGCTTGCTGTTGTTGAACATGCGGTCGACCTCGGTAAGCGTGTCCCGGCTGGTCCCGGCGCGGACCGCCAGGTAGCCGTCCGGGTTGTCCACACTGCCCCCCTTCTTGAAGTCGAAGACAAAGGCGCGCGCGTCGTACTTGAGCGCCAGACTGCCGAAGGTCGGCCGGCCGGTCAGCTCCTGACTCCGGAAACGCATGAGGGCACGGCCCGACACCCCGCTGGTCTCGGCACGGACCCCGAACGTCTGCCCCGGCCAGGATTCCATCACCACGCCCTGGGTTTCCACGAAGACCTTACCGAGCGCCGCCTCACCGGTCCGGAAACGGTCGGTTGCGAACAGCGTCTGGCGCCAGGGCGATGGTTTGATCTCCCGCCAGCCGCCCTGCAGCGAGGGGGCGATCTCCGCCAGCCGCTCGTCGGCGATATTGAACAGCGTCAGGTGGTCGCAGCCCATGGCGTAGGCAATCGGGAACTCGGCGACGATGGACCCCGCGCCGCCAAGCTCCCAGTTGATCCCCGCCGGGATGCCCAGCTCGCGGTGCTGTTCGAGGATCGGCAGCAGGGCCATGCAGGCGTTCCACTCGCCGCCCAGGCGCCCGTCGCGGATCACGCCCATGTCCGTGGCCTGCAGGTAATTCTCGAAGAGCCCGTTGACGGTCGCCATGAAGGTGTGAGTAAAGACCCGCTCGGCCAGCGCCCCCTCGCCCAACCCGCGCCGGAGGCCGGCGTTCATCTCGCGGTTGTAGTCGAGGAGACTACGCCGCAGGAAGGCCTTCTCGGCCGCCCCCAGGCCGTCCTGCGGGTCCAGGGTCACCCCCTGCTGGCGCGCCTTGGCGACCATGGCCGGGTTGAAGTCCGCCACCTGGTCCGCCGCCACACCGGGATTGCCCCCGGCCCAGTATGTCGGCTCGTTATCCAGGACGATGCCGAGCACCGGAAAGGCGGCCGGATCGCGGTCGTAGCGGTCGCGCAACAGCCGCCCGAAGCGGGCGAAGCAGTCCGCCTTGAAGGCATTGTAGCGCGGGTTGCCGGGAGTCAGCCAGGGCGTGTTGCTCCAGACGTTCGGCACGGAAAGCCCGAACTCGCCCGTGCTGGGCACGTAGGTCACCTGCTGGTAGGTCACGTCGTTCCAGCGTCCGCCGACCCCATCGCAGCCGCCCGGCGTGCCGCCCCACCAGGTGATCGCCTGAATCTCGGCCTTCATGTTCAGATCGCGGGCGATGGCCAGCACCCGATCCAGCTTGGCGGCAACGATCTCCGGTGACCAGTGCGCCACCGCCAGCGAACAGAGGCTGAACAGCGGCTTGACCTCGGCCGTATCGGGGAGGATGGCACGGATGTGCGCCAGCCTGGCCTGGTCGTCGAGCACCCCATCGACAATCGGTCCGACATACAGCGGCTGCAGCAGCCCTTCGCGCCGGGAGTAGCCCTCGAGATCGTCATAGAGGATCGCCGCCGAGAAGCAGATGGGGGTGTCACAGCGGTTCGTCAGCCGGATGCTGAGCGGGCCCTGGCCCGCCAGGCCGGGCGGGATGTCGATGAAGGCGCTGGACGGGCTGGCGCCCTCGTACCGGCGGTTGCGGAAGTGCAGGCGCTGACCGTTGACCTCCACCAGATACGCCACCCGGCCGTCCTCGACCCGACGGAACTCGCGCAGCTCCAGCGTCAGCGCGGCGCCGGCGCGAGGGGCCGGGAAGGTCAGTGTCAACGGTGGGTCGGAGCGCTTCAGCTCCAGCCCCGCCAGCGGGTAGGTGCGGTCCCCACACTGCCAGGCGAACGTCACCGGCTCCGCGGCCGCACCGGCAACCCGCTGCGGGTCGCGGGGCACGGCCAGATTGAGCTGCCCCAGTATCTCCGGGACACCCACCACCGGGTCCGCGGCAGCCGCCGTTAGCGTCAGCCATCCCGGCGTGGCGACGGCCATGGCCAAAGCGACCAGCACACCCACCCCCGGTCCGCGGCATAGTGCCATGGCCATCTCCCCCACGTATGAACGGGACACCCGACCTCATCGGCGCTGGCAACCCAAAGGCCCGCACTACGAAACGCCTGGCGAGGTGTGCCAAATCGGCTGTGCGGTTGGCAGACCCGCTGCCAAAGCCAGCCACCGGCCTGAACGTACAGCCTCGGCGCGGCGGCGGCAATGAGGCCGCCGCGGACTTCCGAACCCGGGATTGCGGTGCTGCCCGGCAGACTGAAACAGCGCTGCCGCAGACAGGCGGCTGGGGATTGTTTCTTCCAGAAAGACGTTCCCGCCCCCGTAAGATCCGGGGGACTGCTGGAGGCGAGCGGTCTCGCGAGCCGTTGGTATGACTGAACGACGCGCGTGTACACGGGCGCGTCGGAGCAGGTAGGAGCTTCTGACGATGAGACAGATCATGATGCGACGGGCATGGCGGTTCGGGTGGGTGGCGGCGCTGCTGGCAGCCGGTGCTGCCTGGGCGGGCTCGCATGTGCTCGTGTCGGGGGCCGCGGCGGCGCCTGGGTGCAGGGCGACGGGACTGTCGGCGTGCTGGCCGTGTGGCGGACCGCCGCCGCCTGGGGCAGCACGACCGTGACCGGTCTGGCGACGGGAACACCCTACACGTTCGCAGCCAAGGCACGCAACGGCGATGGCACCGAGACCGCCCTGGGCCTCGGGAGTAGCGGCCGCACCCACACCGTGTTGCGCGTCGTAGCGGCGCCGATGCTGCACGTGCAGGCGCCGCTCGACCGCTATCCGGAGATCGGTGCCGGCTGGACCGTCCACCTGGCACCCGGGGTGTACTCGGGGAATGTGCACCCGGGCGGCAACCACGGCGGCCTGGTCATCGAAGGTGCCGGCGACGGCGGCTGGTACGATCCAGCCGTCCCGGCCGCATCCTCGCGCCGGAAGACCTGATCCGCGAGTACACCCGGCCCTGAACGTCGGGGGTCTTACAGAGGGCTGGTCTTGCAGGCCGTGAGCCGAGACCCGAGACCCGGCCGCAGGCCAGCGGCTCAGCGGCTAGAGTGCGTTCAAGGCCTGCCAGTCGCGCGGCGTATCGTCGACGCCGCGCAGGATCCATGCACTGAGTAGGATCATGCCCAGGAGCGCGAGCACGCCATAGCCTTGGCCGACATGGACCGGCATCCCCAGGCGGCCCACGGTGAAGGCGGTGACGGCCGCCCAGATCAGCGGCCCGGTGATGGCCGAGAAGCGCCCGACCATGCCGTAGAGTCCATAGAACTCGCCGATGCGATCGGGGGGGGTGAGGCGCAGCATCAGGGGCCGGTCCGCACTCCAGACGCCGCCCAGGGCGACACCGGCCAGTGCGGCCACCACCCAGAGGACCGCGATCGGCAGGCTGAACAGCCCCATGGCGCTGGACAGACTGAGGGTAACGAGCCATAGGCCGAGGACGATGTTGAGGGTGCGCTTCGGGCCGATACGATCAACGATCCAGCCCCAGACGAAGCCGCCGATCACGGCGAAGGTGATCGCTGACATCATCACCAGTTGGGCGGTGCGCTCCGCCGCCACCGGATCACGCCCCACACCGACGGCCACGTTCACCGCGTAGAGCGTCATCACCGAGATCACGGTGTTGATGGCGTCGGTATAGAACACCCGCCCGATCAGGAAACGCAGCAGGCCGGGGAAACGTTTCCCGGCGCGTAGGGTCCGGACCGTCTCGACCAGACTCGAAGCGATCACCTGCGGATCGAAGACCTTGCCGGGGTGCGGGTTGCCGCGTTCGCGCACGAAGAGGAAACAGGGGATCGAAAAGGCCAGAAAGGCGATGCCGATGAGCGTGAACACGAGCGTCTTGTCCGTGGTGTCGAGCAGCAGGCCCAGCGCCACCGCGATGTACGAGCCGAGGTAACCAATGCCCACACCGATGCCGCCGATACGTCCCCGATTCTCCTCGGTCGTCACCTCGACCAGCAGCGAGTCATAGAACTGCAGGCCCGCCTGATAGGCCGCATTCGCCAGCACAAAGGCGACAATCGTGCCCCAGTGCCCGACTCGGCCCAACAGCAGCGTCAGCGCCACGCACAGCACCGTGCTCACGATGAGGAAGGGCATACGGCGGCGGGCACGGTCGCTCATGGCGCCCAGCAGGGGCGAGAGGACGAAGATGATCCCCATCGAGACCCCGGTGATGACGCCGTAGACGGAGTCCGCGCGTTCAGCGCCGACGCCGTCCCGAATCCAGAGCGAGAAGTACACCGACACGACCCCCATCGAGAAGATCGTGTTTGCCAGGTCGTACAGCACCCACGAGGCGACGCTGCGGAAGGGCGCCGGTCGGTCGAGGCCGACGCGCGTCACGGCGGGCGTCGAGGGCGGTGCGCTGGGTATGGGCAAGCTGTCGTCGCTCATGAGGGCACCCTCGCTATGACGGTGAGGACCGCGCACGGAGGGCCGGCAGCCGGGAGCCCGTCGTCCGGGCCGGCGGCGCGGCCTGCGGCACGCGTAGAATGTGGCGCCGACCAGCGCCGAAGTCAACCGTACCGGTCACCCCCCCAGGGCGGTTCCGTTTTCCCAACGACCATCGGTGTTGGTCACCGGCACGGTGAAAGCGTGAGAGCGTGATTGCGTGAGGGTTACGGCGCGTGTGCCGGCCGGCTGCCACGAATCCACGCTTTCACGTTCTCACGCGCTCACCCGTAGCGGGAACCGCGATCTTGGAACAGCCCTGTCACCCCCCGCCCAGGACCTTGTAGAGCGTCAGCGCGTTGGTCAGGCGGGCGAGGCGCAGGCTGATCAGGGCCTGCTGAGCAGCGTAGAGCGAGCGCTGGGCGTCGAGAACGGTCAGGTAGCTGTCGATCCCACCACGGTAGCGGACCTCGGCCAGTCGCTGGCTGGCGGCAGTGGCGTCGACGAGGGACTGCTGCGCCGCCACCTGCTCCCCCACCGTGCCCTGTTGAGCGAGGGCATCAGCAACCTCGCGGAAGGCCACCTGGATCGCCCGTTCGTACTGGGTCACGGCGATCTCCTGCTGTACCTTGGCGGCGCGGCTTGCCGACCAGGTGCGCGCGTCGAAGATCGGCAGCACCACCTGCGGTGCATAGCTCCAGGTATCCGACCCCGAGCCGAAGAGTCCGGAGAGTTCGCCGCTGGCGGTACCCGCGGCGGCGGTCAGGGAGATACGTGGGAAGAAGGCGGCGCGGGCAGCGCCGATGTCGGCATGGGCCGCCCGGAGCAGGGCTTCGGACTGCAGCACGTCGGGCCGCCGCAGGAGTACGTCGGAGGGGACGCCGACGCCGAGCTCACGGGGCGGGGTGACCTGGTCCAACGCCGGCGACAGCAACTCGTCCGGAACGGGGGCGCCGACCAGCACCTGCAGGGCATTGTCGCTGAGCGCCGCCAACTGGGTGAAGCGGGCGACGTCACCCCGCGCGCTGTCGACCTGGGTCTGGGCCCGATAGAGGTCCAGTTCCGGCACCTGGCCCCCGTCATAGCGGCGTTTGATCAGATCGTAGGCACTGCGCTGGGCCACCAAGGTGAACTCGGCCAGGTGCAGGCCTTCGCGCGCCGCCGTCGCCGTCAGGTAGGCATTGGCCACGGCGGAGACCAGCACGATCTCGGCGCTGCGGCGGGCCTGTTCCGTGGCCAGGTACTCCTCCAGAGCCCGGTTCTTCAGGCTGCGGATACGCCCGAAGAAATCGAGTTCCCAGGCGATGACGCCGAGATTGACCCCGTACTGTTGCACGGTGGCGCGTTCGCCGCTGGCCGAGAGGTCCGCCGGTTGCCGTTGCCGGCTGCCGGTACCGCGGGCCTCGAGCACGGGCAGCAACTCGGCGCGACGGATGCCATAGAGCGCCTGGGCCCGCTCGACGTTCAGGACGGCCAGGCGCAGGTCGCGGTTATGGGTCAGGGCCGACTCGACGACCTGCTGCAGTTTGGCGTCGGGGAAGAGGTCCTGCCAGCGCTGGGCGGGCGCGCTCGGCACCGGGGCGGCCGCCGCGCCGTCGGGATAGGCGGCGCCGGTCGGCCAGGCGCTCGGCACCGGGGCCGCCGGCCGGACGTACTTCGGGGCGAGGCTGCAGCCGCCCACGACGGCGGCCAGCACGAGCAGCGGAATGGACGCGTGTTTGCTCATCTCAGTGGCCTCCCGCGGAATGGGTCTCAGAGGCGGGGGCCGCGGCGGGTAGGCGGCGTCTGCCGAAGACCTGCTGGATCAATACATAAAAGAGCGGCGCGAAGAGCGTCACCAGGAAGGTCGAGGTCACGACTCCCCCCAGCACCGCGGTGCCGATCGCCTTCTGCGCGCCCGCTCCGGCGCCGCTGGCCAGCGTCAGCGGCAGCACCCCGAAGCCGAAGGCCAGCGAGGTCATGACGATCGGGCGCAACCGCAGCTTCGCGCCCTCCATGGTCGCCTCGATCAGCCCCATCCCCTCCTCCACCCTGGTCTTGGCGAACTGGACGATCAGGATGGCATTCTTGGTGGTCAGGCCGAGCGTGGTCAGCAACCCGAGTTGGAAGTAGACGTCGTTCGGTAGCCCACGCATCGTCGAGGCAATCATGCCGCCGATTGCTCCCAGGGGCAAGGCCAGCAGGATCGAGATCGGGATGGGCCAACTCTCGTAAAGGGCCGCCAGGCAAAGGAAGATCACGAGGATGGAAAAGGCGTAGAGCGGTGCGGTCTGAGCGCCGGCCTGGCGCTCTTGGAAGGAAAGCCCGGTCCAGTCGAAGCCGACGCCCTGGGGCAACTTGCGCACGAAGCCTTCCATGGCCCCCATCGCCTCACCGGAACTGCGCCCGGGCGCCGACTCGCCGACGATGTTCATGGACGGGAAGCCGTTGAAACGCTCGAGCTTGGGCGAGCCGGAACTCCAGTGCCCCGAGGCGAACGACGCGAAGGGCACCATCTTGCCCATGTTGTTGCGCACGTAGAGCCGCTCCAGGTCGCTGGGCAACATGCGGTAGGGCGCATCGGCCTGGGCGTACACCCGTTTCACGCGCCCGCCTTGAATGAAGTCGTTGACGTAGGCGCTGCCGAAGGCCGCGGAGATGGTGTTGTGGATCGCGGTGATCGGCACGCCCAAGGCGCCGGCCTTCTCCCAGTCGACGTCGACACGGTATTCGGGGACGTCTTCCAGGCCATTGGGGCGGACCTTGGTCAGGGCCGGCTCCTGTGCCGCCATACCGAGAAGCTGGTTGCGGGCAGCCATCAGCTTGGCGTGGCCCATGCCACCGCGGTCGAGCAACTGGAAATCAAAGCCTTTCGCCATACCCAGCTCGAGGACCGCCGGCGGCGCGAAGGCGAAGACCATTGCGTTACGGATCTTCGAGAACGCTCCCATGGCCCGCCCGGCGACGGCGCCAACCTTGAGGTCGGGGCGCTGGCGGACTCCCCAGTCCCGGAGTTTGACGAAGGCCATGCCCGAGTTCTGCCCGCGTCCCGAGAAGCTGGAGCCGGCGATCATCATCACCGAGTCGACCGCCTCCTTCTCGTCCGTCAGAAGGTAGTCCCGGACCTGCACCAGGACCGCCTTGGTCTGTTCGAGGGTCGAGTTCGCCGGCAGCATGGCCTGCACCATCATGATCCCCTGGTCCTCGTCGGGCAGGTAGGCGGTGGGCATGCGGCGGAAGAGCACGACCATCGCCCCCACGATCACTAGCCCAACTTACGCACTCCACCGAGCCAGAAGGGCTGGGGAACTTTATTTTCTCGCACGAGTCGCGGTCGGTTTGTGCCTGGGGCAACTCGTCTCGTGCGTAGCGTAGTTACGATAAAGCGACTTG
>CAILUI010000157.1 GCA_903837355.1 uncultured Victivallales bacterium
CAAGTCGCTTTATCGTAACTACGCTACGCACGAGACGAGTTGCCCCAGGCACAAACCGACCGCGACTCGTGCGAGAAAATAAAGTTCCCCAGCCCTTCTGGCTCGGTGGAGTGCGTAAGTTGGGCTAGCGCGCCGGTTCGGCCGCGTCGCGGTGGGTCACGACCAAGGGCCGCTTGGGATCGCCGGCGAGGTAGGCGGTGGTGGTGGGGAAGGCGAACTCGATGCCCTCGGCTTCGAAGCGCCGCATGATCTCCAGGTTCGTTTCCTCGCACCAGGCAAGGTAGTCCCAGTAGTCATTGGACTGGAACCAGGTGATGGCCAAGATGGTCAGCGCGCAGTCCGCGAACTCGCTGAAGTACACCCGCGGCGGGAAGTCGGGGCTCTGACAGCGGTGCTGCGCCAGGACGTCGCGGATGATCTGCACCGCCCGGCCGACCTTCGCCGCCGGCGTGTCGTAGGTGACGCCGATCTTCATGACGCGCTTGATGCTGGCGCGTCGCCCCACGTTCTCGACCTTGGCGTCGGCCACGGCCTTGTTGGGCAGGGTGACCAGGTGGCCGTCCAGCGTGCGGATGCGGGTGCTCCGGAAGCCGATGGACTCCACCGGGCCGTCGGCCCCGTCGATGATGACGCGCTCGCCGATGCGGAAAGGCCGGTCGATCAGCACCATCAACGTGCCAAAGAGGTTGGCGATCGTGTCCTGAGCGGCGAACGCCACCGCCAGGCCGACCACCCCGGCGCTGGCCAGCAGGGCGGTGATGTCCCAGTCGAGGACGTTGTTGCCGATGAAGACAATGCCGACGGCCAACAGGATGACCCGCAGGGCCTTGCGGATGACATGTACGACCGTGTCATCGAGTTCGCTCTCGGTGCGTTGGGCCAGGCCGCGCAAGGAGTGCTCGACGATATCCACCAGGCGGTATAGGTACCAGAGTGCCGCGCTGGCGACGACGGCCATGGCCAGACGGGTGCATGACACCACGATGAAACGGGGGGCGGTGTCGACGACGAGGAGCATCAGCGCGGCCCACAGCCCCGCGGCCTGGACCGCCAGACGCAGCGGTTCGGCCGCCCCGACCACCACCAGGTCGTCGAAACGCCACGCCGTCCTGGCCGTCAACCGGGCTCCGAAGGTACGTAGTACCCAACTGGCCAGCGCCCCGGCCGTCAGCGTCAACAGGACCAGAGCGCCGAAAGCCAGAAACCGCCACAGCGCAATGCCCGCGAACGGCCGCGCCAGCCCGGCATGGTGGTCGGCCAGCCGCCTGCCGACGGCGCTGACGCGGTCAGCGAAATACCGCTGCACCTCGCCTAGGGGCGCCGCCGTGGAGACCGTTGGGGAAACGGCCTGTGGGGAAACGACCTGGATGGCCGCGGCAGGCGCTGCCGCTGGCCCGTCCGGCGCCAGCGCGGCGGCGGGCGCCGGAACCTCCTGGGCCCGTACGGCCGTCAGCCACATCACCATCCCGAGGACCCACAGCCAACGTCTCACGACGCACCCCGCTTCCTGCTCCACTCCACAGCCCACGACGGCCGCGGTACCCGCCGTCAGCAGTTCCCTGAACCGGACGGCACGCTCAACTATACCCCGGACTCGGAACGCTGACGAGCACCATAGCCCCATCTCCCAACCAGGGCTGTTCCAAGATCGCGGTTCCCGCTACGGGTGAGCGCGTGAGAACGTGAAAGCGTGGATTCGTGGCAGACGGCCGGCACACGCGCCGTAACCCTCACGCAATCACGCTCTCACGCTTTCACCGTGCCGGTGACC
>CAILUI010000158.1 GCA_903837355.1 uncultured Victivallales bacterium
CGCAGTACTTGGCCAAACACCGCCTGAGACGGGGCAGACGGCCCGGGTCATGCCCGAAAACGGACCTCCGGGGTCGCCGAACCATGATACCATCCCGGCGGCACTACGCCGTCAGAGGCTTTTGGGAAAGGCTCTAGCTATAGATCTTGACGATTACCGAGATGCGGTCATCCACCATGCCGGCCGCGGGGACGCCAGCCGCACACTGCGTGACGGCGTACGGCATACGATTGCCGTAGTCATTGCAGTACATCTTCGTGGCCAGAGCAACCTGCTTCAGGTTCGAGACGCAACTGATGGCCTGGGCCTTCTCCCGCGCCTTCGCCAGCGCCGGCAGCAGCATGGCTGCCAGGATAGCGATGATCGCGATCACCACGAGCAGTTCGATGAGGGTGAACGAACGGACTCTCTTCATGCTCCTGACTCCTTCTTGGTGTGACCCGATAAGACCGACCTCTGGACACGATAATTTACCGAACGGCGAGACTGTAGCGCCCTTTCACAGAAAATGCACGCGACCTAAAGGTCAATAAACCGCGGGCCCCATCCGCGGGTTCCGCGCGCGGTATCGCGTGCAGCAGGGGCGTGGGCGCCAGGCGCCGAACGGCGGCGTCAGGGAGTGATGCGCAGGGCCAGGCACTGCAGAGCGCCGGTCCAGGCAGCGTGACCATCGACAAAGGCGACGTTGCTGCCGCGGCTGTGGCGACTGGCATCATCGGGGATCGTCTGCAGCGAACCGCAGGGACTCCCGTAGTTGGCGCAGCGCGCCGAAGAGGCAAGACGGGTCTGGCCGATGTAACCGCTGGAGTCACCGGACATCACCGTGGCCGAGGGCTCCATGTACGCCCCTTCCTTCCGGGAGTTGGCCACGGCGTCTTCAACGAAGCCGTAACGCAGATTGAACGGGCGCGGCAACAAGTTCGCATTGACGGCATCATCGATGGCATGGTGGGCAATGCTGGTGCCGCCGCCGGCGCCGCAGTTGTTCGGTCCACTCGCCGAGGGGCACTCGAACACGTTCTTGTCATTGACGTAGCCGTAGACCTTCACGATCACCGAGACGCGGTCGTTGAGGGCCGGGTTCGGGTCGTCGCCCCAGCACTTGGTGCGGGCGTACGGCATGCGCAGACCGTAGTCGTTGGAGTACATCTTGGTGGCCAGGGCGATCTGCTTCAGGTTCGAGAGACAACTGATGGCCTGGGCCTTCTCCCTGGCCTTCGCCAGCGCCGGCAGCAGCATGGCTGCCAGGATGGCGATGATCGCGATCACCACGAGCAGTTCGATGAGGGTGAACGAACGGACTTTCGTCATGGCCCTGACTCCTTCTTGGTGTGACCCGCCGAGAACGACAGTCTACCGAACGACGAGACTGTAGCGCCCCTTCACAGAAAGTGCACGCGACCCAAAGGCCAATAAAACACGGGCCCCATCCGTATGATTCGCGCGCGTTAGTGCCGCAAAGGGCCTTGGGCGTCACATTCAGCCCCCGCAGGAAAGCGGCGTCAAGCCGCCGCAGTCCAAGGAGTCCGGCTACTGCCGGGACTCGGTTTCATACCGCGGCGGCCGCCAGGCCAAGCTTTGGACTGCCGGTGGCCGCAGGCCCTGAGCCTGTCGAAGGGCTTGACACCGCTCTGCGCCCTGCCTTGCGGTGGCTTCGGCGCACGGTAGATTCCCGGAGTCGGAGCGGACAGCGGCCCGTCGCGATCCCACGGAGAGCGGTCACCATGCAGACAGTTCCTCTTCCCCACACCGGCCGCAACGTCTCCAGGCTCTGCCTGGGCCTGGCCGACCTCGGCGTGCGCTACAGCGAGGCCGAGGGCTTTGCCCTGCTGGACGCCTTCAAGGCCGCGGGGGGTAACTTCGTCGACACCGCCCGCATCTACTCCGACTGGATACCGGGCGAGTTGCAGCGCAGCGAGCGGATCCTCGGCGACTACCTGGCCGCGCGGGGTGACCGCGAGGCCTGGGTGGTCGCCACCAAGGGCTGCCACATGGACCTGGCTGCAGCGCACCTGCCGCGGGTCTCGCCGCACCACATCCGCGCCGATCTCGAGAGCAGCCTGCGCCGGCTGCGCCTGGACTGCATCGACCTCTATTACCTGCATCGCGATGACCCGACGGTGCCGGTCGAGCCGCTGGTTGACACACTGGAGGAATGCGTGCGGCAGGGGCTGATCCGCGCCTACGGCTGCTCCAACTGGCACGCCAGCCGTATCCATGCGGCACAGGTCCATGCCCGGCGCAGTGGCGGGACGGGCTTTGCGGCGAACCAGATGCTGTGGAGTATCGGCTCGCGCTGCATGCGCCCGCCGGCTGACCCAACCCTGGTGGCCTGGGACGAACCGCTGGCGGCGCTGCACTGTACCGACCCGTTGCTCGCGGCGCCCTACTCCGCACAGGCCAACGGCTTCTTCAGCAAGCTCCTCGGCGAGGTCCCCGGAGTGGACCCAGCCGCGCTGCAGTCGTCGCTCTACCACACGGCCGGAAACCAGCGCGTGGCGGCGGCCCTGCAAGCCCTGGCACGGGAGAGCGGCCTGCCCGTCTCGACCCTGGTCCTGGCCTACCTGCTGGAACAGGACATCCCGGTCACGCCCGTCATCGGGCCCAAGTCGCCGGCCCAACTGCAGAGTTGCTGCCAGGCCCTGGCCGTCCGCCCTGACGCCGAGGTGCGGCGGCGGTTGCTGGAACTGGGTTCCGCCGCCTAGAGGGTCCGGCGGAGGTAGGGGATCCGCTGCGCCACCCAGGTGATTCCGGCGGCACCGGCGAACACCGGCAGCGCGATCAGGGGGACGGTGAGCAGCGGCGTGCCCCGCAGCGCACTCACGCCGAGGTAACGCAGCCCATCCAGAAGTATGGGATGCAACAGATACACCCCGAGCACCAGACCGGCAACGGTATGGGTGAAGGAGGCGTTGACCAGAGGCACGGGGCAGTCCTTCAACAGAAACATGAGGCTGATCGACAGCGGGATGATGGTCACGCTGAGCGGGCTGTAGAAGTAGAGTCCCTTCTCCAACCCGTACGCCCGACCGATGGCGAAGCAGCCCCCGGCGGTGCACAACGCCGAGAGGACAAAGACCAGCAGGGCCAGGGCCCGCGACGGCGCCCAGGCGGTCTTGCGAATGACGTGACCCAGCACGAAGTACGGCAGGTAACTCAGGAACCAGAAGATGAACAGCGGCTTACCCCGGAAGCAGAAATTGCTGTAGAGGCTGTTCACGGCCGACATGCAGAAGGTGGCCACCAGGAAGAGCGCCAGATCGCGCGACGCGAGGTTCCTGACCAGAATGCGCAGAAACGGGGTGGCGAAGGTGAGGCCGATCAGCATGTACAGGAACCACATGTGGTAGTAGGGATGGCCCGCCAGCAGCAGGCCGCCCAGGGACGACAGCGTCACCGCCTCGCCCAGCAGCCTGCCGCGCAGATACGTCCACGCCAGGTAGAACAACGACCAGAACAGCAGCGGCAGCAGCAACCTCGAGGCGCGCTTCCGGTAGAACACCGACAGGGATTCGGCCTTGCTGTCCGCCAGCAGGAGGGCGCCGCTCAGCATGACGAAGGCGGGCACGCACCAGCGGCCGCAGGCGTTGTAGGCGTTGCAGATCCACCACGGCGCGCTGCCGAACTGCTCGGGGCTACTCACCACGCAGGCCGCAACATGGAGCAGGACAACGGCGAAGATCGCCAGGATGCGGGTGGTATCGACCCAGAGCATATGGTCCCCTTGCGCCGCCGTCCTGCCGCCCGGCGGGACGCGGTGCCGCTAGGATACCCCGCCACCGCCGCAGATGCAACCGCGGCCCTTGACGGCCGCCGGTGCGGGGTTACGGTCACGGCACGGGGGCCGTAACGCGGGCGCCCGCAAAGGAGAGTCAGGTATGCTCAACGTTGCGATGCTCAGCAAGTGGCACGTCCACGCCGATGGCTACGCCCGGCAAGTGCGCGACTACGGCGCCAAGATCACCGCGGTCTGGGACGAGCAACCCGCCCGCGGCCAGGAGTGGGCAGCAGCCCTCGGGGTCGACGCCGAAGCCGATCTGGGTAAGCTCCTGGCACGCCCCGACGTGGATGCGGTCGTCGTCGATGCACCCACCAGCCTGCACCGCGAGGTGATGGTGGCCGCGGCACGCGCCGGCAAGCACATCTTCACGGAAAAAGCGATGGCGCCGACCGTCAAGGAGTGCCAGGAGATCGCCGCCGCGGTCCGCCAGGCGGGGGTGAAGTTCCTCATCTCCATGCCGCAACGGACCGCGCCGGTGACGCTGTTCGCCAAACGGCTAATCGACGAGGGCGTCCTGGGGCAGATCAGCCTGCTGCGACTGCGTAACGGCCACAACGGCTCGTCCGGCAACTGGCTGCCGGCTTACTGGTACGACGAGGCCACGGCCGGCGGGGGCGCCATGATGGACCTCGGTTGCCACCCCATGTATACCGCCAGCTACCTGCTCGGGAAGCCGGCCCGCATCAGCTCCATCTACAACACGCTCACCGACAAGCCGGTCGAAGACAACGCGGTCAACGTCATCGAGTTCCGGAACAAGGCGGTGGCCATCATCGAGACCAGCTTCGTCTCGTTCAACACACCGGGGGCGTTCGAGATCTACGGCACCGACGGCACCTTCATCGCCAACGGCAATGAGGTGAAAGTGGCCTGCAAGCGCCTCAACGGCCTCTGCAACGGCTTCGTTACGGCCAACCAACTGCCGCCGGCCCTGCCGGCGCCGCTGACAATGTTCCTCGACGCCTGCACCAAAGACACGCCGATCCACTTCGGCCTCGAGGACGGAATCGCGCTCACCGAACTGCTGGAGAACGCCTACCTGGCGCACCGGCGCAACACGGTGGTCGAGATCGCGTAGCCGCGGAGGCCTGCAGGGCCGGTATCCCTTCACCCAGGCCATCGGCCTGGGTGAAGGTCGCGCAACGGTGCGGCCTGAAGGGTCGCGCTGGCCCCCGTGCACCCATCCCGCCCCTTCAGCCCCCGCGGGGCGCAGTGTCCGCCCGATCATGTCAGGCGGTTGGAGCGCGAGCGTCCACGGGTGCCCTGCACCCCGCGAGCTCTTGTTTCACAGGAGGCGGAATCCCGAAGGGACCGTCTGCCAACGCGGCGATGGTGCATCTTGGAGAGCGGCCATGGACTGGACCACGGTACTGACCCAGAAACCCCTGCAGGATAAGGCCGAGGGCTTGCTCAAGGCGGTCCTCCTGGGGCACTTGCCGCCTTTCGTGGCGCCAACGGATCCAGCGGCCTGGCAGCAGGCCGGACCACGACTGCGGCAGCGCGCTCTGGCCGAGGTCTTCCTGAAGGGCTTCCCGGCCGGGATCGCCGAGCAGCCAGCGCGAGTGGTATGGGGCCGCACCTTGCGCCCAGATCCGTCCTATGTGATCCGCAAACTGCGCTACGAGATCTACCCCGACTACTGGATTCCTGGGTTGCTCTACGAGCCGACCCAGTGCCGCGGCCGCATCCCTGTGGTGCTCAATCCCAACGGCCACCATGCCGGCGGCAAGGCCATCGACTACAAGCAGATCCGCTGCGCCAACCTCGCCCGCCGCGGGATCCTGGCGCTAAACCTGGAGTTCATCGGCATGGGCGAACTGCGCGCCGATGCCTGCCACAACAACATCGCCATGCTCAACGTGACCGGCCTGGCCGGTGTCGGCCTCTTCTACCTCGCCTTGAGCAAGGGCCTGGACCTCCTGCTGGCCCACCCCAACGCCGATTCAAGCCGCGTCGGTGTGACCGGGCTCTCCGGGGGCGGTTGGCAGACCATCGTCGCCGCCGCTCTGGACGAGCGGGTGACCCTCTGCGTACCCGTGGCGGGCTACACCAGTTGCCGGGCCCGCGTCGGCTGCCGCAACGACATCGGCGACCTGGAACAGGTCCCGGTCGACCTGACCACGGTGCTCGACTACCAGGAGATGACCGCGCTGCTCGCCCCGCGTCCGCTCCTGCAAATCCTCAATGCCGATGACGACTGCTGCTTCAAGACCGAGCGCGCCAAACCGGTGATCTACGAGGCGCTGCTGCCGACCTACCGCGCCTTTGGCGCCGTGGATCGTATCGATGTCTATAGCAATACAGACCCCGGGACGCACAACTATGGCGCCGACAACCGCCAGGCGTTCTACCGCTTCATCGCCAAGCACTGGGGCCTGGCAGGGCCGTCCACGGATCTCAAGCGTACCGACGAGGTGTTGCCGGAGAGCGAGCTCCGCGTCGGCTTGCCGCAGCGCCAGGAGACCCTGCAGCACCTGGCCACAACGCGAGCGCGCCGGCTCGCGGCCCACCTGCGCACGCCGCAAACGCCGGCGGCGCGGCGGCGCCTGCGCCGCGCGCTGGTCGACGTCATCCGCCTGCCGCAGTACGCCGCAACCGCGGCACAGCCGGCTCCCGGCGACAGCACCGACGGGACCACCGTCCTCTGCTGCGGCCCGTGGGCCGTCCCGGTCTCCCTGCGCCGCGGCGCCGCGGCTGGCCCGGTGACGCTGATCCTCGCCGACGCCGGACGGGCACAGAGCGCCCAAGCGCGCTCGGAGCGGCCCGGGAGCCTGATCGTCGCCGACATCCTCGGCACCGGCGAGAACGCGGCGAACTGGCAGCTTCTGATGCTGCTGGAGACCGTCGGCCTGCGCCTTCTCGGCGAGCAGGTGGCCCAGGTGCTGGCCTGCGCCCGCTACGCCGCGACAACCCTGGAGGCAGCGCGGCTTGAGGTGGTCGGTGACGGGCAGGTGGCGGCGGTGGTCGCGCTGCTCGCGGCAGCCCTGGAACCTGAGCTGTTCAGCCGGGTCACTGCCCACGGCACGGTGGCCTCGCTGGTGCATCTCATCGAGGGCGCCGAGCGCTACGAAAACAGTCCGTCGCTGTTCTGCTTCGGCCTCCTGGAGGTCGCCGACATTCCGCAGATGGTGGCCTTGCTCGAGGATGTCCTCTACGAACAGCCGGCCAGGGCCGTGCCGGCAGTGCAGACCTGAGGGGTGCCACCTGCAGCCCCGACACCGTGACCGGCAGGCAGACGATCTCCCCGGAGTTGACGATGGCCACTCAGCCTGAGCCCTTGCCTGGCACCGCGCCAACACCACAACGAACCCTCGCCACCGCCGCCCGGTCAGCCCTGGGCTGGGTAGGCATCGCCGACCTCATGACGGCCCTGTTGGCGGCCCTTTGGGTGCCGATGAAGCTCGGCTTACCAGCGTTCCCGGCCGAGGCCGACTTCTGGGTTGACGTGCTCTTCCTCGTCGGCGCCAGCCCCCGTGCCTGGCAGGCTTTCCGCGCCTTCGCCGCCGGCTCCGACCAGGCCCGCCGCTCGGGGCTGCATCTGGCCGCAGTGAGCGTCGCGATGGACGTGGCAGTCGCCTTACCCGTGGTGTCGCTGGCCGGTCTGGACGGCGTCTTCCCCGAGCCGCTCTGGTGCATCAAACTGCTCGCCGTCAGACACTTGCTCCGCATCCCACAAATCCTGGCCGATCTCGGCCTGCCGAGCCCGGCCATGGGCCGCTTGCTGGCCATGGCGGCCGTCCTGCCTCTGGCTCTGCACTGGACCGCCACGGGCTGGGTCATGCTGGGGACCCTGACCCAGCCCCAAAGCCTGGGGCTGCGCTACGGCCGGGCCGTCTACTGGGCGATCACCACCATGGCCTCGGTCGGCTACGGTGACATCGTGCCGACCACGATACCGCAGATGGTCTATGCCTGCGCCGTGATGGTCCTCGGCATCGCCTTCTTCAGTTTCTCCCTGGGCAATATGGCCAGCCTCCTGTCCCGCCTCGATGCGGCGCGCTTGCAGCACGAGGAACAGCGCGGACGCGTTGAGGATTTCATGCGCCTGCACCGCGTTCCGAACGCGACTCGGCAACAGGTGCGCGAGTATTTCCGCTGCCTCTGGGACAGCCGCCGCGGTTACGATGCCACCACGGTCCTGGCTGACTTGCCGCCTTTCCTGCGGGCCGACCTGCTGCTGTGCGTACACCGCGACATCATCCAGAAAGTACCCTTGCTGAAGGACGCTGGCCCCGAACTGGTGCGTGACCTGGTCCTGGCGCTCAGGCCCCGCGTGACCCTGCCGGGCGAGGAGGTGTTCCGCTACGGCATGGCCGCTGACGCCATGTACTTCATCCTCAGCGGTGCGGTCGAGATTGTCGGCCCACGTGGCGAGGCACTGGCGCGGCTGCACGAAGGGGATTTCTTCGGTGAGACGGCACTGCTGACGCAGGATGGGCGGACGGCGACGGCACGGGCAGCGGACTACAGTTGCCTGTTTGTGCTGGATCGGGAGGCCTTCGAGGGCACCGTCGTTCGCTACCCCGAGTTCCGCGAACACATGCTGGCAGTATCGCGTTCCCGGCATGATGCGTAGCCCCTTGCCGCGGCGCTCACTCCGGCGCTCGTGCCCCCACCCTGCCGCCATCGTGGGCCAGGCTGCGACCGGGGCTGTCCGCGGCGAGACGATAGTCCCGCGCCGCAGCGTCGCGGAAACGGGGCGCGGCCACCTCGGAATGGGTATCCAAGCCGGTCTCCTGCTGGTAGCGCACCAGGTCCGCCGCGGGGTAGTACTGCTGAACGAGGAAGCGCACGAGGGGTTGACCATCCTGGTACCAGAGGTTGTGATCGACGGTCAGCCCGGCGCGCCAGTCGTTGTCCAGGCGCAGGCAGACCTCGGTCGAGTTACAGAAGATGTTATTGCGGACGACAAAGCCGCTGGTCTTGGCGGCATTGCCGTAGAACATCAGATGGGCGCCGTTGATATCGGGCCGCTGACCGTGCGCCCAGCCGCGTCCGGCATCCACGCAGGTGTTGTTCTCGAAGAGGATGTCCGCGGTGACGGCCGACTCTGGCCGATTCCAGTACTCGAACGAGTACTCGGCGTTCCAGATTACGTTATTGCGGTAGATGATAGAGATCTGCTGCGAGTCCTCCCCGGAGCCCTGGTTGGTGAGCGCTGCGTCGTAGATCTCCCACAGACGGCAGCCCTCGACCAGAAGCTCTGAACCACCGTTCCAGAACTCGATGCCGTTGCCGAAGCGTACCGCGGAGCCGTCGGGCTGGGTCAACTGGTGCCCGCCGCCGATGTAGGAGACGGCGCAGTTACGGACCGTCACCCGGGCTGTCCCCCCACCGCCGATGCCGTGGGCCGCACCGTAGCGCAGAGCCAGGTCCTCGTAGGTGACGTCATGCACCCCGCCCTGGGCGATGATGTGCTCCTTGAGCGCTAGTTCGATGCTGCGGTAGCGACGGGCGGGGTTGCCGTCGGACCGCAGGAGCACCTGCTGGCTGGCGCCCAGGTAGACGTAATCGCCGGGGGTCTGCAGGTCCTCGACGCGCCACTTCTTCACACCACAGGCAACGCCGTGGTCGAAGATGATATTGCCCACGTCCACGATCAGGTTGTCCTCGCGATCCGCGCTGGCCGCCCAGACGCCGATAGGCTCCATCTCGAAGACAGCCCCCGCGGGAAGCCGACCGCCCAGAAACAGGTTCGGACTCGCCGCGTCGCCCGCGGCCCCCCCGCGCAGGATGACATCCACCGTCTGCCACTCGTCGCGGACCTCACAGAAGTCCGCGGCCGCGGCCCGGTAGCCCGTCCAGGGCGCCTGACGACGCATGATCTGCATCCCGGCCGGGCGGAACGGCAGGCTGCAGCGTAGACGCAGGCGCAGCAGCACGATCGGCGGCAGTTCCGCCTCAATGGCCGGCCCCCAGAACTGCAGGTGGTTGGAGGCGCTGCCGGAGGCCGTGCAGGACAACCGATACCGAACCTGATTCGCGTCGCCGCCGCGCTCGATGGCGACCGCGGCACCATTCTCCTGGTGGTGCAACCAGTCGCTGCGGCGCAGGTCAAGGAGGGACTGCTGGAGCGTGTAGCTGGGCTTGCGCGTCGCCCACACACCGGGACTGACCTCCTCCCAGTCGCTGGCGGCGTCACGCGCCGCGGAGCCCTGCAGAATCGGCAGCTCACCCTCGCCATAGGCGCCGTAGGTGATGCGCCGCTCCGGGCTGCCACTGGCCGGCTGCAGCGACCCGCGCCACAGTTCGCCGCGGCGAAAACGCACAACGTCGCCCGCAACCAGCTCCGCGCGGTTGACCCGGGCCAGCGACTGCCAGGCCGTCGCGGGCGTCCGCCCGTCGGCGCTGTCCTGCCCACGGCGCGCGTCGACATGGAAGGCAGCGGGGGCCCGCGACAGGCCGTTCTGAGCCAACACGGCAGGGACGGCAACCAGCAACAGCGAGCAGCTTCGTAAGTTCATACGTCCTCCGGGTCGACAGCCCTGGAACCCCCACCGCGACGCGGAACCGGTGCCCTGGGCCAGAGACAATATGCCCGGCCCTGGCGGCGACGCCCACCTCCCGACCCCGCTTTGCCGGTCCGCCGCGGGTTGACGACCTCGGGATGCTCACTCATATTCGCCAGCGGCAAGCGGCCCGACACCGTACCCGCCCGACGCCGCCCCTGACGGCCCCGTGGCGACAGTGGGGTACAGAGCGCGGCAGGAGGAGAGTGACATGCGCATCGCGATCATCGGCACCGGCAGCGTGGCGAAGGACTGTTACCTGCCCTATCTGAAAACCCAGAAGGACGTCGAACTGGCGTACTTCAGTCGCACGCGAAGCAAGGCCGACGACTGTGCTACCGCCTTTGGTGGCAAGGCCTACGGCACCCTCCCCGAGCTGCTGGCGACCGATCCCGATTCGGTGTTTGTGTTGACCAATGAGACCACGCGGGCAGACGTCCTGGCCGAGCTGGTGCCGCTGCGGCCGCGCCGCCTGTTCCTGGAGAAGCCGCTGGTGGCCCGCAGCGGCCAGGACAACGTCACCGAGGAGGATTTCGCGACCGCGCAGGGATTGCTGGCACAGTTGCACGCACAGGGCTGCCAGACCGCGATGATCTTCAACTACCGGTTCTTCGACCAGGTCCTCGCCGCCCGCGAGATCTTGGCACAACGGTCCTTCGGGACCCCGCTCAATGCGGTGGCGGCCGTGAACTACGCCTGCTGGAGTCACTGCATCGACCTGCTGCACTTCTTCGTCGGGCCCGCCGAGACCATCATGGCGCAGGAGAGCGGGCTGAAGTGCCGCCATGGTCAGGCAGACGTCGCGGACGTCGCCGGCACCATCCGTTTCGTCGGCGGGGCCTCGGGCACCATCCTGGGCACCTGGGCCCTGAACTTCGGCTTCCCACTCTTCGAGTTGATCGTGAACTTCAGCGGCGGACGCCTGCACCTCCGCTGCCTGGATGGCGATCTGGAGGTGCTCGACTACTCCAGCAAACGCCACGAGATCCTGTCCGTCACCCGCAACACCTCGCGCTGGGACCAGTACCGGGCCTCCTTCGGAAAGGCCATCGGCGCGTACCTGGAGAGCCTGCGCCGCGGCGAGCCACCGCCGGTGCCCGGCCTGGCTGGGCTTGAGGAGTTACGCTTCGAGGCCGCCCTGCGGCGCTCGGTCCGCCTGGGGCGCGCGGTCCAGGTGCAGAGTGAGTTCGCGATCTGAGGAGAAGGATAGCCATGCGTACACTGAAGTTGGACGGTCAGAGCAAGTGTCAGGTCATCGAGGCCGCTGATCCCGTGCCCGGTCCTGGGCAGGTCGTGATCCGTACGCGCGTCTCAGCACTTTGCGGCAGCGAGTTAGGCACCTTCCGCGGGGCGGGGGCGGCGACGGGCAACTCGGGCCATGAGGGCATGGGCACCGTGATCCGCATCGGCGAGGGCGTCACCCGCGTCCAGGTGGGCCAACGGGTCGGCGCTTCTGCCATCGCCGGCTGCGGTCGTCCGGAGTGCGATGCCTGCCGTCAGGGCCAGTCCACCTGGTGCCCGAGTCTCAGATACTTCGGCAGCATGCACGCCGAGCAGTTCGTCACTGCGGAGACCGCCTGCCTGCCGTTGCCGGTGGGCGTCCCGGACGAGGTCGGCGTCCTGATCACCGGCGATGGCCTGGGCGTACCGTACCACACCAGTCTGAAACTGGCCGGCGCCGATATCCGTACCGTGGCGGTCTTCGGATTGGGCCCCATCGGTTTGGGCAACGTCATGATACAGGCCTACTTAGGGCGTACGGTCATCGCCGTTGACCTGCTGCCGGAACGGCTGGCCTTGGCCACGCGCTTGGGCGCCCACCTGACCATCAACGCCAAGGAACAGGATGCCGTCCAGGCCATCAAGGCGGCCACGGACGGCAAGGGCGCGGATGCCTGCGTCGAGGCCGCCGGCGTGCCCCAAACGGCCCAGCAGTGCTTCAAAGCGGTCCGCACCGCCGGCCTCGTCGTCTTCAACGGCGAACAGCCTGCCGTCACCCTCTCGCCGAGCGACGACTTCATCCGCCGGGATGTGCGCGCGGTGGGCTCCTGGTTCTTCCACGTGGGCGAGTACCCCGCCATGCTGAAGCTGTTCCAGGACGGGCTGCCGGTGGCCAAGCTGGTGACGCACGCCTTCCCGCTGGAGCGCGTTCGGGAAGCCTATGACGCCTTCGCCGCCAGCACCACGGGCAAGGTCGTGCTGACCTACGGCGCCTGACCACCATCACCACGTCAGGCGGACTTTGATGCCGCGCTGGTGCAGGCAGTCCTTGAGGTCGCGGATGGTATAGCCGCCGAAGTGGGTCATGCTGGCCACCAGGGCGGCGTCCGCGGCGGCGGTGGTCAGGACGTCGGCCAGGTGTTCCGGCTTGCCGGCGCCACCCGAGGCGATGACAGGGATCCCGACGCCGGTCGAGATCATGTGGGTGATGGTCAGCTCATAGCCGGCGCAGGTCCCGTCGGCGTCGATGCTGTTCAGGCAGATCTCGCCAGCGCCCAGGGCCTCGGCACGGCGGGCCCAGGCGAGGGCGTCCAGACCCGTGCGGATGCGACCGCCGTGGATCACCACTTCGTAGCCGCTGGGGATCGCGGCGCTGGCCACGACGCGCAGTGCGTCCATACCGAGAACGATACACTGGCGGCCAAAGGCGGCGGCACCCTCGCGAATGATCTCCGGGTTCTTGACAGCCCCCGAGTTCAGACTGATCTTCTCGGCCCCAGCCAAGAGGACGGCGCGCATGTCATCGAGCGTGTTCAAACCCCCGCCGACGGAGAAGGGGATGAAGATGCGACGGGCGACCCGACGAACGACGTCGAGCATGATGCCGCGGCCCTCGGCGGACGCCGTGATGTCGTAGAACACCAACTCGTCGGCGCCCTGCTCATAGTAGTACGCGGCCATCTCGACCGGATCGCCGATGTCGACGTTGTCCTGGAAGCGGACACCCTTCGTCGTCCGTCCGGCACGCACGTCGAGACAGGGGATGATGCGTTTGCTCAGCATCGCGTGGACATCCTCACGGCGGGGACCAGGTGCAGAAATTGCGGAGTAGGTGCAGGCCGGGCCGGCCGCTCTTCTCGGGATGGAACTGGAAGGCGACGACGTTGCCGCGGGCCACGCCGGAGGCGAAGGCCTTGCCGTAGACGGTGGTCGCGCAGACGTCGGCCGGGGCGGGTTCAGGATAGTAGGAGTGCACAAAGTAGAACTCACTACCCGCGGGCAGGCCATGCCAGAGCGGATGGTCGCCACGGAAGGACGCCAGATTCCAGCCCATCTGCGGTACTTTCAGGGGCCCTGATCCGCCCTCGGTCATACCATCGGCGAAACGCACGACCCGGCCGCGGAAGACCCCCAGCAGGTCGACCCCGCCATCCTCGTCGCTGTGCTCAAAAAGGATCTGGAAGCCGAGGCAGATACCCAGGAAAGGCTTCCCGGCCGCCACAGCCTGCCGCAGCGGCTCGGCCAGCCCGAGGCGGTGCAGGTTGCGCATCGCGCTGCCGGCCGCGCCGACACCGGGAAAGACGATACGCTCCGCGGCGGCGATGACCGCCGGGTCCGCGGTGATGGTGGCCGGGAAACCCAGGAACTCCAGCGCCGCGGCGACACTGGTCAGGTTGCCGGCATCATAGTCCACGATCGCGATCATCGGCATGTCCTTGGCGGGATCAGTGCTTCTTCTTCTTACTGCCGTCGCCCGACGGGCTGAGCTGCTGGATCTTCTCGGTCATGCGGCGCTGAGCCTCGAACGTGGCACCCCCACTGCCCTGGTTCACGGTTTCCAGGGTGACCCCAGTGCCGCCGACGGGCATAGCGACGTCCCCCTGCTGGCGCGGCGCGGGCTGCGGCCGGACCTGGCCGACCGGGGCCGGCGCGCCGGGCGTCGGCCGCGGGCCCGGGCTCGCGGTCACCGACGGGCTCGGGGTGGCGCTGGGCTGAGGCTGGGGCTGGTCAGGGCTGAACAGGGCCAGGAGGACCACGGCGGCGACAATCACCACAATCACGAGAATGAGTTTCATCGTGCGCACTCCCTGGGCCACGGCGGCGGCGTGCAGAACACCGTTTCAGGGTACACTGTACACTGGGTATGGAGCGGCGCCAGCTACGGCCGCGGGCGGCGACGGAGACTGCGGCCAGGACGATGACCCGCACGGGCGACCAGCAACCGGGTGGGCCAGGACGGCGCGGTGTCGCGGACTGAGGAAACGGTCGAAAGGCGGGCAGGGACGATGCGGAAGAGGTTGTGCGAGCTGTTGGGCGAGGCGCTGCTCACGCATGCGCCAACCGGCGCCGAGGCGGAGATGGATGACTGGCTCGAGGCCAGGTTGCGGGCGGTAGGGGTGGCGCCGGAGCTGGATCGGCACGGGAACCTCGTGGTCACGCTGCCGGGGCGGGAAGCAGGCCCGGTGACGGCGGTGGCGGCGCACAAGGACGAGTTGGGTGTGATCATCCGCAGCATCGGTGCCGATGGGAAAATCTGGGTCGAGCCCCTCGGTGGTTGTCGCCCGCACAAGTACGGCGAGGGGCCCTTCGACATCGTCACGGCCCACAGCGTGATTGAGGGTGTGCTCTGCATGGGCTCGACGCACTCGTCGGCCCTCAGTGCGCGCACCGACGCGGCCACACGCCGGCTGCCGGAGTGGGATGTCGTCTACATCGACTGTGGCGGCAGCGGCGCGGAGTTGCACGAACGCGGGGTGCGGATCGGTGACCGCGGGGTGGTCGGCCGGGGGCGCAAAGCGCCGCTGCAACTGGGTCCCGACACCCTCTGCGGCTACGCCCTCGACGACAAGGCCGGCGTCGCCATCCTGCTGCTGCTGCTGGAGCAACTGCGGCGACAGCCGCCGCGGCACGACACCGTGCTGGCCTTCACCTGCTGCGAGGAATCCGGCTGCTCCGGCGGGCTCTACCTGGGCTACTCGCGCCGGATTGACGACCTGATCGCCGTCGAGGTTGCCCCCATTGCCGAGGAGTACCCCGTCGCCTTCGACGCGCGACCGGTGCTGATGTACAAGGACGCGCTGTACCACTACGACCTGAACCTGACCCGGGCTCTGGCCCAGGCCGGGGAAGCGTGCGGCATTGCGCTGCAGTCGCAGTGCGTGCGCAGCTTCGGCAGCGATGCGGCCGTCGCCCAGCGTTGGGGGGCGGTGGGGCGGGGAGCCTGTATCGCCTTCCCCACCCAGAACACGCATGGCTTCGAGATGGGGCATCTCGGCGCCATGGAGAACTGCGTCCGGGTGCTGGCGGCGTACCTGACCGCGTAGGGTGCAGCAAAGGCGGTCCACGACCGAGCCCGAGCCTGGGCTGGAACTCGGCTCGGCGGCGGTACCCGTCGGTGGGCTACCTTCTGGATGCGGCCGGTTCGGGAGCGGCGAGGGCACTCGTGACCACGGCACTTACACGTCGCGGGGCTACCGGCCCTCCCGCTGAAGAGCCGGCACGACCGCGGCGGCCAGGCGCGAGCAGTCCAAGCCGCCGCCAAGGAAAGCGTTGAGGCGCGCGGCGGCGCTGGCGGGGTCGGCCAGACAATCGCGATAGCCCAGAACCAGGGTCGGGATCTTCCACAACGCCAGGAGGCGGCGCAGTTGCTGCATCTGGCGGGTCAGGGCCTCGGTCAGAGCGGCTTCCGAGAGGCGGGGTTGACTGCCGCGCAGGGCCACCAGGCGCTGCTGCGAGGCGGCGACCTCGGCGACGGGGCGTTCCATCAGCACCACGCGGTAGTGATAGGCGGGACCACGGGGCAGTCGTGGCAGCAGCGGGGTCACCACCTTGACCGCCTTGCCGCGGGCCTGCTCGACCCAGGAGGCGTCGCGAGCACTGGCCTTGACCGGGGTGTATTCCCAGTAGCCGCGCGGGTTGCCCGCGTCGGCGGGGCGTTGCTCATCGACCAGCACCGGCAGCCCGCCGGCGGCGAGCATCTGCATCAGCATCGAGGTCCCCGAACGCGGCAGGCCACTGACCAGGATGACGGTCTCGGCGAGCGCGGCCGGCGAGAGCGCCGGCCAAACGCTGGCGGGAGGCAGGTCGGTGGCATCGGAGGCGACGGCGGTGCGGCCGGCCCGCGGGCCGCCGCGGGGCGCCGACCCGGCACGCAGCTCCTTTACGCGAGCGCGGGCGAGGCTGGCCAGGCGCCGGTGTTCGGCCGCCGCGGCGGCATTCTGGAAGCGCCGTGCGTAGATGAAGGCCAGGCGCTCGTGGGCCTCGGCGTGGTTCGGATTCTGTGCCAGGCACAGTTCGAGCGCCTGCATAGCCGGAACCAGGCGCCCCAGGCGGTGCAGCGCCACCCCGAGAAGGAAGTGGGCGTTTGGTGCAAAGTAGCGCAGCCCGATGGCGGTCAGCGCCGCCGCCGCGGCCTCGGCATTCCGCCGTTGGGGCAACAGGCTGCGGCAGAGCCCCTCATGGGCGTCGGCGCCATGGGGATCGAGCTCCAGAAGCCGGCGGAAACGCGCCTCGGCGGCGCTCCACTGGCGCCGCTGCAACAGGTTCGCACCCAGGCGGGCAAGGACCGGGAGCGCCTCCGGTTCGAGCTGCTCGGCCTCTTGGTAGTACCTCTGCGCCGCATCCAGATCGCCCTCGGCCTCAGACTGGGCGGCCCGCAGCAGATGGATGGTGACCGGGTTGCTGGTGGTGGCCGCCTGCAGCTTGCGCAGGCGCTGCTGTTCGGCCTTGGGCAGGGTCTCCGGCTTGGTCTCGGGGTGCTCGCTGCGCCAGGTGCGCAGCGTCTCGGCGGCTTGGACGGCCTGCTCCTGCCGCCGCTGAAAGGTCTCTTCCATGACCACGCGCGCCTGCTGTGTCCGTCCCAGAGCGTTGCAGCACTGCTGCAGGCAGACCCCGAGGCGATCATCGGCGGGCCAGGCCAGGCGCAGTTCCTCGAGAATCGGGACCGCCTCGGCGTGGCGGTTGCCATCGACCAGCGAGCGCGCCAGGTTGAGGCGCCACTCGCGCCGCGCCACCGCGGCCGCCTCGGTCGCCTGCGCCGGCGGCGCATCGACGTAGCCCAGATCGACCAGATGCCCGAGCAACTCCGGCGACTCGTCGAGGTCGGGCGCCATCCCCGCCGGGTGCTCGCCGGCCGCGCCGGGGCGGCTGTCCCAGGAAGGGATGGTGGTCAGTGGCGGTGGCGTCTCGAAGACGGTCAGCAGCGGCTTGCCATCCATATCCTCGCCCGTCGGCAGGCCGAAGGCCGCCAGCACGGTCGGGGTCACGTCGAGCACACTGGCGCCGTAGACGCGCTGGTCGGCCTTGATGCCCGGCCCCGCCATCAGGAAGATGCCATGGCCGCGGTGCTGCACCGCCGGCCCGGCCGGCTCGCCCGCGGGAATGTGCAACGGCCGCAGCGCATCCGGATGGAAGCCGTGGTCGGAGACCAGCAGCACCGTCACCTCCGGCCCGGCCAGGCCGATCAGCACCCCCAGCATGGCATCGTGGTAACGGTAGGCCGCCTCGACGACGCCCTGGTAGAGTTCGAAGTCGCGCTCTGCGACCCCCTGCATCCGTGGCGGGTGGTAGCGCATGAAACCATGGCAGAAATGGTCGATAGCGTCGTAGTACACCGCCATGAAGTCCCAGGGCTCGAGCTGGATCAGGGCCGTCGCCGCGGCCTGGATGGTCGTACACTCGGCCAGGGTGCGGGCCAGCATGCCCGGGCGCGGGTCCGCGCTCAGGTCGATCTCGGCAAGCTTGGGCAGGAAAGGCAGGATGTGCTCGGCAAGCAGCTCCTGCGGGTGCAGCCGCAGGTCAGCCAGGGGCGCCGCCAGCCGCGCCGGCTGGACGCTGTGCGGCGCCAGCGGCCAGGGCTTGTCCAGCGGCCCATGGGCGCGGTGGTAGCGCTCGGAGACCATCACCCCGCGGATCGGCTCGGCCGGATGCGAGGGCCACCAGCCCACCACGTTCGAGGTCAGCCCCTCGAGATGCAGCATATTCCAGACCGCCCGCGTCTGCCGTCCCAGATTGGTCACCGGCCGCACCCCGACCGCCCCCGGCGTCGGCTCGGTGAAGCCGAGAATGCCGTGCTTGCAGGGTCGTTTGCCGGTGGCAATCGAGGTCCAGACCAGCGGCGACAGCGGCGGAAACAAACTCGACAGGTCGCCGATGATGCCGCGCTCAATCAGCCGCTGCAAGCGCGGCATCTTGCCGGCATCCACCAGCGGCTGAATAACCTTCCAGTCGGCGGCATCCCAGCCGATCAGGAGCAGGCGGCGAGGGGGCTGAGTTGGCATGAATTCGAGCCTATTCGTGCGGTAATAGTGAGGGACGCAAGCGCACGAGAGCGCATGCAAACACCAGGAAACGCAGATCCAGGCCAGTGCCGCCCGCCCGCCGCACCCGGCCGGGGGGCGCCGCACAGGCGTCCCGCCCGCCAACGGGCGTGGACGCCTTTGGACTGCGGCGGCCCGCAGGGTCCTGAGCGGAGCGAGGTGACTCGACGCCGCTTTCGTACGGGCGCGGCACGCGCCTCGTCATGGCCGCCACAAAGCGGTGTCCAGCCACCGCAGTCCAAAGCACCCCACGCTGTCGGGGTGCGGTATTCCGGAGAGGCGGCCCGCCCACGGGGGCGGTACGTGCCTTTCCAGAAGTAGGCCGGGGGTGCCAGTACCCGGCCCAAGGCGCGGTATGCGCCAACTCTGGGAAACGCCGGTTACCCGGCTCGGGCGCGGTACTGGCCGTTCGACAGGCTCTCGGTCAGGCGACACCCCGCGTCAACGTAGGAGCGGCCGCGGCGCGGCCGGCCAGAGACCCGCCGCTGCCGCAACACTCGCCCGCGCTCAGGCGGCGCTGCGGCGGCGCCGCAAGGCCGCCACGCCGGTCGCGCCCAGGGCCAGCAACGCCAGCCCGCCGGGCTCGGGGACGACGCCGGGAATCGCGATGGGGTCGCCAGAGTCCTCGTAGCCCCAGCCCCGCAGGATCCCATTGCTGCCATCAACGCGCTCGACCTCGGCCCAGCCGTAGACCGTGGACCCCGCCCCGTCAGCGAGAGGGAAGCTGAAGCCTATGTAACCCCTCTCCCCATCCACGTCCCAGGCGCCACCCTGACCTCCGTTGCTGGAAGTACTGTGTAGGTTGCCGAACCAGCTACCGCCGGGGGTGTGGGTTGCCGAGCCGACCAGATCACCGGGGGCGAGTTGCCCCGCCAAGCTGTTGCCATTGAACGTGCCCGCGTGAAAGATCGCAGTGCCAGAGGTGATAGCGCTTCCTACGCCAAGCCAACGGCTGCCGTAACTGCCGATGCCGCCGTAGAAATTCAGCTCACTGGAGGTCCCCTCCATGGTCAGTAAGTGGCTATCAGCGACGCTGCCGAAGGGCACGTTCAGCCCGGTGCTGGAGTGGATCGCGGCGTCGGCCCGGTTGGCCCCGGCGAGGCCGGCGCCCACGGCGGCCGAGTAGACCGCCAGGCGGCGGGTCAGGTCGAGCCCTTGCTGAGTCCTCTTTGTCTTCGCCATCGCTTCAACCCCTTCCGCTGCCGTAGCAGCACTCCTCTGGACACCAGGCAGTTCGCCACTCCGATTTCCTCACACTGAATCAGGACATTACAGGCGTGCGGCCGCAACGTCAAGGGTCTTGACCGGAAAATCGCCGTGGCCGCTGCAACCACCGTCCCCAGGCCGTGTCGCGCGAGCGCCGTCCCCGCGTTGCCCGGGTGCGGCATTCCAGCCAAGCGCCTGGCCGCAGGCGCTGGTCGGAACCGTACCGCCGCGTGCCCCCACGCGGCCGCGGGTGAGGGCACCCGCGCGTACTGACCTCCCGCGGTGGAGGCCCACCGCATCGCCAGCGCGTTTCCCTTGGAGAGGCGCCTGGCCTCAGCGCCGCAGGTGCGGCAATCCCTCAGCCCAGCCCAACGGGCTGGGTCAACGAACCCCCGTGTCCTCAGCCCTGAAGGGGGCCGAGGACCGGCTAATCCTGCTGGACAGCAGGACGGTACTCCTGACGGGGGCGCACTCCCCCGGTCGCGCC
This sequence comes from uncultured Victivallales bacterium, assembly GCA_903837355.1. GTDB lineage: Bacteria > Verrucomicrobiota > Lentisphaeria > Oligosphaerales > JAFGRS01 > CAILUI01. Next base: position 20,242 of record CAILUI010000158.1, read on the forward strand.
CACCACGATCGGCTCCGCCGAACCCCCGGCAGCGCCGCGCCGCCGGCTAGGGTGCGCTGCGGGTGGCGTAGAGGCCGTAGCCGACCTGGCGGGCGGCGGCGATGGTCTCAGCGTAGGGCGTATCGCAGACGTCGAGGAAGCCGATCTGGTAGTTCTCGCCGTCGCCGCGGCCGGTGGTGGCCTGGTCGCCGAACTGGAACCAGTGCGTCCCCACGATCAGCGGGTTGCGCAGGGCGCCGGTGACGTAGTCGCGGTAGGCCGCGGCGCGAGACTCCTGGTCCGGCAGCGGCACCAGGCCGGTGTGGAACAGGCCGCGGTCCAAGGCGCCGAAGTGGAACTCGCCAACGAGGATCGGCTTGTCGACCCCCTCGGGCAGACGCACGTCGGCGACACTGCGCTGGTAGAAGTTGTAGCTGATCACGTCGCAGTAGGGCACCGCGGCACGGGCCGCCAGTTCATTCACCCAGGCGAAACGGCAGCCCAGGTAGAGCGCCCGCGGCGCGATCGCCTTGAGCTCATCTCGACAGGTGCGGAAATAGAGATCGGCAGTCTTGCTGTAGAAGGCGGTGAGGTCGGCGCGCGCCTTGGCCAGGTCAGGCGCCTGCCGCGACTCGAGCAGCGCCTCCCAGGTGGCGTGCTGGCTGCCCCAGGCGGCATTGAGGGCTGCGATGGTGGCGTACTTCGCCTTGAGGTCAGCGACGAAGACCTGCTTGGCGGGCTGCCCGGCCGGCGACACCAGGGTGGCCACCGCCAGCGAGGTATCATCACCCCAACCGATCTCGTTGTCGATGAAATAGCCGATGCACCAGGGGTCGTTGGCGCTGCGCTCTTTGTGCCGGCCCAGGCTCTCACGCAGGGCGACGGCGAAGCCGGCGTCGAAGACGTCGCGGAACTTGCCCCAGTAGCCCTCGCTGCCCTCCAGGTTCCGCCCGCCGAAATGGATGGTGGCGGTGTAGGGCGTCTGCCGTTGCAGGTAGATCGCCTCGGTGGACCAGTTGGCGATGGTGTTCATCCCCCAACTGCGCAGGCGACGGTGCGTCAACTGCGCGAAGTCGGCCTCCCAGTTCTCGCCGTACTTCCGCAGCAGGTTGGCAGCGGTGAAGTTGAAGGTCTCGTAGGTCTTGCCCTCGTAGTAGTTGTGGGGCGCCCAGGAGCCCTGGCCATAGAAGCGCGCCAGCGGCGACTCCGGGGCCGGCAGGCCGCGGAACCAGTTCCGGCGGTCGGTGACGGGCGTGGTCGCGTTACCGGTACCGACGCAGTCGATGCCATGGGACCAGAAGAGACGGCCCTCGGGGTCGACCAGCCACCAGCGGCCTTCGTGCTTGGCGGTGCGGAAGCAGCCGGTGGCCTCGAGCTGCGGCCCGCCGGCCCAGCCGCCGAAACGGTTCCAGCCGTTCGGCCCGGGCTGCGCCTGCAGTTCGGCAGCCTCGGCCGTACGCCGGTTGCGCAGGTCCGCCTCATCGCGCACCTTGCCGGGCCAGTCCTTGTGCACGAACTGGCCGTACTCATCGATCATCGGGAAGAACTCAGCCGCGGTCAGCCGTGTCCAGGGCGATGCCTGATAGGCACCGGTCGCGCGCACACTATCGATTTCGATGAGATGGTCCTCTTTGGGCTTGGGCACGAACACCAGCAACTGGGTGATGTTGGCCGTGTCGATGCCGCCCTGGTCGCCGAAACCGGGGGGATTGCCGCGCATGCCGAAGAAGCTGATCCCGGAGGCGACCGCGGCGCGCAGCAACGGCGCTTCGAGAACACCACGGGCGCCGGGCTCGAGTTCGAGGGTACGGGTGATGCAGTGACTGACGCCGTCGGCGCCGGGGTTGTCGACGCGGCAACAGACGGTGGCGCGGTTCGTGCCGACGTTGGTGACGTTGATCTGGAGCTTCGCGAAGGCGCTCAGATCCCAGTGCCCCGCGGGAGCCGGCAGCGTGATGCCGGGCCACTCCTGGTGGTGGCCAACGGCCAGACGGAGAGCCGGGGCGGCGACCCCCGTGGACAGGCTCACGCGCACATCGCGCGCCTCGACCTTGGCGATGTCGAAGTCCTTCCCGAAGTCGTACAGCAGGCGCTCATCCCCGCGCGTTGCCAAGGCACAGCCAAGGCTCAGGACGGTCGTCCAGACGTAGGCTCGCGGCGTCACGGTGCAGGCTGTCATCGGGGCTTTCTCCTCATCTATAGCCACGTCCGACGCGGTGGGCCGCCACCGCAGGAGGTCAGTATGCGCGGGTGCCCTCACCCGCGGCCGCGTGGGGGCACGCGGCGGTACAGTCCAGACCGGTGGAGATGCGGTGGGCCGCCACCGCGGCGCCCGCGGCCGGGCGCCTCTCCAGAAGACCCGTGGAGATGCGGGCTGTCCGTACCCTCCGGGGTCGGCTGGCCCGCACCGCGGCCGGGAGCTAATGTAGCGCGCCAGGGCGCCATCCGCCGAACCCGCGTAGCCGAGCGACAACGAAGAGCAGAGCGACACCATGACCACCCGCGACGAATGCCGCCCGCGCCTGGCGATCTGCTTCGCCCTGGCCTCCATGCTCCTGCTACTGTGCGGCTGCAGCCTGCGCCGGCCAACGCCGCCGGCGCTCCGGCCGCCCACGTTCGCCGTCCTCGCCGACATCCAGTACGGCGACAAAGAGACCCAGGGCGCGCGCCACTTCCGCACCTCGCTGCTACGCCTGCAGGACGGCGTCACGGATCTGGCGCAGCGCGATCTGGCCTTCGTCATCCAACTCGGGGACATCGTCGACGGACAGGCCAAGGACCTCCCCAAGACCATTGCCGACCAGGAGGCGGTGCTGCAGGTTCTGGCCCGGCAACCGGCGCCCGTCTACCACGTGCTCGGCAACCACTGCCTGAACCTCGGGAAGGACCGGCTGCAGCAGCGCTACAACGTGGAGCGCTTCTACTACGACTTCACCGTGGCGAGGGCTCCAGGCTGGCGCTTCGTGGTGCTCGATGGCAACGACGCCGGCTACGGGGTACTCGGTGCCGAGCAACTGGCCTGGTTCACGGCCACCCTCGAGCGCGCCGCCGCCGCCCACGAGCGCGTGGTTTGCTTCTGCCACTTCGCCCTGCTCGCCGAGGCCGCCCCAAACCACCGCATGGCGACGCCGACGCCGGTGCTGGAGATCATGGATCGCAGCGCTTGCGTGGTCGCCTGGTTTGCCGGCCACGACCATGCCGGCGGCTACGCCGTCCGCAACGGCGTGCACCATGTGACCGTCAAAGGCCTGGTCGAAGCCCCGGAAACGGGCGCCCACGGGCTCGTCGAGCTGTATCCCGACCACCTGCGCGAGATCGGCGTGGGCAGCGAGCCCAACCGCGACCTGCCGCTGCCCGCGCGCTAGGCGCAGGCCGCCCGTCACCTGGCCAGGCGCTGGTGGATCGTGCCGAACTGCTCCAGGGCGGTCGCGAGGTCGTCCATGATCTCCCGGGCCAGGACGTCGGGCTCGGGCAGGTCGGCGCTGTCCTCCAGACTCTTGTCCTTCAGCCAGAAGAGGTCGAGGCTGCACTTGTCGCGCCGGGCCAGGTCCTCGTAGTCGAAGGCCCGCCAGCGCCCCGCGGGCGTCTGCTCGGTCCAGGTCGAGACGCGCTCATGCCGGTTCGCCGGCCGGTAACACGCCACGAACTCATCCAGGTCGGCGCGCTTAAGCGGGTTGGTCTTGAGGGTGAAATGCCGGTTGGTGCGCAGGTCGTAGACCCACAGGCGGGTGGTCCACGGCGTCTCCTGGGCCGGCTTGGCGTCGAAAAAGAGTACGTTCGCCTTCACGCCCTGGGCGTAGAAGATCCCGGTCGGCAGCCGCAGCAGCGTATGCACGTCGAACTGCCGGAGCAGATTGCGCCGCACCGTCTCGCCGGCGCCGCCCTCGAAGAGCACGTTGTCGGGCACCACGATGGCGCAGCGGCCGTGCATCTTGAGCAGCGTCTTGACGTGCTGCAGGAAGTTGAGCTGCTTGTTCTTGGTCGCCACCCAGAAGTCCTGCCGCTCGTAGGCGTGCTCGTCCTTCTCCAGATCGCCTTCCTCGTTGACGATCGAGATGCTGCTCTTCTTGCCGAAGGGCGGATTGGTCAGGACCATGGAGAAGCGCTCGCCGGGATCGCCGGCCAGGCTGTCGGCGCCGGAGTGCACCGGGCACGGGTCGGCGTTGATCCCGTGCAGGTAGAGGTTCATGATGCACAGGCGCGCCGTGGCCGGCACGAGCTCCCAACCGTGCACGAAGCCCTGGCGCAGGTGCCGCTTCTCGTCCGGGTCCAGCGTCCGGCCGTGGTGCCGGAGCACGGCCTCGTGCGCCGCCAGCAGGAAACCGCCCGTGCCGCATGCCGGATCGACGTGTTCCATGCCGATGAACGGAGTGTCCCCGGCGGATGCTGGAGACATGCGTTCACGCTTGGGCACGATGGCGGCCGCCAAGTGCGTCTTCACCCACCCATCGGGCAGGCTTTCGGCGGGCGTTGGCTTGTCGAGTTTGTCGGTCATCGGTTCGGTGGTTGAGCAACCCCGTCAGGGTTGGATCGGTCTCCCATGCCAGCCCCAGGCCGCTGGCCTGGGCTACGGTGATGCAGCGCTTCAGCGCGAAATCCGCACACGGTTGACACACGTCCAGGGCGGGCTATTGTAGGAGTCGAGCGGTAAGTCCGTTGCGGAGCGTCCGCGGTGTTCCCGTCCATCGGGCGGCCACAGCCGAGGCACCCAAACTCCGCAGGGCACGCTCCTTTTTTTTCCCCCAGATTCAGAGAAATAACTCCTCGAGCAGCACCTTCTGCCGATAGCAGTCAAACCATGCGTTGTCCCGTCGCTCGTACTTGTTGAAGACGCCCCAGGCAAACAGGTCCGCGAGCTGAAGGCCGGGCCAGTTGCGGGAGTCCCCATGGATGAAATGCAGTGGCACATCCGGCGGTACCCGGCCTTTGAGCTGACGCTCGACGTAGGTGTTGAAGTCCTCGATCTGGCGACGGCCCTTGCTCTTGTCGATGACGAGCTGGACCCCTGAGTCCGCCTTCTCAAACGGTACGTGGTCAATGACGAGACGGGCAACGTAGTTGTAGACTCGGTCCTTGTCAGCCGCCAGCTTGGCGTACACCCTCTGTTTGTTCAGCGTCAGGCAGTAGACCCCGAATGTCTTGTCGGCGACTTGCTTCCATACATACTGCTTGATGGCCAGCGTGGTTGACGTCGCCTTCAGTTCGTCGACCATGCGGTTCCGCTTCCCCGGTGGGTTCAACTTGTGCCGGAGCGTTCGTTTGACGGCAGTACGGAAAGCCACATCCGTTTCTCTGTGACTGGTGGCCAGGATGCAAACCGTAAAGAACTTGGAGGGTTTCGTGTTCACGAAATCGAACCCAAGGTCCCCGCTCTCATCGAGATACAGCCACCACATCAACAGACGAGTCCCCAGAGAATGACCCCACCGGAGGCCCTGCTCGCAAGGCTGATCCAGTGGGGAACAATTACCATTGACAATATGGCGATCATAGTTAGCTTTGCGTTCCTTACGGACCGCAATCCACTGCGGCTGATACCGCCGAAGCACTGCCTGTTCCTGTTTCTCTGCTTGCCTTTACGCGGCCAGGCCCCGGTTCAGTTCGTCGAGCACCGCCGAGAGCTCTGCGCCAAACACTTCGTGGGCCTTGCCGAGGCCGCCGAGTTGGGAGAAGGGGGCGAACTCGAAGTCGTCGGGCTCGATGCGCAGGCTGGTGGCGACGTGGTCCTTGATGACGTCGAGCCAGCGGCGCTGTTCGGGGGTGAAGCTGCCGCCGGCTTGTTCCTTCTCTTGCAGCCACGCGGCGAAGCGCTGCTCGACGTCGACGGCCACCGGCAGCAGGGCGGCCTCGGGGTGGAGGGCGTGCCGGACCAGGGCCACGAGATCGACCAGGGCTCTGCCGCCGTGGGTCTTGACGCGCTCCGGTTCGGCCAATTCGAAGGCCTTCCACAGGTTCTCGGTATAGGGGGCGTCGTGAGGCCGACGATGAAGGCGTCGAAGTACTCCAGCACCTGGCGCCAGAGATTGTAGATCGAGCGGTGGCATTCGTCGACCACGATGACGTCGAAGGCCTCGATGGGGATGCGCGGGTTGTAGACCACGGGCAGCGACTCGGAGACCAGGGGCGAGGGTTCGGCTTCGAACAGCGACGGATCTTCGTTGTCCTCCGGATACTCCTCCTCGCCCTTGAGCATGGAGTAGAGCCGCTGGATGGTGGTGATGCAGACTTTGGCGGCGGGGTCGATGGTGTTGCGGGTCAGACGCTGGACCGGGAACTCCTCGGTGAAGGCGTAGTTGGTGTAGGGACTGGTGTAGCGCTGGAACTCGTTCAGGGCCTGCTTGCCCAGGGTGTTGCGGTCCACCAGGAAGAGGATGCGCCGTGCCTTGGCGAAGGTGATCAGCCGGTAGCAGAACGAGCAGGCGGTGTAGGTCTTGCCGGAGCCGGTGGCCATCTGGATGAGGGCGCGCGGCCGGCCGGCGGCCAGCGAGGCCCCCAGGTTGTGGATGGCCTCGACCTGGACCCGCCACAGTCCCGCCTCGTTCAGCACGGGCAGATGGCGCAGGCCGTCGCGAAGCTGGGCTTTTCCCTCTTCCGCCAACCGGATCAGCTCCTCGGGACGGTGGAAGCGAAAGACGCCGCGGCTGCAGGGCGCCGGGTCGAGGCCATTGGTGAACTGGGTCTCGGTGCCGGTAGTCTCGTAGGCAAAGGGCAAGGGCAGGACATAGTGCGGGATCTGTTCGGCGACGCCGAGGGTGTACTTGGCGGACTGGATCTCGACGCCCGTGAGCGTGTGGCCCTCGGGCTTGGCCTCGATGACGCCGACCGCCTTGCCGGCAACGTAAAGCAGGTAGTCGGCGAAGCCGGTTCTCAGGGGAAACAGCGGACGGCGACCCCGAGGCCGGCCGAGAGGTTCATTCGGGCATGATCCTGGACCAGCCAGCCGCACTGCTCGAGCTGGCGGTCGATCTCCCGTCTGGCCTTCTCTTCCGGGGTCATCCGTGTCCTCTTCCTTCCCCGAGCCCGCCGGCGCCGTACCGCACCCGTATTCCCCAATATGGGCTCAGGCCAGGGCTTGGCAATGGGGCGGGGGTCAAGGCCGTGTCGGTGGCCTTGCTCGGAGCGGGAGGGCGCCGCTCCCATGGGCCGCCCGTGGGTCCACGGGCGGTGGCCGCGAGCCGCGGCCGGTCCAGCGAAGCAGCTCTTGCCAGTTGCGGAAGCTCAACCAGACCTTCACTTCATGCGGCCTGCACGCAACGCTCAGCGGCGCATGGCTTTCAGGCGCTGGGGCAGGTCTTCGTAGCTGAACAGGCGGGTAAACTCGAGCAGGCCCGAGAGGGCGCGCGACTGGCTGCTGAAGCCGCGCTCGTGGATCACGGAGATGGGGTTGAGGCCACCGACGACGATGGCGCCGGCGCGCCCTTCGCTGACCGGGATGTCGAGCACCGGGCGCCCGCCCTGGCCGATCTCCATAAAGGCGCCCAGGCCGATCTCGGTCAGGCGCTCGGCCAGTGAGACCACCATCTCGCGACTGCCGGAGGGCACCTCGCGGAAGCTGGCACCGATGCGGCCACAGCCGAGCCGGATGGCCCCCAGGTAGTCCGTCATGCCGCTGCGGATGAAGATCTCCAGCGGGTCGATGCTGGTGCCCTCGTAGTCGATGATTTCGACGAACCGCTCCGGCAGGGAATCGCGCACCTGCAGCAGTCCGCCGAAGCGCGAGCGGGTTGGAATGCCGTGCTTGAGCAGGACGCCATTGAGGGTGATCGAGCAGACCGTGCAGAAGCCGACCTTGCCCGCGGGAATCGTGCTTTCACCGATGGTTTCGCCCGGCGCCAACAGGCAGACGCGCGTGCCCATGGCGAAGCCCTTGGCAAAGACCTCGCAGACGTCCTCGATACACGTCAGCAGGTCAGCGGGTGAGACCAGCGACGAGTTCACCACCACGCGACCGGAGCGGGTGGGCAGATCGAAGTCCATGGCGTAGGTCATCTGGTCGATCTTGGCCGAGAGGAAGCCGACGCGCCGCCAGAGCTGCGAGGTCCGCAGGTCCTCGGCACCGGCCTCGGTGAGCAGACTGCCGCGCTTGCCGAGCTGCTGGATCAGGCCCCGCTCCTCCATGTCGTTCAGGTAGAGCCGGACACTGCGCTCACTGAGATCATAACCCGCGGCAGCGAGGGCGGCGGCAATCTTGACGGCGCTCTGCGGCTGTGACTCGTTCTTCAACGCTTTGAGGATAGCCAGGTAGTTGGCGCCCTTACGGTCCATTCCGGCCCCCCATTCCACGCGATCAGGTTTGCGCCGCCAGCAGGCGGTTGATGGACGCAGCGGCACGCCGCCCCTGCCCCATGGCGAGGATCACGGTTGCCGCGCCGAGCACGATGTCGCCACCGGCGTAGACCCGGTCCATGGAGGTCTTGCCGTCCTCGTCGACGAGGATATTGCCCCACTTACTAAGCTTCAGGTCGGGCGCCGTGGAGGTCAGCAGCGGATTGGAGCCGTTGCCGATGGCCACGATGACGCAGTCGACGTCCAGGCGGAACTCGCTGCCCTTGATGGGAACCGGGCGCCGCCGGCCGCTATCGTCGGGTTCGCCGAGCTCGTACTTCAAGCACTCGATGGCGGTGACGCAGCCATGGTCGTCGCCAAAGATCCGGGTGGGGTTCTGCAGCAGCCGGAACTCGACCCCCTCCTCCTTGGCGTGGCCCACCTCCTCAACACGCGCCGGCATCTCCGCCTCGGTACGGCGGTAAATGATGCTGACGTGCTCGGCCCCGAGGCGCAGGGCGGTGCGCGCCGAGTCCATGGCGACGTTGCCGCCGCCAATGACCGCGACGTGCTTGGCCGGCCGCAGCGGCGTCCCGGCGTCCTTGAGGTAGGCCTTCATCAGGTTCACCCGGGTGAGGTACTCGTTGGCGGAGAGCACGCCGACGAACTCCTCGCCGGGGATGCCCATGAACTTCGGCAGGCCGGCACCGGTCCCGATGAAGATGGCGTCGTAGCCGTCCTGGTCGAGCAGATCCTGCAGGCGCCGCGTGCGGCCGACGACGAAGTTCGGGCGAATCTCGACGCCCATCGCGCTCAGCGTGTCGATCTCGTTCTGCACGATCGCCTTGGGCAGACGGAACTCGGGAATGCCGTAGATCATGACGCCGCCCGGCTTATGGAAGGCCTCGAGGACGGTGACGGCGTGCCCTTCACGGCGCACGTCGGCGGCGACGACCAGGCTGGCAGGGCCGCTGCCGACGACAGCCACGCGGCGACCGCTGTCGGGCTTCACCGCAGGCGGCTGGATGCCCTGCGCCCGTTCCCAATCGGCCACAAAGCGTTCCAGGCGGCCGATCGAGACGGCCTGGGTGGGGTCCTTGAGGGCCTTACCGAGGGTACAGGGCTCCTGGCACTGCGACTCCTGCGGGCAGACGCGGCCGCAGATGGCCGGCAGCAGGCTATCCTGTTTGATCAGCGCGATGGCCTGGCGGAAATCGCCGGCGGCGATCGCGCCGACGAAGCCCGCGATGTTGAGGCGAACGGGGCAGCCCTCAACGCAGGGCTGGTTCCGACACTGCAGACAGCGCATGGCCTCGACGCGGGCCTGCGCCTCGCCGTAGCCCAGGGCGACCTCACTGAAGTTGTGGCGGCGTTCGGCGGGATCCTGTTCCGGCATCGGCTGCGGCGGGATGGCCATGCGCGCCTTGGGCGCCAGGCGGCCTTCCTTCGCGGTGAGTTCCTGGAGGAGCTGGTCCGCCTGGGTGCGCAGGGTGTCGGGATGAGTGTGGCTCATACGGCACCCGCCTTCCCGGCGGTCAGGGCGCGCGCCGCCTGCTCGAGGTGGCAGTGATCGTGAGCGACGTTCTCGATCTGCTTGTAGGCCCCCAGCCGCAGCATCATGTTCGCGAAGTCGACCTGATGGCCGTCGAACTCCGGGCCATCGACGCAGACGAAGCGCGCCTGCCCACCGACCATGACGCGGCAGCCGCCGCACATGCCGGTACCATCCACCATGATGGTGTTCAGAGACACCATGGTGTGAATCCCGAAGGGACGCGTAGTCTCGGCGCAGAACTTCATCATGATGGGCGGGCCGATCGCCACCACCTCGTTCGGCGGCGGCGACTCCTGACAGAGCTCCTTGAGCGGCTGCGTGACCAGGGCCTTGCGGCCGGCAGAGCCGTCATCCGTGACCACGATCAGGCGGTCCGCGATCGCCGCCATCTCGTCCTGCAGGATAAGCAGATCCTTGGTCCGCGCGCCGGTGATCACGGTCAGGCGGTTGCCGGCCGCCTTCATGGCCTGGGCGATCGGGTACATGGGCGCCACGCCGATGCCACCGCCGACACAGACCACGTGCCCGACCTGGCGGACGTCCGTAGGCTGCCCCAAGGGGCCAACCAGATTCTCCAGGAACTGCCCAGGCTCAAGTTCCGCCAACAGGTGCGTCCCTTTGCCCACCGTCTGAAAGATCAGCGCGATCCAGCCGGCGCTGGCATCGGCGTCGGCGATGGTCAACGGAATCCGTTCGCTCAACTCGCCACGCTGGACGATGACGAACTGGCCCGCCCGGCGTTCCCGCGCGATCTCCGGCGCGGCCACGCGCAGACGGAACACGTCGGCCGAAAGCTGCTCTTTGGACAGAATGCGGTTCATCCGCGTCATGCTCCTGACGGCCCGGAGGATGCGGTCCTGCCGCCTGCTGGGGGGACGAACATGCCGGACGGGACCAGGTCCCGCCCGGCACGTAATGCATCCCATGGAGCTGGCGCCGGTTCTCGGCGCCCGGCGGATCAGCCCATCACACGAGGCCTTGGTCCAGCATGGCATCGGCAACCTTCGTGAAGCCGGCGATGTTGGCGCCCATCACGTAGTTACCGGGCTGGCCGTATTCGGCGGCCGCTGCGACGCACGCCCCGTGGATCGCAACCATAATCCCGTTCAGGCGTTTGTCCACTTCCTCACGCGTCCAGCTCAGGCGCATGGAGTTCTGGCTCATTTCGAGCCCGGAAGTCGCGACGCCGCCGGCGTTGGCGGCCTTGCCGGGACCGTAGAGGATCTGCTTCTTCACAAACAGCTCCACGGCCTCCGGAGTGCTGGGCATGTTGGCCCCCTCGGCAACCACGTAGCAGCCGTTCGCCAACAACGCCTTGGCATCCTCGCCGCTGATCTCGTTCTGCACGGCACTCGGGAAGGCGCACTGGCAGGGGATGAACCAGGGCCGTTTGCCGGCGTGGTACTCGGCGCCGAACTGGTCGGCGTAGTCACGGATGCGGCCGCGCCGCACGTTCTTCAGTTCCAGCACCCAGGACAGCTTGGCGGCATCGATACCCTTGCGGTCATAGATCGTCCCGTCGGAGTCCGACAGGCTGACCACCTTGGCACCCAGTTCCTGCAGCTTCTCGACCGTGTATTGGGCCACGTTGCCGGAACCCGACACGGTGCAGGTTTTGCCGGCGAAGGTCTCGCCGCGGGTCTTCAGCATCTCCTGCGCGAAGTAGACGGCGCCGTAGCCAGTGGCTTCCGGGCGAATCAGCGAGCCGCCCCAGTTCAGCCCCTTGCCCGTCAGCACGCCGACGAACTCGTTGCGGATGCGCTTGTACTGCCCGAACATGTAGCCAATCTCACGGCCGCCCACGCCGATGTCGCCGGCCGGGACGTCGGTGTCGGCCCCGATGTGGCGCTGCAGCTCGAGCATGAAGGACTGGCAGAACCGCATCACTTCGGCGTCCGACTTGCCCTTGGGGTCGAAGTCCGAACCGCCCTTACCGCCACCCATGGGCAGCGTGGTCAGCGAGTTCTTGAAGACCTGCTCAAAGCCCAGGAACTTCAGGATCGAGGCGTTGACGCTGGGGTGGAAGCGCAGGCCGCCCTTGTAGGGCCCGATGGCGCTGCTGAACTCAAAGCGAAAACCGCGGTTCACCTGCACCCGCCCCCGGTCGTCCGTCCACGGCACCCGGAAGAGGATCTGGCGCTCCGGCTCCACCAGGCGCTCGAGGATGCCCGCCTTCTCATACTGCGGGTTGCGCTCCAGCACCGGAGCCAACGAACTCACCACCTCACGCACCGCCTGCAGAAACTCCGGCTCCCCCGGATTGCGGTGCTCAACCATGGCCAACACGCGCTCTACGTAGTTCATCCCGACGCCCCTTTCTGACGCTGCCCCCATTCCTGCACTTGCCCCATGCCGCTCGATCGGCATAGTCGCATCAACGAATCGGCAAGGCATTGCCGATTAATCTGTAAGTTATACGCAGACAACGGGGGGTGCAAGAGGTTGGGGATGGTTTTTTTGGACCTGTGCAATAAGGGTGGGCCGAGGTATTCAGCCCCAAAGGGGCGCTCTATACCAGCCCAGGGCATCGCCCTGGGTACCCGTTCACACCACAGATTAAGCCCTCCTGTGAAACTCGACCTCAGTCGCGCGGGGGGCTCTGAGGTAGTGGCGGGTGCCCCCACCCGCCAGCCGCGTGAGGGCACGCGGCAGTACTCCCAAGCAGAGTTTC
>CAILUI010000159.1 GCA_903837355.1 uncultured Victivallales bacterium
ACGAAGGCCCGGTTCTTGATCGCCCAGTCACGGCACACCACATAGTCCCAGGCGCCGTTCTCGCGCGCCACGAATGAGTCGGGGTAGTAGCAGAGCAGTTTGGTCGAACACAGGCCCGGTTCGAGGAACTCCCGGATGGCCCAACGGTAAGGGTCGTTCTTCCGGCTGCCGGTCTCCTTGCCGGTGAACCTGCCGCGCAAGTCGTAGAGAAGCGGCAGTTTCCAGCGCTCGCGGTAGCGCTCGGCCAGTTCAGGGCTGAGGACCACGGCGTCGCGGATCCCGGCGATGGTGGTGGCAACGTTGACCGTGGCCGGTACGTCAGGGTCCCAGATCACCGCCCCCTGCAGGCGCTTGCCCGCAAAGGCGACGAGGGCGTCGAGATCGGGCAGGCTGACCTCAGGGCGGCCGTGGAGCCACTGGCCCTCCGCACGGAAGGTCTGGTACCACTCGCGGGAATGATCCAGCCGCGCCACCCCCTCCGCCCAGTCGCCCGCCGGTCGCCGGAAACCCGTGCTCGCACCGAAGACGTAGAGCTCCGGTCCCTGGCGGTTCACGATGCCTTGGATGCAGGCGACCACCAACGCCCGATCATAGGATTCCGCATCGCGCGCCAGGCTCAGCGCGTAGGTGTAGATCGGCTTCCCCGCGGCCGAAGCGCTGCCCGCCAGCAGGGCGCAACCGCCAAGTGTCAACGCCGCCGCCCTGATCGTCGAGGCCATCGTCTATGCTCCTTCTGGAACCGCAGCCCGGAGAAACACCGGCTGCCAGCACTGCTGCGTCATCTGCACCCACTTACGGTCCCGCCGGGACGCGTTCCTCACCGTGTTTCGCAATCCACTGTCGGGTCCACTCCACCGCCTCGAGGCCCTTGTCCATGATGTTGCTGCCGAGGAACACGATCCCTTCGATCTCGCCGGCTTGGAGCCAGCGCCGGCCCAACTCGCACTGCTGCTCCATCACGGTCAGCGGAATGGTGCTCGTGGGGAGCGAGAAGTCCCACAAGTAACAGCCCAGGATCACGCGCTTACCGGGTAACAGGCCCTTGAGGCGGCGGAAGTTGGGCTCCAGGCTCGCCAGGTCTGCGGAACGCCAGGTCCAGAAAAGCACCGTGTCAACGTCCTTCAGGATCGGGACAATCCCCTCATCGAGCTGATGGCTGTAGACGACCACGGCCAGATCGAGTCTGCGTCCGCCCAGCGCCTGCAGGCGCTGCTTGGCGACCGCCAGGTCTTGCGGGCTCACCTGCGACGCGAACAGCTTCGCCGGGACTCCTGCCGTGACCTTCGGCACGAGCAGCCTGACCGCCTCATGGCCTGGGTACTCGCTGCTGGCGCGGATCTGAGCCCCGGCCAGGGGAATGGGCTGGCCCTTGCTGAACAAGGCGATCTCCTGCAGCCCGCAGCTCATGGCCACCTCGGTATCCAGGGTCGACAGCACACTCAGGCGCAGGGAGCGGAACGGCTGCTCAGGGAAGCCCAGCTTCACGGAGGCCCCGGCCTCCGCAGGCATCGCGCCAGTCGCCACCTCCTGCCAGCGGCTGCCATCCTGACTAACCTCCACGGCAAACTGCCCGGTCAGGTAACCCCCACCCGTCCAGGCGGTCTGGGTTAGCTGCACGGCATCGGCAACGACGTCCTGCGGCCACGTGAGCACAAGATCGACCGGGAAGGCCACATTGTTGGCCGCCAGCCAGTGGGGATCATCACCGGCACCGAGCGGCCCGATCAGGAAGTCGTCCAGAAGCAGGCCAGTGATGTTGGGGTTGGCGGCGGCCAACCGATACACGTGTTCCTGCTCCGCGCCGAGTTCATGGGCTTGGTTGCTATTGTTGGACAGCGTCCAGTAGACCTGCTTCATGGCTTTCAGGGGCGTGTAGTACTGCTCGAACGGCGCTGCCGGGATGCCCTGGTACTGGATGAACATGACGTTGGGCACCCCCAGGTACAGCGCGCCCTCCGCCGGAGTCATGCGGTTCTTGCCCGGCGCTGCACCCTCCTCGTGCGCCGCCCAATCGAAACAGGCGTCGAGCGCCCAGACCCACAGACGGTCGCGAACCGTGGCCGGCGCAGGGGGCGCCGCCGCCACCGGCGCGGCGGGCAGGAGCGCCCCAAACACAGCCGCGGCAAAGACGCCGCCACGGAGCCTGGCGGAGGCTGTCCCTGGAGTGAGGTTTGTCTTCATGGTGGGGGAATCCTGCGCGTGCCTCTTACGATCAGGGAAGGCTGTTTCAGGGGGTTCGCTCACCTGCACTGGCCAGGACCAAGGTCACACTCTGGCCTGACGGCAAGCGGTACCGTTGCAGCCCAAGGGGATGGTCGGGATACAGCCGTGGTAGGCCTGGCTCGGCGCCGACGGGGAGAATGAGTTCCGCCGCGATCTGGTCCGGCACCGATAGGGTTAGCGCATGGCCCGTGTCGGTCCGCTTGGCCACACATCCGATCGGTCCCTTGACGGTGTAGGCGACCACATCGAGGTCGCCGAGGTCGCCGAGTTGCGGCCGGATGTCGCAGGTGGCAAAGCCTGGCGTGGTCGAGCGGATGCCCAGGATGCTCATGTAGAGCACATACAAGGGCGCCAGCGGACAGTGGCTCCACTCCTCGGCGGTATCGGGCGCGGCCTGCCAGGTCTCCTGGAGCGTGTTGTTGAGCCGTACCGAGGCCATGCTCGCCCAGCGTGTGCGGAAGTCCGCGATCACGGTGCCGATCCGCCCGTGACGCGCCAACGCCCAGTAGCGCCAGCCGGCGTTGCATGGGTACGAGATACCAAGGCCGACGGGACACTCGTCCAGCCAGCGCACGGAAGCCGCGGTATCGCCACCGGGACACTGGTCGAACAGGAGCGCCGTGGCGAGGGAACGGTCGCAGAGGCGCGGCGCGCCATCCGCCGACAGCCAGGGCAGGTTGTTCACGAAGGTCCGCCGCTCCGGGCACCAGAAGCGCGCCACGGTGGCGGCCTCGATGGCGTCAGCCTCGGCCAGGTAGCGTGGCGCCTGGCCACTCTCGCCGAACGCCTCCAGGAGTTTCGGCAGCGCCTGCCGGTACATGGCCGCGGCATAGAGGTTGAAGGCGCATTGCTTGTGGCGCTGCTGCTGGTAGGCGTCATGGTCGATCCACACCGACGGCATACCCAGCGCCGCATTCTCGACGGGCAGGAGACCGTGGTCGCCGCGCTCGGCGCGCAGCCGGATCAGGTACTCGGCGAAGCGCCGTAGCCGCGGATAGGCCTCCGCCACCGCGCCCAGTTCGCCGGTGTACTGGTAGTGCCAC
>CAILUI010000160.1 GCA_903837355.1 uncultured Victivallales bacterium
AATGCCCGCGACGAGCGCCGGCGCAACGCCGTGCCCCCCTATGCTCCATAGCGCGACCGCAAGGGGGCCTCGGGGGTGCCCAATGGCGATCGCAGACCCAGCCGTCGGCGCCCTCGCCGGTTTCTTAGAACCGCCCTGCCCAGCACTTGACAAAGGAGGTTTTCGGACTATTGTATGGACTTCGCGGGAATTTTGGTTCTCGAAGTACCGCGCAATGTCCGTGTGCAGTTTTGACAATTCAGCCCGCTTTCAGCGCTTGACCCCGGCAGGTCCTCCTCCCCCTCCCTCCTCTCTTCCCTATCCTGCCGGGGTCTTTTTTTTTGACCTGTGCAACGAGGGTGGGTCGGGGTATTCAGCCCCAAGGGGGGCGCTTCATACCAGCCCAGGCCAGCGCCCTGGGTAACCCGGTCACCCCGCGGGATAGCCCTCCTGTGAAACTCGACCTCTGTCGCGCGGGGGGCTCTGAGGTAGTGGCGGGTGCCCCCACCCGCCAGCCGCGTGAGGGCACGCGGCAGTACTCCCAAGCAGAGTTTCATCCTGACATGATCGGGCGGCACTGCGCCCGCTTGGTGCTGAAGGGGCGGGCCATACGCCGTCGGCGCCGAAGCACAGGCGGGATGGGTCGCCCCTACAGGGCTCAAACTCATACCCGTCCTATTCCTAGGGCGTTGCCCTAGGCTGGTATAGGATCGCGCCCTCAGCGCTTCAGGCGGACTTCCTTATTGCACAGGTCTTTTTTTTTTGCCCCGATGGGGTCGGGATGGGCTCAGGCGGGCGTTGCGGGGGTCACGCGGCGGAGGAAGTCCTCAGCGAAGTCCGCGAAGGTCCCGGCTTCGAGGTGAGCGCGGATACGGCGCATCAGTTCGAGGTAGGTGTGGAGGTTGTGCACGGTCATGAGTCGACTGCCGAGGATTTCGTTGACGTTCAGCAGGTGCCGAATGTAGGCCTTACTGAAGTGGCGGCAGGCGTAGCACTCACAGTCCGGATCGATGGGCGTGAAGTCGTCCTTGTAGCGTCCGGCCTTGACCGGAATCGTCCCGGTCAGGGTGAAGGCGCTGCCATTGCGGCCCACGCGGGTCGGCAGGACGCAGTCGAACATATCAATGCCGCGCGCCACGCCGAGCACAAGTTGCCGTGGGGTCCCGACCCCCATCAGATAGTGCGGCCGCGCCGGCGGCAGGAGCGGCGCCACCCAGTCGAGGACGGCGACCATCTGCGCCTCGGTTTCGCCAACGCTGACCCCGCCCACGGCGATGCCATCGAAGTCCAGGTCGGCAATGCCGGCGACCGCCTGGGCGCGCAGGTCCTGGAAGAGAGCGCCCTGCACGATGCCGAAGACGAGTTGGCCAGGGGCGCGGTCCTGTTGGCGGCAGAGGGCGGCCCAGCGCAGGGTCAGGTCGAGAGACCGTTGCGCTTCGGTGTGCGTGCACGGATAGGGCGTACACTCGTCGAAGGTCATGGCGACATCGGAGCCGAGCTGGCGCTGGATGGCCATGGCCTCCCGCGGTCCGAGGAAGAGTCGCTTGCCGTCGACGTGTGACTGAAACTCGACGCCGTCGGGGCGCAGTTTGCGCAGTTTGCTGAGGCTAAAGACCTGATAGCCGCCGCTGTCGGTGAGGATGGCACCGTCCCAGCCCATGAAGCGGTGCAGACCGCCGGCGGCGGCGATGATCTCGATGCCCGGGCGGATGGTCAGATGGTAGGTATTACCGAGGATGATCTCGGCGCCCATGGCGGCGAGTTCGCAGGGCGCCATGGCCTTGACCGTCGCCTGCGTGCCGACCGGCATGAAGGCGGGCGTCTGCAGGACGCCGTGGGCGGTCTGCAGCGCGCCGCGGCGCGCCCGCGTGCGGGCGTCGGTCGAGAGCACGGTAAAGGGGTTCATGGGGCGGTCTCAGCGGGCTGCCGGGTCGTTCCCACGCAGCTCGAATTCGAGTTTCCAGCTCTGGCCGCCGCGGGCGTCGTCGCACCAGAGCTGCAGGGTACCGATCTCGGTGAGCACGGTGCGCAGGCGAATGGGCACCAGAGTGCCGATGGGCGAGGTTCGCCCGTCCTCCACCGGCAGTTCGGCGACCAGGGTAGGCAGCTCCTCGAGGTCGCCCTCGGCCCACTCCGAGAGCACGGTCCCGACCGTGTCCGTCCGGCGCACGGTGCTGGAGAAGAAACGGAACTCGGTAGGCTCACCGATGACCAGGCCGATGCCCTCAGCGCCGATCTCCACCGACGAGCCCTCTTCCAGCCCAAAGGCGACCACGCAGAGGGCGTCGATCGGGGCCGCGAATCCGGGTACGGCCGGGAGGGCCGAGTCGATGCCGAGGTAGTAGGCCCGCGCGCTGCCAGCCTTGATGCGGACGCCGCCCTGGCGTTGCACGGTGGCATACCAGGCCGCGCCACGCGCCACCGCCAGGTCGGGATCGCTTTGCGTGAGCAGGTTCACGGCGCCGTCACGAGGCGCGTTCCACTCCTGCAGCACCGCCACGATGCGCTCCTGGAAGGCGGCGGACTTGGTGACGCCGCCGTTGAACAGCACCGCGGTGGGCAGCATCGGGTTGCCGGCGGCATCGCGGAAGCTGTGGCGCTCGATGAAGGCAGCGAGATGGCGCGTCAGGGCGGGATCGGCGGCATAGTCCAGACCGAAGGCGCGCAGGCCGACCTTGCGCCGTTCGGCGGGTTTGTCGGTGATCGCGCAGCGGGGGAGGAAGCCATCCAGGAGCAGGGCCTGCATCTCGGCCGGGGTGATCTCGGTCTTGAGCGTACCGGCGATGACACCGCTGCCCCGGCCGAGCAGGGTGAGGGGTTGCGGTTCGCTGACACCGGCGCCAAGGCGCTCCTTGGCGGCGCGGCAGGCGTGCGTGAGGGCGGCGAGCTGGTAGCCGTCGAGGGTGACGCCGCGCTCGCGCTTGAGCTTGGCGGCCATACCGTAGGCAAGGGTGAGATCCATATTGTCACCGCCCAGGAGGGTATGCTCGCCGACCGCGATGCGTTGCAGCTGCAGCTCGCCGCCGTGATCGGAGACCGCGATCAGGCTCAGGTCGGTGGTGCCACCGCCGATGTCGCAGACCAGCACGACATCGCCGTCCCCGACCTCGTGACGCCAGGCCTCGCCATGCTGCTCGAGCCAGGCGTAGAAGGCCGCCTGTGGTTCCTCGAGCAGGCGGACGGTGAGGCCCGCCGCGGCGGCCGCCTCCACCGTCAGTTCGCGGGCCACGGCGTCGAAGGAGGCCGGCACCGTCAACAGCACCGTCTGCGCCTCCAGGCGGAGGCTGGCGTTGCCTGCGGCCATGCCGTGATTCCAGGCCTCGCGCAGGTGCTCGAGGTAGAGCCTGGAGGCGGTGACAGGGCTGATGCGGCGCGGCGCCTCGGTGCGGCTGAAGGGCAGGCACTCGCTGCGGCGGTCGATGCCGTCGTAGCACAGCCAGGACTTGGCGGAGGAAACGACCTTGCCGGGCTGCAGCGCGGCCTGGTCGCGGGCGAAGGCGCCGATGGCCACGTCGGGGGCTTTGCGCGTGTGCCAGGGCAGGCGCAGAGTGTCGGGGACCACGTCCTCGGGACCGGGCAGGTAGGCAAAGCTCGGCAGCAACGGCAACGCCGCCACTTCGCCGGCGGCCACCAGTTGCGGGATCAGGAAGACCTGCGTCCGGCGCTGCGCCGGCGCTTCCGACAGGTCGACATAGGCCAGGGCCGTATTCGTGGTCCCGAGGTCGATGCCGACGATGTAGCGCGAATCCTGGTCCATGGGCTACTCCGGGATGACCGCCGGACGGCGGCGACGTAACGCCTTGATCGTGCGCTCTCATCCCCGCGCGGATGGCGAGTGCGTACTATACTGTGCGGGACTGCGCCGGCCAGTTTCGGACAGATAGGCACGGGCAAGGCCTCAGCAAAGCCGGCGGCTGCAGACTTCACTGGCATTACGGGCGTGGCGGCGGGGCTTTGCCGGCACTCGCCGTCATCAGGGTGACCTCCTGCTCGAGCGCCACGAAGACCGCACTCAGTTCGGCGGTGAAGGCCTCGATCTCGCCGCGCAGGGCCTCGGTCTGGCCGGCGCGGATGGCGGCGGTGACACTGCCGGCGCGCTCCGCGAAGAGCGGTAGCCCGATGGCGGCGAGCTGGCCCTTCAGCCGATGCATGAGGGTGCGGACTTCATCCCAGTCGGCGCGGCGGCCAAAGACGCGCAGGTCATCGAGCAGCGGGCGCCAATCGGCGACGGACTGGGCGAGGATCATCTTGATCTCGCCGAGGCTGATCTGGTACTGTTCGCGCATGAAGTCGTACATCTGCCGGACTAGCATCCCCTCGCGCGAGTCGTGGGCTTCGAGGGGTTCGCGCAGTTCACGTTCCACGTGGACATCCAGGTGCTGTGCGATGCAGAGCAGCAGGTGGTCGCGCTCGAATGGCTTGGCGAGGAAGCCGGTGGAGCCCGCGCCGAGGGCCCGATCGACGTCTTCCTGGAAGGCGCTGGCGGTGAGGGCGATGATCTGCGTCCCGCCGCTGTGGTCCAGCTTGCGGATTTCGCGGATGGCCGTGTAGCCGTCCATGATGGGCATCTGGATATCCATGAAGATGAGGTCAAAGCGCTGCGTCTGCGCCAGTTCGACGGCCTCTTTGCCGTTGCTGGCCGTGCGGTAGGGCAGCCCGATGCTCTGGCAGATCGTTTCCATCAGGAACAGGTTGGTGGGGGTGTCATCGACCAACAGTGCCCAGAACTTGCGCAACGCGCCGGCAGGCAGGAGGATGCGGTAGTGTCCCGAGAGCTGCACCTGCTCTTCGGCGCGGGCCAGCCGGCTGACGAGGGTGAAGTGGAAGGTGCTGCCCTCGCCCGGCCGGCTCTCGGCGCTGAGGCGTCCGCCCATCAGCTCGGTGAGCTGGGCGGCGATGCACAAGCCCAGGCCGGTGCCGCCATACTTGCGGGTCGTGCCCGCCTCCGCCTGGGTGAAGGGCTTGAACAGGTCCCGTTGCCGGTCCGGGGGGATACCAATGCCGGTATCGTGCACGGCCAGGCGCAGCTCCAGGCGCTCGTCCGGCAGGGGTACCGCCTCAATCCGCAGGCGGATCTCGCCGCGCTCGGTGAACTTGGCCGCATTCCCCAACAGGTTGTCCAGAATCTGCCGTAGGCGGGTCGGATCGCCGCGAATGACGCCGCCCTCGAGACCGCTGGTCTCGAGCACGACTTTCACCGGCTTGCCGCGTACCAACTGGCGGGCCATGGCGACGCAGTCCTCGGCCACCCCAGGCAGGTCGAAGGCGACTTCTTCGAGCTCCATGCGCCCTGCCGTGAGCTTCGAGAAGTCGAGGATTTCGTTGAGGACGCGCAACAGGCTGCGGGCGCTGGACTCGATGACGCGGACGTACTGCCGTTGCTGCTCGTTCAGGGGGGTCTCGCGCAAGTTGCCGAGGAAACCGATCACGCCGTTCATCGGGGTGCGGATCTCATGACTCATGGCCGCCAGGAAGCGGTCCTTGGTGCGATCCGACTCGCGGATGCGTTCCAGGAAGCGGTTGAGGGTGCGGGTGATCTGGCGGAACTCACCGCGGCCCTGCTCCGGCAGTGTCGCTTCGGGGGAGAGGGTGCCGCTGCCCAGCAACTGCATGTTCTCGAGCGTTCCGTCCAGGCCGGCGAAGACGTCGACCTGGAGCCGCCACAGCGCCAGCCCGACCAGGACCACCTGGACCAGCCCCAGCCACAGCAGCGTCCACAGCGCCGCCCGCGCGCCGCTGGCGCGCTGACGTTCGGCGGCGGCGACCAGGGCATTCAGGCGCTGTACCAGGCGCATCGAGCTCTCGCGCAGGAACTCCAGGTTGCGCGTGACCGCGCGGCCGGCGACCATGGCCTCGGCGGCGTCGCCGCTGAGCTGCCAGAGGTCCAGGACCTCGCGGACATCGCGGCCGGCCTCGGTACCGGCATTGTCGTGGCTCTGCATCTGGTCGAGCAGTTCGCCGGCGCGCGCCAGGGTACCATTCAGGAGGCGGATGGATTCCTGCTCGACCAAGGCATCGTTACGTTGCCGGGCACTGACGAGATCGGCGCCGTAGGCTGCCGCCAGCAGCACTTCGGCGCGTAGCCCCTGAGTGCGGGATAGCGCCGCCGCCGCCTGCGCCGCGCCACGCACCTGGTGCGCAGCGAGCAGCAGACCCAGCGTCAGCAGCAGGACCATGCTCGCCGCGATGATGAGCAGCTTATGGAAGGTCTTCATCAACCGAGGTAGACGTTGTCGATCAGGCGCGTTTTCCCAAAGAAGGCGGCGACGGCAAGCAGCGCCGGCTGGTCGACGCGGGTCACGGCCTGCAGCGTATCGCGGCTGACGCACTCGACGTAGTCCACCCGACCTCCCCCCGCCTGGATGCGCGCCGTGACCCCCGCGCGCAACCGGCACGCGTCGAGTTCGCCGCCGGCATAGCCGTCTGCCGCGTCCTGCAACGCCTGCGAGATGCAGACGGCACGTCGGCGCTCGTCGGCGCTGAGGTAGGTGTTGCGCGAACTCATGGCCAGGCCGTCCGCCTCACGTACGATCGGTGCCACCACGACCTCGACCGGCTGGTCAAGGTCGCGAACCAGACGCTGGATGACCAGGACCTGCTGGGCGTCCTTGCGGCCGAACACGGCGACGTCTGGCTGCACGATGTTGAAGAGCTTGGTGACCACGGTGCTGACGCCACGGAAGTGCCCGGGCCGGGACCGCCCGCAGAGGGTCTCGGTCAGCCCCTCCACCACCACCCAGGTGCTGTGGCTCGGCGCATACATGGCCCGACTCTCGGGGTAGAACAGCGCCTGCACGCCGCGCTGCCGGCAGAGGGCCTCGTCGCGCGCGAAGTCGCGAGGGTACTTGTCGAGGTCCTCGCCGGGACCGAACTGCGTGGGGTTGACATAGATGCTGAGCACGACCCGTTCGGCCCGCTGGGCCGCCAGGTCAACCAGCGACATGTGTCCCTCGTGCAGGTAGCCCATGGTGGGCACCAGGCCAACCCGCAAACCAGCCTGGCGCCAGTCGCGCACCTGGGCCCGCATCTCTTCGATGGTACGACAGATGGTCATCGAAACGACTGCTCCTCGGTCGGGAAACTGCCCCCGCGAACCTCGTCGCGGTACGCCGCCAGCGCCTGCCGGATCTGGTCGGCCAGGGCCGCGTAGCGCTTGGTGTGGTGCGGCACGAAGTCCTCGAAGAGCCCGAGGATATCGTGCAGGACCTGGATCTGGCCGTCGCAGTGCGGCCCGGCGCCGATGCCGATGGTGGGAATGGCGGTCCCCGCGGTGATCTCCTGGCTGAGGGCCATGGGCAAGCACTCGAGCACCAAGGCAAAGGCGCCGGCGTCCTGCACGGCGGCCGCATCGCGCTGCAGTTGGGCGGCGGCTTCCGGGGTGCGCCCCTGAACGCGGTACCCGCCTTCGGCCTTGACCGACTGCGGCAGGATGCCGATGTGGCCGAGGACGGGGACGCCGCAGTCGACGAGCCGACGAATGGTCGGCGCCAGGCGCTCGCCGCCTTCCAGCTTGACCGCATCCGCCCCCGCCTCCTGCAGCAGCCGACCGGCGTTGCGCAGGGCCTGTTCCGGGCTGATCTGGTAGGTCAGGAACGGCATATCCGCCACCACCATGGCGCGTTTGGCCCCGCGCTTGACGGCGGCGGTGTGGTGCAGGCAATCGCGCAGGGTCACGGGGATCGTGGTCTCGTAGCCCAGCATCGTCATTCCCAGCGAGTCGCCGACCAGGATCATGTCGACGCCCGATTCATCGGCCAGCCGGGCCATCAGGGCGTCGTAGGCGGTGACCACCACCAGGCGCCGGCCGGCAGCCGTCCATTTGCGGATCTGCTGGACGCCGACTTTAGTGACGTCGTCGTGAATGCTCATTGGGGTTGTCCAAAGTGCGTCTTGAGGGCTTCCGCGGCGTCGCTGGAGCCCAGCTTGGCGGCGCGGTCGAAACAGTCACGGGCCTTGGCGCGATCCAGCGGCAGGCCGCGCCCCTGGAGCAGGCACAGGCCGAGGGCGACGAGGGCCTCGGGGGAGCCCTGCTGGGCGGCGGCGGCGAACCAGCGTGCGGCTTCAGTCATATCCTGGGTCGTACCCATGCCTTCCTGGTAGGCCAAGCCGAGGTTGTACTGGGCCAGCGCGTAGCCCTGATCGGCCGCACGGCGGTACCAGCTCACCGCGGCGGCGGGGTCGGCCGTGAGGCCACGGCCCAGTTGGCAGGCCACGCCCAGGCTGAACTCGCCCATCGCGTCGCCCTGTTCGGCGGCTTTCCGGAACCACTCGGCCGCCTTGACCACATCGCGCTCTGTGCCTTGCCCCTGCAGGTAGCAGTTGCCCAGATGCACTTGCCCCGGCGCGTAGCCGGCCGTCGCGCTGCGCTCATACCAGCGCAAGGCGATGTCCGAATTGGGCGACGTACCCATCCCGCGGGCGTAGCAGTACCCCAGCTTGGCTTGGGCTTCGGGATCGCCATCCTGGGCTGCCAGCGACAGTAGCCCGAGCATCTCGCGGTAGTCGACGGTGACGCCCTCGCCGCGCTGGTAGCAGTCGGCGAGGCGGACCTGGGCCCGGCTGTCGCCGCGCTCGGCGGCGGCTTTCAGGTAGCGCGCCGCTTCGGCGGGCTGGCGGGCGCCGGCTTTGCCGCTCATCAGCAGGTCCGCGGCCTTGCGCATGGCACCCGTATGGCCGCCGCGGTCGGCGAGCCGGCGGTAATAGGCCAGCGCCTCGGCCTGCTTACCGCGCTCCTCGAGCATGAGGGCGAGGTTGAGCTGGGCCTCGGGAACGTCCAGGTCGGCAGCTTTACGGTACCAGGACATGGCCGTCGGTACGTCCTTGCTGACCCCGAGGCCGCCATCGTAACAGACGCCGAGGTTGAACATGGCGCGGGCATTGCCCTGATCGGCGGCCTTCTGGAACCACAGGGCGGCCTTCTTGGGGTCCTTCTTGACCCCCTCCATGCCATCGAAATACAGCTTTCCCAAGGCCAGTTGTGCTCCGGAACTGCCCTCCTTGGCCAGCTTTTCGAGGCGGTCGACGGAGGGCGTATCCGCGGCGGCGGGTTTGTCTTTCGGCACGTCCTTCGGATCGGTGACCTTCGCGGTCGGCGGCGGGCCGGTATGCTTCTTGCCAAACGGCCACAGGCTGAACCCCGTTGCCGGGGGCAACGCGCCCAGCCACGCGACGGCGGCGATGAGCAAGATTGGGCGGATGGTACGCATGCGGACTCTCCACGGCGGCGGCGGGCCGACAGACCGGCGGCGGGAAGGGCTGACCGCGTCTCGGCTCGACGCCACGCCAGACCTTTGCCACCGGAACTAATGTAGTCGCAGGCGGGGGGTCCGCAACCGCCCCCAGGCGACGCGCCCGTTCAGTGTTTGGCGGGCTGCACGGGCACGAAGGGGGACTCGTTGCGGCGCAGCTTGCCCTTGCCGGTCCGGGGGCGGACGGTGAGCGTCTGGCTGCCGACGTCGCGGAATTCGACGGTCTGGCCCGGGGCGGCCTGGGCGGCGCTGGCAGCCAGGGTGGGCGTCAGCGTGCGTGGCCAACGCTCGGCCAGGGCGCGCGCCTCGGCGAGGGTCTTCTGCACCGCCAGATCCTCGGGGAGGTTGTTGCGCCCCGCGCACTCGAGCCCGCGCACCAGCGCCAGCAGGCTCAGAATCTCGGCGGCCTGGCCGCGCAGCTCAAACCCGATATCGAGAACGTGGTCGCGAAATAGTCCGAGATAGCGGCCGGGCTCGGGCAGGTACATGGCGGTGGGCGGGGTCATCCGGGTCTGCATTTGGAAGAGCACGAACGGGCGCACATCCCCCAGCAAGGTGTGGGTACCCTCGGTCTGCCCGAGATCGTGCAGCAGGCGTGCGGCGATGGCCAGGAGCCGGGAACGGTCCGCGGCGGGGAGCGCCGAGGGGCGGCCGCCGACGGCGCCGAAGCCGTCGGGGACGTCGACGCTGCGGCTCTGGTCCAGGACCGCCGCCAGCGCCAGCCGGCCAACGGTGTCTTTCAGACTGGCGTCGCGGGTGAAGGTAAACAGCCGGTCCAGGGCCTCGAGCAGCCAGACATCGCGCGGCAACGCATCCATCTCAGCACTGTCGAGCCCCGTTTTGCGCAGGTTGGCGGCAACGCTCTTGGCGTGGTTCAGAAAGACCTCGCGGGAGGTGGTCTCATAGAGCTCTGCGAAGGCCAGGAGGCAGGCAGCGCCGGCGCCGGTTTCGGGCACCGTGACGGGCCGTTGCGAGGGGACCTCGCGGGCGTCGAACACGGCGCCATCCGGCTGGAGTTGCAGGACGAGGTGTTGGGCCAGCATGGCCAAGGCCCCGTGGTAGGCCTCGGTTTTCGCCGCCACGCTGAACTCGCAGAGGGCTGCCACGGCCAGGGCATTGGTCGCGGTCAGGGTGCGGCGAGCCTGGGCCTCGACCCCGGGGTTGGCGTCGATGCGCTCGAGTTCAGGCAGGCATCCGGCGCGGGGGGTACCGCCATAGGCTTGGACGGCCGCGGCGAGGCAGGCCGCCGTACGTTCTGCCGTCTTCAGGTAGCGCTCCTCGCCGCTGGCCTGGTGCAGGCGCACCAGGGCCAGCAGCGCGCTGGCGTAGTCACGCGGTTCCGGCTCCTGGGGCTTGCCCAGTTCCCATTCCGGCAGGGAGCAGGTGAACAACCCGCTGTCCGTGCCGTACTCCACCAGCCGGTCCCCGGCCGCGCGGGCCGCCTGCCGCAACTCCTCGACCGCAACGTTGCTATACAGCGGGTGACCGCGGAAGAGGGGGATGCAGGCGGTGCCGTCGTAGAAATACGACTGCGCTTCGAACAGGCAGACCTTCTGCCCGCCGGCGTAGGTCGACAGGGCCGCCCAACGGCCGATTTGCGCGAGTTTCTCGGTGTCGGCTAGGTAGCGCCCATACTCCTCGCCGATGACGCGCTCGCTGACGGCGTGAATATTGATCTGATTGAGCGGGCTGATCATCTCCCAGGCCACCAGTTGCTCGGGGAGGAATTCGAAACCGGCCGTGGGGCCGAAGGTCAGCCCCACCAGGCTGGGCGAGGGCAGCCGGCTGGCGCGCGGACTGAAGTTCGCCACGGCTTCGCCCCGCTGCACAATGTCGAGCTTGAGCCAGAGCAGGTTACGGGGCGAGGGCGTGCTCGCGATGGCCTGGCGGCAGACCTCCTGCAGGGCTGCCGTAGCGGACGGCCCGACGCCGACCCGCGTGCGGGCCGCGGTCTGGCCGTCCGTCCAGGACAGGAAGAAAGCGCGCGGGCGATCGGCCCCGGGCAGAGCGCCGAGGGCGGTGTCCGGAATCTCGCCGCGCTGCAGTCCGCCGTAGAGGGCCTGGCAGAGGGCCGTCGCCTCGGCCGCGCTGATGGTAAGCGGCGTCTGGATCTCCTGGAACCACACCCCGGCCAGCGGCGCGGCCCCGTCGATGGCGGTCGACTTACGTAATATATCCTCTTCTGCTGCAATGTATTGCATTGCAGATAAGAGGGCCAGGACAGTGCCCAGTACGACGGCCGTATGGCGATCTTTCATAGCCTTCACGCGCGTCCCTGTGGTGGCCTCGCCGGACAGTCTGGGAAGGGGCTGGAGCTCAGACCCTGAACAGCGCCCCCAGGCGCTTGCCCAGCAAGCACGAGGCGGTGATCAACGAGGCCCCCAGGAAGACCATCGTCCAGACGCCCAGCGCCGCGGCCAGAGCCTGTCCCTGGCCCAGCAGCATGCTGAGCTCGTAGATCGCCTTGGTGATCGGGAAATAGAGCGAGCGCTGCGCCAGCAGCAGCGAGTCCGACACCTCGAGCATCGAGAAGCTGAAGGCCAGGATGCCGCCGGCGATGAGGTTGGCGGCAATGAGGGGCACGGTGATGCGGCGGAAGCGGGTCAGCGGGCCGGCGCCGACGCTGGCGGCCGCCTCCTCGTAACTGACGCTGGTCTGTTGCAGGCCGGCCACCGCCGCCCGGACCACGTACGGCAGGCGGCGGACGGCATAGGCGATCACCAGCAGCAGGGTCGGGTTGGTGACCGGGTCCAGGGCCTCGAACAGGCGCCCTTTCTGCGACATGGCGAGGTAGCCGAAGGCCAGCACCAGCCCCGGCACCGCCAGCGGCAGCATGCTGAGGCTGTCCAGCGCCCAGGCCAGGCGGCCCTTGCCGCGCGCCACCACCAGCGCAATCAGGATCCCCAGGAACATCGCCAGGATGACCGCCAGACTGGCGTAGCGCACGCTGTTGAGGATGCTCGGCACCGTCAGATTGTGTCCCAGAGCCGCACTGAAGTGCTCCAGCGTCGGCCCTGACGGCAGCACGGTGCGGTACCAGGAACGGCTCAGCGACAACCCGATCACGCCCAGGTGCGGCAAGACGCCCAGGCCGACAAAGAGCGTGAAGACCAGGGCCACCGCAAGACTCCGGCCGCCCCGCAGGACGGTCTGTCGGGCGGCCACGCCCGCCTTGGCCGCCATGGCATAGGCCTGGCGACCGAAAGCCACCCGCGCCAGTAGGTACAGCCCCGCCGCCGCCGTCATCATCACGATCACCAATGCGTAGGGGACCGGGTTGTCGCCGATCTCCTTGATGCCATCGAACACCTGGACGGCCGTAACCCGTTCGTACTGGAGCATCAGCGGCGTACCCAGTTCCGTGAAGGACCAGATGAAGACCAGGGTACTGCCGGCAAAGACCCCGGGCATGATCAGGGGCAGCGTGATGCGGCGGAAACGACGGAACCCCACGCAGCCGCAGTCCGCCGCCGCCTCGAGCAACTGCGGATCGACATTGGCAAAGGCGGCGGCAGCGTTGAGGAAGAGGATCGGGTAGAGGTGCAGGGCCTCCAGCAGCACTACCCCCCAGAAACCGCTGGCGAACCAGTCGATGGCGGCCGTCGGCCCGAGCACCCCGAGCTGGTGCAGCAGGGCGTTCACCGCCCCGTGGTAGCCGAAAATGCACTGCAGGCCCAGAACGCCGACAAACGGCGGCAGAATCAGCGGCAGCAACAGAGCGCCGCTCAGCCAGCGCTTGCCGCTGAAGTCGAAGCGGTCCGCCAGCCAGGCCAGCGGCAGAGCGATGGTCAGGGACAGCGTCGTCGTGCACAGCGCAATCAGGAACGAGTTGAGCAGGCCCGCGAGGTAGAGTGGGTTGCGGAAGACTTCCGCCAGAAACACCAGGGTGAAGCGGCCCTCGGCGTCCGTCAGCCCGCCCCGCACCACGTGCAGGATGGGCAGGAAGAAGAAGACACCGAAGAAAGCGGCAATCAGGATTCCCGTTATGCCGAACCGGAACCGTCGTAGCATCGTCTGCATCCGCCCTCTGTCGACCTCAGATACCGCGGGTCCTGCGGCCGGCCGGTTACGCCGGGGTCGGGCGCGGCATCCCCGCCAGGGTTGCCAACGTCGCCAGAGCGAGTACTGTACGTGGTAGCCGGGCGAACGCCAGCACCATCTCCGGTCCCGCTGCGTCCCGCCGCGGCGGCGCTGCCGTCCGCGGATGCAGCCCGCCGCCGCCCGTAGGACTGTCTCGATCGGGAGCCGTTCACGCCAGTGGGCCACAGGCAGGCGAGGACACCACGACCATGACCAAGGTTGGGTTTCTCAGCGATATCCACGCGAACTACGCGGCGCTGCAGGCCGTCCTCGGCAAGCTGGACGACGAGGGCTGTGACGTCATTATTTGCCTCGGTGATATTGTCGGCTATGGCCCCAGCCCGGCGGAGTGCCTGGGCGCCCTGCGCCAGCGCGACTGTCCCTGCGTGCTCGGCAACCACGACCAGTACGCCACCATGCTGCTCAACTCGCGCATGGAGAAGCTCCGGGACGACGTCAAGATCTCCATCGAGTGGACCCAGACCCAGCTCGCGATGGACGACCTGAAGTGGTTGTCACAGCGCCCCATGCGCATGGCCGCCGAGGACTTCAGCGTCGTCCACGGCGCCTTCGGCCCACGGCCGTGGATCTACTGCGCCAACGAGAAGGCACTGATCCAGAACTTCGCCCATCAGGACGTGCCCCTGGCGTTTTGCGGTCACAGTCACGTCCCCCTGATCGCCGTGGACCGCGGCGAGATGGCACCGCGGATCGACTACCTGCAGAATCAGGCCGTCCCCAGCGACGCGCCGAAGGTCATGATCAACGTCGGCAGCGTCGGCCAGCCCCGCGATCGCGACCCGCGGGCCGCCTGCATCACCTACGTGCTCGAGACGCGGGCCCTGCAGCTCTTCCGCGTCCCCTACGACATCGCCGAGACCCAGGCCCGCATTCGTGCGGCGGGCCTGCCAGAGGCCTTTGCCGCGCGCCTGGAGCAGGGCCGTTGAGACGGGCGATCCCTGGATAGCATGCGGCCCTTCCTCCATGACCCGGACTGGACCCCTTGTTCGCTGGCTGGCACCTGCGAGCGCCTGGACCGTGATCTGAACGTACGCCGGTTCACGGTGCCGCTGCGTGCTTCCGGGAGGCGTCCGTTCCGGCTGGCCTTTTTCGCGGATCTGCACTGGGATGGCGAGCCGGCCCGGCGCCTGCGGCGGCTGGTGGCGGCAGTCAATGCTGCGGCCGTCGACGTGGTGCTGTTCGGCGGCGATCTGTCGGCTGACCTGCTGCATCTGCCCGACGCCCTCTGCCAGTTGGCCGCCCTGCAGGCGCGCTGTGCCTGCCTCGCCGTGCGCGGCAACCGCGAGAGCGCCTGCTCCTGGCTGCCGCGCGAGTTCTGGCGCGAGCGTTATGCCCGGGCGGGCTTCCTCTACCTCGAGAATGAGATCTGGGTGCCTGCCGACGATCCCGACGGCCCCGCGATTGCCGGCTTCGACGACGAGCGCCACGGCATTCCCGACCTGGGCCTGGCCGCGGTCGCGGCGCAATCCGGCCGCGCCGTCGTCGCGCTGACCCATAACCCGGACCTGATCGGCTGCCGCTCCGCGACCTTCCTGGGGGAACTCGTGCTCAGCGGCCATACCCACGGCGGTCAGTACCGTGTGCCGGGGATCGGCGCCCTATTCACCTCGTCGCGCTACGGGCGCCAGTTCGACCACGGCTGGCGACGGCGGCGGGACGGCACTCTCCTCTACATCACCGCGGGCGTCGGCGCCACCGGCCCAGGCCTGCTGCGCCGTCGTCTGTTCTGCCCGCCTGAGCTGATCCTGCTCACGCTGGTCAACGCCGCCGGCAAGGAGTCCGCATGAATACGCTTCCGCCCGCGCGGCTGAAGACGCAGGCCGACGTCAGCGCCGAGGCCTGTGCCGACGTGCTCTGGCAGTCACTCGGCCTGGGACGCCCGGCTGACCGGGCCCTGGCGGCCCTGCTGCGCGAACAGCGCCAACTGGGCTCGCGCGACCGCCGCCTGATCAGCGAGACCGTCTTCAGCATCCTGCGCTGGTGGGGATGGATCGGCGGACTCGCCCCGGCCGGCTTCCGCGCCGCCGTGGCGGAACGACTTGCGGGTGTCGGCAGCGAGGAACCGCCGCACGTCGCACCCGTCGCCTGGGCGGCAACCCTCGGCGCCGCCTGGGTCCTCGAAGGCGGCGACGTACCCCCCGCCGCCCAGCTCTGGCTGGGGACGGCTTTGCCCCACGCCAGGGCGGTGACCGCGGCCGACCCCGGTATGACCCTCGACCAGCGCGCCGCGCTGCTCGCGCCCTTCGCTCCGAGCGGACAGGCGGCGCCCAGCCTCTTGCGACTGCTGCCGGAATGGGCCTTTACGGAGGTCGACTGCCCCCGCCCCGCGGCGGAGCTCCTGGAGTGGCTCCAGCGGCGGCCGCCGGTTTGGCTGCGGGTGCAGACGGCCGACGTGGCGGCCCTCGTCGGCGAACTCCGGGACGCGGGCGTCCCGGTCCAGCCCCACCCGCTGCTAACGCGGGCCCTGCACACCCTGCCACCGCGCGTCAACCTGCGCACACTCGAGGCCTTCCGCGCCGGGCGCATCGAGGTGCAGGATCTGGCCTCCCAACTGATTGGGCACGTTTGCGCGCCGCGACCGGGGCAGCGCTGGTGGGATGCCTGTGCCGGGGCTGGCGGCAAGACCCTGCACCTGGCGGATCTGATGGCGGGGAAGGGGTCGGTGACCGCGTCCGATATCCGCCTGCACAAGCTCGACGACCTCCGCCTCCGCGCCCGCCGGGGCGGGTTCCCCAACATTCGCGTCCGCGAGTGGAAGGGCAAGGCGCTGCCCGAGCACAAGGGGAACTTCGAGGGCGTGCTGGTGGATGCGCCCTGTTCCTGCTCGGGAACGTGGCGGCGCAACCCGGACGGCCGCTGGACGCTGCGCCAGGCGGAGTTGGCGGAGTTCGCCGAACTGCAGGGTCGGCTCTTGGCCAATGCCAGCGGCGCCGTGCGGCCAGGCGGGGTGCTGGTCTACGCCACCTGCTCCGTGTTCCGCCGCGAGAACCGCGCCGTCATCGAGCAGTTTCTGGCACAGGCACCCGCCTTCCGCCTGGAGCCTTTCAACAGCCCTCTGACCGGCGCGCCCACCGACGGCACCCTGCAGATCTGGCCGTGGGACGGCGACTGCGATGCCATGTTCACGGCGCGCTTGCGCCGCCAGGGGTGAGACGCGCGGCCGCGGTCCGATCGGTCCGATCGGTCCGATCGGTCCGATCCGTCCGATCTGACCGATTCCCGCCGGGCGACGGCTCAGGGCCCGACGCTGTCGACGAGGCCCGCAGCGTCAAAGGTGACGGTGGTGGCGGCGAAGCGGTTCTTCCAGTAGACCCAGGCATTGGCGTCCAGGGAGGGGGTCTTGTGGGTGGCGGGGTAACCGAGGGCAACCTTCACCCCGTCCTTGGTCATGCCGACCAGCGCCACGCCCTGTTTGATGCCGTCCTGGTCTCGCGCCGCCAGCGTCGCATAGTCGACGGGGGTCGCCGAGGTGATCAGTGCGAGGTAGGCCTCCTTGGTCATCGCCATCCGGGTCGCATCGAACTCGAAGCGGATCTCCAGGCCGGTGTCGACGACCGTCAACTGGAAACCGCCGCGGGCCTTACCGACCCGCAACGGGGTGTTGTAGGGGAGGAGCGCGTGGGTTGGGCTCTGGATGTAGTTGGCGTAACTCGCGGCGTAGGTTACCGGCTTGGGGGCCTCGCCCCGGCTGTAGTAGTGGATGTTGAAGCGGTTGTAGACGACGGCGTCCTCGGCAGCCCCAAGGGGAGTGGCGAGGCAGAGGTGCAGCGCGAGCGCGGCGGACAGGGCGATCAGCGAACGCATCGGTCGGTCTCCTTTTCGACTCAACGTGTGGGGTGGGCAACCCCCTGCTTGCGGCAGCCGGGACGGCTCTCGTGGATTCCATAGACACGGCGGTTGGCGCCGGGTTCGCGCCCACAGATGACGCAACTATATTCTGTGCGGTTCACGGTCTCAAATCAGTCCCTTCCCGCGGCGAACCCATGAGCACGTCGTCCCACATCCTGAACCCCCGACCTCTGCCCGCGGTGGCAGCGCCCCGTTTCCTCGAGGGTGCCGACCTCGGCGAGTACGCCAAGTACCTCACCGACGAATCGCGGCAGAGTGGCCAGGCGGCGGCCCTGGCCTTTCCCGGCTCCACCGCGGAGGTCTGCGCCACGGTGCTTGCCGCCCGCGCGCGTGGCTGGAGCATCACCGTCTCCAATGCGCGCACGGGCATCGCCGCCGGCGCCGTCCCCACTGGCGGCTTACTGTTGAGTCTGGAGCGCCTCCATGGCATCCGGGCGTTGCGGCTCGGCCCGGCGACCTCGATCCTCGTCCACTGCGAGGCCGGGGTGTCGCTCGCGGAGGTCCAGAAGGGCGTGCGCACCGGGGTCTTTGCGGATAGCGGCACGTGGGACCCGGACAGCGCCGCGGCCTTGGCCACCCTGCGGCAGGGGCGTTACGTCTACCCCCCCGATCCCACGGAAACCAGTGCGGCCATCGGTGGCACCATCGCCTGCAATGCCTCCGGCGCGCACAGTTTCCGCTACGGGCCGACGCGCCCCTACGTGGACGCCTTGACGGTGGTGTTGATGGATGGCCGCGTTCTCGACCTGCAGCGCGGGCAGGCACAGGCGGCCCCGGACGGCCGCTTTGGCATTCGCCAGGCGGACGGCCAGGTAAGCTGGGGGCGCATTCCGTCCTATGTCTGGCCGCGCACCAAGAACGCCGGCGGTTACTACGCGGAGCCGGGCATGGACCTGTTGGATCTGCTGATCGGCTCCGAGGGCACCCTGGGGATCATCACCGAGGCCGTGGTACGCGCCATTCCCGCCCCGGAGGCGAGTTGCGCGGTGATGACCTTCTGGCCGACGGAGTCGGCCGCGCTGCGTTTCACGCGGGCCGTGCGGGAGCAGCGGCAGGAACTGGGCCTCGAGGCCGTCGAGTACTTCGGGCCGGACGCGCTGCGCCTGCTGCGCCAGCGCCGCGCCCAGCTCGGCGCGGTCTCTGGGGTCCCGGAGTGCCTGCCCGCGACCGCCGACTGTGCCATCTACCTCGACATCGGCACCGACAGTGCCCGCCTGGCCCCGGTCCTCGAGCAGTTGATTGCGGTGGTCAGCGCCCAGGGCGGCGACCCCGAGTCCTGCTGGTCCGCCATGGCCGACGACGAGCGCGAACGGCTGCGCATCTTCCGTCACGCCCTGCCGGAAACCGTCAACGCCCGCATCGCCGAGATCCGCCGGCGCCATCCGACTGTCACCAAGCTCGGTACGGACATGGCAGTGCCCGACGACGGCCTCGAGCAGGTGCTGGCCATGTACCGCTCCCACTTGGACCAGGCCGGGCTGCCGTATGTCGTCTTCGGACACATCGGCGACAACCATCTCCATGTCAACATCCTGCCCGAAGACCCGCAGCAGTATGCCCTGGGCAAGCGCATCTACCGGCAGTTTGCCGAAGCGGTGGTAGCGATGGGTGGCAGCCCGGCCGCCGAGCATGGCATCGGCAAGCTCAAGACCGCCTTTCTGGAGATCCTCTACGGTGCGGCCGGGGTCCGCCAGATGCGGGCCGTGAAGGCCGTCTTCGACCCGGATTCCCGGCTGGGCGCGGGGACGCTGTTTGACGGAGGCCAGCCATGACCATCGCGGTCTGCCTCAAACAGGTGCCGAACACGACCGAACTGCGCCTCGACCCGCGCACCAACACGCTGATCCGCGACGGGGTTGCCGCCGTGCTCAATCCCCTGGACGAATTCCCTCTGGAGGCCGCCCTGCGATTGCGCGCTGCCGTCGGCGGGCGCGTCACCGTCCTGACCATGGGGCCGCCGCAGGCGGAGGCGGTGCTGCGCAAGGCCGTGGCCATGGGTGCCGACGACGCGGTGCTGGTCAGCGACCGCGCCTTTGCCGGAGCCGATACCTGGGCGACCAGCCTGACCCTGGCGCGGGCGCTCGAACGCAGCGGCCCCTACGACCTCATCCTCTGCGGCAAGCAGGCCATCGACGGCGATACGGCGCAAGTCGGCCCCGGCATCGCGGCCCACCTCGGCAGCGCGCAGATCACCGGCGTCACCGCCCTGCGCTGCGGCGCCGACGGGCTTGTGGCGGAGCGGCTGCTCGACGGCGGAACGGCCCTCCTACGCGTCCCTCGCCCGGCCGTGCTGACCATCCTGAAGGAGGCGAACGAACCGCGCCTTCCGAGCCTGGCCGGACGCTTGCGGTCCCTGCGTCTGTCCTGCCGGCGGCTGGGTTTGGCCGATCTGGGTTTAGCCGCCAGCGCCGTGGGCTTGGAAGGCTCCCCGACCCGCGTGGTGCGCATTGCCGTGCCCGCGGTCTCGCGTCGTCAGACCCGCCTCGAAGGCGAGCCGGCGACGGTGGCCGCCCAACTGGCGGCCGTACTGCGCCGCTCCAGCACGTGATATTGACAGAGACTGCCCGCGGCACGATAGTACGACCCGAGGGTGCGTAAATCCGGAGATACGTTTGCCGGCGAGGAGCTTGCAGCAAGCGGAGCAGCGCGGTCGATGGAGCTCAAGTTCAAATGCGGCAAGTGCAACCGCAGGCTTGAGGTCTCCGCCACCATGGCGGGAGCGCTGATCACGTGCCCGAACTGTGGCTCCGACGTCACCATTCCCGAGGCCACCCTGGGGCCCGGCGTCACCCTGGCCGGCTTCCGCCTCGAGCGCGAGATCGGCCACGGCGCCATGGGGCGCGTCTTCCTGGCCACCCAGTTGTCCATGGACCGCCAGGTGGCACTGAAGGTTCTGCCGAGACCCCGCGTCCCCGATTCTGGATTCGTCGAGCGCTTTCTCCAGGAGGTGCGCCTCGCGGCCCGCCTCGAGCACCCCAACATCGTCGCCGCGTTCGATGCGGGCGAGGACCACGGCTACTACTACTTCGCCATGGCGTACGTTGACGGGGAGTCGCTGGACGAGCGCGTTAAGCGCGTGGGGCCGTTGCCGGAGCGCGAGGCCATCACCTTTGCGGCCAGCATTGCCGAGGCCCTGGCGCATGCCTGGGACCGCAGCCGCATCCTGCACCGTGACGTCAAGCCGGCGAACATCATGGTCGATGTCGAAGGCCGCGCCATGATCATGGACATGGGCATCGCCAAGAACCTCAGCGACGACAGCCATCTGACTGCCACCGGGATCACCCTGGGGACGCCCCACTACATCAGCCCCGAGCAGGCACGCGGGGACCAGCATGCCGACTTCCGCGCCGACATGTACTCCTTGGGGGCGACGCTGTTCCACCTGGTAACGGGCCGGGTGCCGTTCATCGGCACCAGCGCTGTGGAAGTGGTGGCGAAACACCTGCACGACCCGGTGCCGTCGGTGCGCGCCCTCAGGCCCGAGGTGAGTAAGGAGTGTGAGGACATCATCGTACGCATGATGGCCAAGGACCGGGCGCACCGCTTCGGAACCTGGGAAGCCTGCATCCGCGACATGCACGCGGTGCTCAAGGGTAAGACTCCGGACACGACGAAGGCGAAGGTCGCCCGACAGGCCAGTGAGCACCTGGCCAGCCAGCGCACGGCAGCGGCCCTGCACCACCCGGCGGAGTCCCCACGCCAGGGGTTGCGCCTGCTGCTGCCGCTGGCTTTGGGGGCTGTGGCCGTGGCGATTATCGTGGGTGCGGTACTGCTCTCCCGGCCACGAGCCGAGCCCGAGCCGTCCCGGCGCGGGCCGGTGTTCCGCCCGCAGCCCGAGGACAGCGAAACCGCTGGCGCCGAAACGACACCTGCACCCGCGGACCGCGCTGGCGCGGCGGCGGCGACCGCGCCGCCAGACCCCACGCCGGTCGCCACGGCGGCGGTGCCGGCGCCGCCAGCGAAACCCGTCGCGGCGGCCGCGACGGCCGACCGCCCTGACGCCGCCCCGGCGCAACCGGCAGAGGTGTCCCCAGAAACCCCGGCGGCCGGCACCACGGCCACGGTGCCGGTGCCGGCGCCGGTCGAGCCGCTGACCGCGGCCCTCGACCAGGTTGCGGCGGAGTTACTCAACCACCGGCCAACCGCCGCCGTGGCCCTCTGGGAGCAGGCCAGCCCGCTGCTGCCGCCCACCCTGCCGCCCACGCTGCGGGCTGACGTCGCTGCCGGTCTGGCGGCCATCGACGACTGCGAACGGCGCATTCTGAGCAGCTTCCGCAAGAGCATGGGTACGCCGATCACGGTGCGGCTCAAGGACCGCCAGTGTCGTGTGCTGGTGAAGGGCGTCACCCCACCCACGGTCAAGACCATGGAACTGCAGGAAAACGGCGCCATCGGCGGCTCCTTCTCGTTTGCCGAACTGGACATCACCGAGAAGCTGACCCGGCTAGGTCCCCCGGAGAGCGCGGACGTCGCCCTGGCGCGCGGACTGGTGGCCGTCTGGGACCAGCGGCTCGACCTGGCTTTGCCGGAACTGCGCCAGTTCGATACGCCCCTGGCCCAGGCGCTGCGGCGCGGGCTCGACGAACGGGCCGCGGCCCAACTCGATCAGGCCGCCGATCTGGCCTACGCCGAACTGCTGCGCATCGTGCTCAAGGCGGCGCCGCCGACCGAGCGTCCGCAGTTGCTGCAGGAGATTCGCCAACGCCTGGACACGCCCAAGCGCCGCGAGCGCTTCGTGGAGCGTCTGAAAGCCTACGAGGCGGCCTATACGAACAGCCGTTCCGGCAGCAAGCACCTGGCCGCGCTCAGCGGCCTGCTTGAGTGTCCCTTCGCGGGCAGCCCATGGACCCTTCCCGAACTCGGCCTGGAGTTCGCCTGGGTTGAGTCCATGGCCTGCTGGGTGGGGGCGTACGAGGTCACCAACGCCCAGTACCGGCGCTACCGCAGCGACCACAGCTCGGCCAAGGTGGGGAACCTGTCCCTTAACGACGACAGCCAACCCGCCGTCTGGATGAGCTTCGAGGATGCGGAGGGCTTCGCGGCTTTCCTGACCAAGCACGAGCAGGAGGCCGGTCGCTTGCCGGTCGGATTCCGCTATCGTCTACCGCAGACCGCGGAATGGACCGCGCTGGCCAGTTGCGGCGACGCCCGCAGGTTCCCCTGGGGCAACGACTGGCCGCCGCCCGCGGAGCTGAACTACAACGGCAGCGAGTGGCCCGGCCCGGCCAACGCCCAGATCGCCGACCACAAGGATGCCTTTCCGGTAACCTGTCCGGTCGCCCAGAGCGGCCGCAACTCGTGGGGGCTGTATGGCGTCGGCGGCAACGCCATGGAGTGGAGCAGCGGCGACGGTGGCACCTCCCCGGAACTGCGCGGCAACGCCTACTGCGGCAGTGGGGGAGCGCACCCCTCGCCAAGCGGCTACACCATCAACTCCGCCTGGCCGCAGCGGAACCCGAACTATCGTTCCGCGGCCACTGGCTTCCGGCTCCTGCTGGCCACCGCGCCGCCCGCGAAGCCGAAGGAAGCACTCGCGGCGCCCGCCAAGTAGGGGCGACGACTCCCTCACTCGCGGACGATGCGGCGGGGCGCGTGCCGATAGGTGGCGTGCAGGCAGTTGATCCCCAGATCGCGCTCGTCGAGCGTGGTGAAGCCGTGTTTCTCCAGCAGTTTCCTGAGCAGACTGAGATCGGCGCCAGCGGGGGAGACATCCACGGCAGCGCCCGAGAGATGGGCCGAGATGTAGCCCTCGTCGCGGCTGCGCAGGATCTCATAGGTCTGACGGGCATCCACCGTGCCAGGCTTTTCCCGGCGCGCGCTGACGATGCGCCGAACGTAGCTGGGGTAGCCCTGGCGACAGTACATCCCCTCGAGCTGGTCCCGCGACATCTCGGCCATCAACTCCGCCTGCCGCTGCAGACTGCGCGCGCCGGAGTTGATGATGATGGCCCGGCCGGTCTCGGCGACGTAGGCGGCGGCGGCCTGCTGTAGCGCCTCGAGCAAACCGTCGTCGAGCCCCTCAGCGGTACAGTTCCAGGCCAGGTTCGGATCGTTCATGATGGCGTTGGTGCCCATGGTGGCGGAATCGTACTCCGACGCGACTGGCGTCATCCGGAAGATGTTCCAGCGGGACGCGGCCCGGCAGGACGGCAGCGAGAGGGCCAGGATCACCGTCAGCACGGCGCCGGCCAGCAACGGCCGCACCCGCCGCCCGCGCAACGCCCGCTGCAGCCGGCGGCGAGGACGACGGCCATGGGGGCCAGTGGAGGCGGCCTGGCTCATGGCGCCGACGCCTCCGCGGGCGGCAGCACGGCCTCCAGGTGCAGCCCCCGCGAACCCTTGACAAACACCCACAG
The DNA here is from genome assembly GCA_903837355.1 of uncultured Victivallales bacterium. Taxonomy (GTDB): domain Bacteria; phylum Verrucomicrobiota; class Lentisphaeria; order Oligosphaerales; family JAFGRS01; genus CAILUI01. The sequence continues at coordinate 23,537 of CAILUI010000160.1, forward strand.
ACCGGGGGCCAGCCGCCCCCGGATGTACGCCGCGGCAGCAGCGGCATCCGCCAGACCCCGCCAGCCGCGCTCCGCCGCAGCGGCAGTCATCAGGCTGCCGACGACGGCGAACTCGGCGCCAGGGGCCTGTTCGACCGCCCACTCCAGCAACTCGCGGTGGGCAGCCAGCCCGTGCCGGCCCTGCTCCCGCATGTCGCCGAGCACCAGCAGGCGGTCCGCGGGCGGCGCCGCGGCCGATAGCTCCAGGAAGCAGCGGATGCCGGCACGCATGCTGTCGGGGTTGGCGTTGTAGGCGTCGTTGACCCAGTGTACGCCATTGACCGTACGGCGTTCGGTGCGCATGGCGGGAAGAGCGACGCGGCCCAGGCCGGCAGCGATCTCCGCGGGCGCCAGCCCCACGGCCTGACCGAGGGCGGCGGCCGCCCCGGCATTGAGGGCCTGGTGGGCGCCGACCAGCGACCACTCGACGTCCACGGTCACCCCGTCGCGCCGCCAGGTCAAGGTGAAGGCCGAACCCGCGCCGCAGAGGCCGCGGTAGGTCACGACCACATCGTTGTCGGGCCCATTGCCGAAGGTGAGGATGCGGCGCGAACCCGCCTGGGCACGCAGAATGTCGGCATGGGGCGCGTCCCCGTGGAACAGCGCCAGGCCCGTCGCCGCGGTCTGGGCCAGCAACTCGCCCTTCTCCGCCGCCACGCCGGCCAGGTCACCGAAGAACTCCAGATGCGCCGCCCCGATGTTCGAGACCACGCCCATGTCCGGTTGGGCCAGGCGGGCCAGGGCACCGATTTCACCGGGATGGTTGGTGCCCATCTCGATGACGGCAGCCCGGTGCCCCCGCGCCAGACGCAGCAGGTTACGGGGGACACCGAAGTGGTTGTTGGTGTTGCCCTCGGTCTTCAGGACGGCACCCGGATAGCGCCGTTCCAGGACGGCTGCCAGCATCTCCTTGGTGCTGGTCTTGCCGCAACTGCCCGTAATGCCCACCAGCAGCAGTGTCGGCAGGGAGCGCCGGTGGCAGCAGGCCAGTTGTTGAAAGGCGGCCAGCGTGTCGGGGACGCGCAGCACGTGGCAACCGAGCGCGTTCAGGCTGGCCAGGGTGTCGTCATCGGGCGCCCGGCTGACGCAGACGGCGGCGGCGCCGGCGCGGGCGGCCGGCAGCACGAAGTCGTGCCCATCGTGCGACTCGCCGACGATGGCCATGAACAGCGCGCCCGCGGTCACCGCGCGGCTGTCGTCCAGCACCGCGCTGACGCCGGCGGCGGCACGGCCGTCCGGCGCCGCCCCCAGCCAGTCGCCGGCGGTCGCCGCGCACACCCCATCCCAGGAAAACCAGACCTCATTCATGGTCACCACCACTCCGTCTCACTTGGCGGTCGTGCCCAACGCGCAGTAGGGCAGGACAGCCTCGGCATTCTGGTCGTAGTTGAACACGGTGAAACCGCCCGTCTTAAACTCGCGGCAGATGGCGATCTGCTCGATGAGGCGCACCGGATCGCGCGGATCGGTCCAGCAGGAGAGACCGATGCCGGGGTACAGCGGCTTGCCGGAGGCCCACTCGGTCTGGTTGCGCACATAGGTGCGGAAGGTCTGGTTGCTGTCGGTATAATCCATCGGGCAGACGAAGTCGAGGTAGCCCTTTTCGCACCACAGTTTCCAGTCCTGCCCGATGCTGTCACGGTCGGTGGGCCAGTTGCTGAACACCGCCGCGGAGATACGGATGCCAGGGCGTACCTGCCGGGCCTGCTCAGCCACGCTGCGCACCACCAGGGTGATCTGGTCGCGCCGCCAGTCCAGCCAGCGGCTGCGCACCGCGCCCGCCGCCCGCACGTCAGCCGGCCAGTTGGCCAGCGCCCGCCCGAGATGTTGCTCGAAACGCGCCCGGCAACCGTCGCAGAAGCAGTGGCTGCCATCGGGGAAGCGGATGTAGTCGAAGTGCAGGCCGTCGACCGGGTACTTGCGGGCGATCTCGACCATAGCCTCGATCTCAAGCTTCTGGTTCTCTGGGTGGGAAGGACAGAGCCAGCGCTCCTCGAGCTTGCCCTCCGCGTCACGTTGCACGCGGCCAGCGGCGACCATGCTCCTGACGAAGGCTGCGTCGGTAGCGCTGCCCATGTTCCAGTTCACCTTCCAGACGTGACACTGGACCTGATACGTGCGGCAGGCATCCAGGCAAAGCTGCAACTGATCGCCTTTGCTGGCCAGCTCGGCGTAGGGCGGCAACACGGTGCTGGGATAGAAGGCCACGCCGCCCCAGAGCAGGTTCGGCAGGATGGCATTGAAGCCCTTGCCGGCCAGCAGGGCAATGGCCTCATCCCAGGTCTTGCCCGGCAGCCCGAAAGCGTCGTGGCACCAGAAGGCGCGGTGTTCACCGGGCGCCGCCGGGCGGGTCATGCACCAGGCCGTCATGGCCGCCAGCCGCGCCTCCCGGGCGGCCGTGATCGCCTGGGCACACTGGCCAGCCGCCAGCGCCTGTTGGGCGCGCTGCGCCGCGGCGAGCGCGCCGGTCCAGGTGTCCTTGGCCTTGCCCGTAACGGCTTCACGGTCCATGGCGACGGTCAACTCGGCCAGGTCGGCGAACGAGCCGAAAGTGCCGGCGCGGTCGATCTCGCGGCGGGCCGCCTGCGCCCAGGCGTCGGGGATGAGCTGGCCCACCAGCGCCAGCATGAGCTGCTTCTTGCCGTCCCAGTCATCCGGCAGCAGGATGTGGCTCAGGTGGACACCGCCAGGGCTCGACGTCAGCGCCGGCAACTCGGTGTCCTTGCCGTCGCTGCCGCGCCAGACGGCGATCACCTTACCGCGGGCGTCGGCGGGGTAGGCGGTGGTCACGTTCCAAGACGCCTGGCCGACGAACTCGGGCTGCCCCTGGATGCCAGCCCCGACGCGCTGCAGGCCCAGGAAAGGACCCGCCGGCGGTCGCACATACTGGCCGGGACGCATCCCCATGATCGCCAGGATCGGCGCCGGGACGGTATAGAAGGTCATCAGGCGCCCGCCGCCGTCCACGAACTCCTGCAAGAGGGCGGTGGCGGCATCGGGCACACTCGGGTTGAAGGGCAACAGGACCAGTTTGCGCCCCTGGAGCCGCTCGCGGGTCAGGTCCAGATCCGCCAGCAGGGCGTAGTCCACCCCGAGGTCGTCCAGGCAGCGACCCACGGTCTCGGCAGACTGGGTGACGGTCTTGCCGTCCGGACCGCTGGCGGCGGAGTCGGCCCGGAGGACAATGATGGCGCCAGCGGCGCCGATGGGCCCGAGTTGAGCGATGCCGAACTCGGTATCCAGGTCACGGCGCGACCGCCAGGCGGAAATGCGGATGGTGTCGACCGTGCCCCACCCCGCCGGCTTGTCCTCGGCGCTGGTCTGGCTCTTGTTGACGACTACGCGCTCCCAGGCGCCATCGCGCGTGACGCTGAAGCTCGCGGTGTACCAGCCGGCGCCGCTGTGGCAGTAGGCCGAATAGTAGGCCACCGGGTTGGTGTCCGCGCTGTAGAAAAGGAACTGGAAACCGCGGGCCATCGACAGGTCGGCGCTGAGCTTGATGTCCCAACTGCAGCGCTCGTGCTCGGTTCCCTTGAGGTTCCCCGCCAAGCGCACGAAGGTCCGCTCGCCACTGCCCGCCAGGGTGACGGGCAGGCTGCCCTGCATCGGCTCAAAAAGCGCTGTGGCCGCGGCCGTGGTCTGCACCTGAAACCCGGGGAAGACGGGCCACGTGGCCGCCGGCGGCGCCGGAATCTCGGCCCGCGCCAACGCGCCCAGGCCAAGGCCCCCCGCCAGCAACAGCGACAGCATTCCATGGGATGTGTTCACGGCGTGACCTCCACGTGAAACAACGGACGAAGACTCGACCGGCATGGACCGCGTTGCGGCATAATGTGCGTGGCGCACCGTACCCGCGCAACCCCTAAGCGGGTCCGGCACGCGCGAGAAGCTGGGCGGCGGGCCTGGGCGTCAAGCTGATGCGTGCTGATGTTCAGCCCCCGCACGAAAGCGGCGTCAAGCCGCCGCAGTCCAAGGAGTCCGGCTAGTGCCGGGACTCGGTTCCATACTGCGCCGGCCGCCAGGCCAAGCTTTGGACTGCCGGTGGCTTGAAACCGCTTTGCGTTCCCAGGGCTTGGGTTGACGCCGCTGGGCGGCGGCGGGACGCGCTCCCCTACCACACCACGCGCAGCAGTCGGAAGTCCCTGTCGCTTAGGCTAATGGGTTGCAGAATATCGACCGGCTCGCCGGTCTCCGCATCGGTCGCCGTGGGCGCGACCCCGGCGCCCAGCACAGCCTTCAGGTCGAGCTGGCCGCTGGCGGCGGCGTCACTGAGGTTGCCGACCACCAGCAGCAGGCGCTTCTCGTCCGCCCAACTATAGGTACTGACCCGCAACCGGGGCTCGCTGCTCGTCACCCGCGCCGCCGGGTCCCAGTAGCCGATGAAGCGGGCCGCCGTGACGTTGTTGGTGTCCAGCGCTTTCCAAACCCGGCTGATGGTCTCCCAGTGGATGCGGTTGCCATTGCAGGGGACATCATGGAGTAGCAGGGCCGTCAGCAGCGGCCGCGAACGGCGAGCCTCGTCGCGCATCTCCTCCAGGCTGTTGGCCACCATGGAGAGGAACTGGATACCGACACCCCGGATCTGCGAATTGTAGTTGCACTGCCACTCGTCGGCGCTGACGGCATCGGTGTAGACGTTCGGGTTGCGCGGCGCGGTGTGCATGAACTCCTCCCCCGGGAAGTCCAGATCGGTGAAGGAGTGGACCGGCGGGCAGAAGGCCAGCCAGTTGTGGGTCCAGAGGTAGCCCTCGGGCCGAAGGCCATGAATGATCGTGTAGAGGCGCTGGTACATGGCCCGCTTGGCGAGGATACCGAAGCTGCCGCGTGACTGCCCGAAGACGTCGACGACGCCGCACCCGTGGCGCGGGTTGTCGCAGGCGGACGGACAGCCGTAGTCGAGGTAGAGCCCGGCGAAAGGGTACTTGGTCATGTAGGTGCGCGTAGCGAAGGTCATCCAGTCGGCGAAGCCGCTGGTTGGGCAGACGCTGCCGATGTAGACCTCGCGACCGCGCCACTCGGTGCGGTAATCCTTGGGCGCCGGGCGGCCGTTGCTGGTGATCTCCCACTGCGATTCGTAGAAGTCGTAGATGGGGTTGTTGGTGGGCATCGCACTGCCGCAGGCGTAGGGGACGCAGTCGATGCCCAGCGCCTTGTACTCGGCCAGTTCCTTGAGGCCCTTTTCGGGCTCCACCAAGTCGCCGAGGAGCCAGCGGTTGGTGAACTGAATGCCCTCAACGTCCATCCAGCAGACGCTCTGCAGGGTCTCGCCGCGGGGTGCCCGCCAGCCCTCGGCGTGGATCCGGCGCCAGTCGGGCCGCAGCGGCCGGGTGGGAGTGGCGGTGAGCCCCATGATGTAAGGCGTCGGACCGGCGATGTCCACCGGCTTGCCGATGATCTGCGCCCGAATCACGGCCTCGTCACCGCGCCGTATGACCGCAACTGGCGAGGCGCTGTCAGCCCACACCCAGTTGGCATCGCGATCGGTGAACCAGCACAGCCCCACCCGGTCATTGGTCACCCAGGCCCAGTCGCGCCGGGCCGGCACCTTGCCGAGCTTCGGCCAGTCGGCGTCATAGGGAAAGACGAAGCGCGCCGCCGTCATGGGCACCGCGGCCTCGAGCCAGAAGGCGTCCACACGCACCTTCGCCCCCGCCGTCGCCGGCACCAGGTTCAGCTCGCAGGTGACCAAACCATCGTAAGCCACCGTCCGTCGCCAATCCAGGCGGAGACTGCCATCGGACAGGGTGGCGGAACCGGCGCTGATCAGCCGGTCCGGCGCTGCCTCCACCACCTCCTCGGTACCTGCCGGGAAGGGGAGGATCTGACCGCCCCGCTCCACCGCCAGCGTCACCTGCCGCGCCAGGACGGACTGCCCCGCGCTGCTGGCCGCGGCGGGGAAAGGCTGACCGCTGAACCCGTAGGTCCGGTTCAGCACCGCGACCGTCGACCCGTCAACCCGGATCGGCACCCAGGGCGCCGGGATGCTGCGGTCGCTGCCGGCCCCGGCGCTCAGGAAAGCAGGGTCGGGCCGTTCAAAGGGCAACCGCGCCGCCAGCGGCGTAGCGCCGCCGGTCACCGTCGCCTCGAGGTCATAGGTGCCCACGGGCAACTCACCCAGGCGCAGCCGGAACTCCTCAGCCGCTGCCACCGGCGTGAAGGTCGCGCTCACCCTCGGCGTGGCCGCGACCCGGTCCGTCAGGGTGAGCGTCAGCCGGGCGCTGTGCTCGCGCAGGCTCCGCGTCAGGACTTCGTCCTGGGCCCCGGAGAGATCAACGTGCACCGCCAGTTCGCCTGTCGCCGCGTCGTTCTTGGTGCTCAGCGCGAGAGGTTGTTTCACCCAGAGTGCGGTATTGAAGCGGTAGAGGGGGTCCGGCCCGTCGGGGGCACGGAGCGTCAGGTCGAGGAAGCCTTCACCCGGCGGCGGCAAGCTGAAAGACGGCACCGCGGCGGCAGTGGTCCAGGACCAGGAACCGAGTTCGGCCGTCTCCCCGGTCACGACCAGCGTTGCCTGCAGTGGCGCGCCTTGGAGTACAGACAAACCCAGGAGCGCCTGGCCGGAACCCAGGTCGCCAAGCTGATCCAGGCGTACGGCGAGCCCGGCGGGCTGGAAGTGGAGCAGGCCCATGTTGGCGGGGTCGTCGAAGCCGCTGCGCTCGGAGACCACGGTTGCCGACCAGGCCAGCCAGCGCTCGTAGTCGCCGCCGAGGGTCTCCGCCAAGGGCCGGTGCAGGCCGAACTCGGCCAGCCAGGGCTGTCCCGGTTCGGGGACACCGCCCAGATCGGCGAAGGGGATCCGCAGCTCCGCTGTCCAGCCCGTGGCCTGGCGTTGCGCGGCGCACTGATAGCCGGTCTGCCAGGCCCAGATCTCGGGCTCCACACTGACTCCCTGCGCCCGGCGCGCCGCCCAGGCCCCGGCCGGGTTCACCGCAAACTGGTAGAAGACATCCGCCGGCGTCTTGTGGACCCCGCTCGGCGTCCACGGCGGCCGCAGGATGACTTCGGCCTCGTCGCCGCCGAACACGGCCGCGTCCCGGCCGCTGCCCTGACACGAGACCTCGTGCGGCGTCTCCGCCGCGAAGGCCAGCAGCAAGGCCTGCGCGTCGTACTTCAGGCTGCACCAGCCGCGCAGGGCGGTGACGCGCCCGCCGTCCAGCTTCTTCATGATCGGCACCCGCGAGGCGTCGGCCCACTCTGCGGCCTCGAGTTGCCCATCCAGGCGGACGGGGACGGCGCTGCGCGGAACCGGGGCGGCGGCGGGCTGGTGGCGCTTGGCGACCGCGGAACGGAACTGCCGGAACCGGGCCCGCATCTCCGCCGGCGTCAGGGGCCGCGCCAGAATGCTCACCTCATCCACCCGCGTCGTGCGCACGGGCCCGGGCTCCTCCTTCCAGAAGGGATTGGGCATAATCCAGATCGCCTCCTGCGGCCCCGGCAGGCCACGTGTCACTGGCAGGCCGTAGGTCTGCTCGCCCACCTTCTCGCCGTTGACGAACAGCGCGAACTGGTTGCTGCTCCAAGTCAGGCCAAGTTGAGTCCACTCACCACGGCTCAGGACTGCGGGGTTCTTCGGCACGACGTCGCGCTCGGTGATGCAGAGTTCACGGCCATCGATCCGAGCCCGGAAGTCGAGGTTGCGATCACCGCCGGGGAAATGGTGGTAGTAGAGGAAGTAGTGGATCCCGTAGCCCTTTTCGGTGCCGATGCTGAGCAGCGGCGTGAAGCCCTCGGTATCCCGGTCCCAGTCAAGCGGTTGCAGCCAGAGGATGAGACTGCCCTGGTTGAGGTCGAGGTTACCCGGGGCGTGGTAGGCCAGTTGCCGGCCGGGCGCCGACACCTCGACGGACTGCCCGCCAATCCCGGCTGCCGGCAGGGGCTCGCCCTGGGTGCCGGGAATGGGTTTGGGATCACCCTTGGCGGCCGCGGCAACCGCGCTGCCACGGTCGAAGTCCGCCTGCAGGAGCACCTCGTCGGCCCGCAGGCTGAGCACCGCAGTCAGCAGGACCACGAGCAAGGTCGAGTGTGACAGGTTCACGGTGCTCTTCTCCCGTGCCGTGAGCGCACGTTCGCGTGAGGTCATGCGCAACTTCTCGGAGAGGCCAGCCGGTGGCTGATCAGCAGCCGGCCCAAAGCCAGTCCTCTGGCCTCGCCACCAGCCCCGCCTTGACGGGGTTCTGAGCAATGTACTCCCTGGCGGCCTGCAGGTGCCTCTCGTCGCGGATGAAGCGGTCCCAGAACTCCCGATGCCAGCCGGGAGCACCGGGAGCGACGAGGCGGGGCGCGTGGAGCCTGGGAGCGCCGGCCAGACGGGGGCTGGGAGCGCCGAGCGTCGGCTCGGCTCCAGTGCCGACCAGACGGGGGCTGGGAGCGCCGAGCGTCGGCTCGGCTCCAGTGCCGACCAGACGGTCGGCGGTCCCAGGATCTCCAATGCCGACCAGACGGTCGGCGGTCCCAGGATCCCCACTGCCGACCAGACGGTCGGCGGTCCCGGCCAGCAACTCCTTGATCTTCTTGCCGGTGTAGCCCTTCCAGGCCTGCACGATCCTTGGCAGGGACACGCCGTCGTATACCCGCACCAACACGTGAACGTGATTGGGCATCACGACATAGGCCATCAGCTCATAGCGCGTACCGGCATAGTGCCGCCAGTTCTCGATGACCAGCTCTGCGATCTGCGGAACCCGCAAGACGCACGAACCGTGGCCGGCGTCCGCAAGCTCCTCGATACGCCTCCGGCGCTGCAGGCTCCGCCGTTCGGGCGGCAGGCTGCGCAGTTCGGCCTCCAGGTCGGTGACGGCTTGGGCCGGAAGGCTATCGGCCAGACGATAGGTGATCATCTGCAGCAACCTAGGGCAGTCACGATGCGGCAGATAGCCACGGCTGTACCATTCCTTGGTGCCGGGGGCAGTGGGAGCGCTGGGAGTGCTGGGAGCGCCGAGCGTCGGCTCGGCTCCAGTGCCGACCAGACGGTCGGCGGTCCCAGGAGCTCCGGTGCCGGCCAGACGGTCGGCAGTCCCAGGCCTGCTTTCGCCGCGGCGCGTCACGGCGCCGGCAGTTCGACGTGCTCGGTGCTGACGGCGCAGTTGCGGTCGTCGAAGAGGTTCAGGTAGTAGACGGTGACGCCGGCGGGCAGTTCGGCGGTCACCTTGCCGGCGGGGTCGAGGGTGGCCGGCAGGGCTTCCCAGAGACGGTCCTGCCAGTTGCCGGTGGCCTTGGTGATGTTCAGTTCAGCCTTGACGACCGGGCGCGGGCTGGTGAAGGTAGCCCAGACCTGGCGGCCTTCCTGGCCCTGGCCGGTAAGGCGCGGCAGGGCCTCGCCGCCCTTGAGGATGCTATCGGCGAAGGTGAAGGTCTCGAGCGGGCCCTCGCCGGCGTCGCCGTGGCCATGCGGCATACGCAGGCGGACGCAGAGGGTGCGCGGCCCGGTCGGCAAGCGGTAGGACTTCTGCAGGGCATTCGGCGTGTAGGCAAAGTCGTTGCTCCCGGTCACCCACAGGAACGGCATGGCGGCGTTCTGCAGGTACATGGACGGATCCCACCAGCGCATCCAGCGGGGCCCGCGCTCCGGGCCGAGGCTCTGGATGCTGCCCGCGAAGCCGTGCTCAGCGGTGAAACCGCAGCCGTAGACCGGCACCGCGAGCTTGAAGCGCGAATCGACGCCGGCGATGATACAGGTCAGGTAGCCGCCCCAGGAGATGCCGGTCAGGCCGATACGCTCCGGGTCGACCTCGGGCAGTGAGCGCAGCAACGAGTGGCCGAGGACGGCGGCACTGACGGCGTGGTACGTCCACTGATCCTCGCGCGGTTCATCGATCTGGTCGTAGCCACCCCAGCCGGGCGGTCCACCGAACTCGTGCCGGGGCCGAGCGGCGTGTTCGCCGCCGGGCAGGCAGCCGCAGGTATCCATGGCGATGGCGGCGTAACCGCGCGCGGTCCAGCGCCGCACCCACTCGTCGAAGGCGGTGCCACCGCCGCCATGCACCAGGACCATGCCGGGCACGCGCTCGCCCGGCTTGTGCTCCGGGATGCCAATCCAAGCAAACACGCGCGTGGGCCGGCCCTGGTAGGGCACGCTCTCGTAGAACACGGCCTTGACGCCGTCGGCAGTGGAGCCCTCAGCCGGGAAGGTTACCGGGGGCTTGGACAGCGCCGCCAGATCCCACATCGGGCCGACGGGGTCCGCCGGCGGGGGTGGGGGCGGGGCCTTGGCTTTGGCGTCGGCGAGGGCACGTTGTTCGGGAGTGGCGGTATTCATGAGCAGGTCCAGGCTACGGGTGGCCCCGGCCGGGATATCGAGCTGCAGGATCTGGTGCTTGACATTCCACGGGCCCCAGACCCGCGTCAGGTTACGGAACCCGAGACTGCGACCCGCGCAGAACCAGATCGATTCCGCCCACGACCGGTTGAGCGGAGCCTTGGCAACATAGCCCTTCTCGCCGATCACCGCCTCGACATCGGCCGCCAGCACGATGATGTAAAGCAGGTCTTTCGCCGTGCGATTGGCGACGCTCCAGGTGGCCCGGTCCGCCGCAAAGGCGTAGGTGACCTCGGCCTTCGCACTGCTGGCCACCCAGGTCCCCGGCGCGGTCTCCTTGACCTCGTCGAGCGTGAGCAGACCCTCCTGGTAGCAGTAGCCCCCGCGCGGGATGTTCCCCGGCACCGCGGCCATGAACTCGACGCCGTCAACGCGCAGGCTCTCGCAGCAGCCATCGCGGCCGATCGCGGCCTCGTAGGCGGCGCCCTTGAAGCGCCCCGCCGGCTCCACGGGCGTTGCTGGCGGCGGCGTTGCCGGCGCGGGCGCGGGCACGGGGCCGGCGGCGGCCACCTTGGCCTGTTCGGCGGCGCTCGCGGTACCGAACTCCAGTCCGATCGTGCGCGTCTCCTTGGCCGCCAAGGTCGTGTGCCAGACCTGGTGTTGACCGGCGTACGGCCCCCACAGGCGCGTGCTGCCGCTGATCCTGGCCTTGCGGTCGCCGCAGAACCAGGTCGACGTCTGCCAGCCGAGGTTGCCGGGCAGCCTGTAGCACTGCCCCGCGTCACTCATCACGGCGGTGACGGCAGGCGTGAAGACAAAGACGAACTCGAGGGCGCGCGCGCTCAGGTTGCGCAGTTCGATGGTCATGCCGCTGGCGGCGAAGACATAGCGCGCCGAGCCCGGCTCGGCGGTGGCCAGCAGGGCGTCGGGGCCATCCGCGGTCACGGCCGTCATGGTCAGAGGCTTATCTTGGTAGAAGTAGCCGCCGCAGGGGTTGGCGCCGGCCGGACCGAGCCATTCCGTGCCACCGAGGCGCAGGCTGACGAGCCAACCCCGGCCGTCGAGGGCAGCCTGATAGGCTTCGCTCTGAATGCGCCAAACCTTGGCCGCTTCATCCCGCGTGATCAGGTCCGCGGCGACACCGCGTTGGCCCAGGGCACAGACGGCCAAAGCCAGAGCGACGATGCATCGTGACATGGCAATCCTCCTCGCGCTTGTCTGAGAACCACGGTTCGCATGTCGCCAGGGCCGGCCCGCCCCTGGAAGCCGGGTTCTCCGCAACCCGGCCGCGGCATACGGAGATGCCGCGTTCCACCGCAACGGGCCGGGGGCTCTGCTGAACCCTGACACCTGCCACCATCAAGCCAGCTCCCCGATGGCGTCGTTGCGCTCGGGCATCGGGGCATTTTCCCACTGGCCCGGCTGGAGCTTGCCGAGATCCCACTGGCCGATGGCCCAGCGCACCAGGCGGAGGGTCGGCAGGCCGACGGCGGCAGTCATGCGGCGGATCTGGCGGTTACGGCCCTCGACCAGGGTGATCGACAGCCAGGCCGTGGGAATGGCCCGGCGCACGCGGATGGGCGGGTCGCGGTCCCAGATCTGCGGCGCGCTGATGACGGCGACGCTTGCCGGCTTGGTCATACCGTCCTTCAGTCGAACACCTTTGGCCAGGCGCTGTACGGCCGCGTCGTCCGGGGTGCCTTCTACCTGCACCCAGTAGGTCTTCGGCAACTTGTGGTCAGGGTCGGAGATGCGGTGCTGCAGCCAGCCGACATCGGTGAGCAGCAGCAGCCCTTCGCTATCCTGATCCAGCCGGCCGGCCGGGTAGACCCGCGGCACTTTGACGTACGTGGCCAGCGTCGGCCGGCCCTGCGGATCGCTGAACTGACAGAGGACATCGAAGGGCTTGTTGAGCAGGATCAACCGTGGCATGGGCCGCTGCACTCCGCTGGCGTGGATGACATCCGGCTGCCCGCTGGCAGGCAACCCATCCTACCATAGCGGCTGGCAACGCCAATGTCGACGTGCGCCGGCCTCAGTTCAGCGGCGGTGGATCGTCGTCCTGAGCGCTGCCCGAGAAGAGCCGGTTGTGCGCCCTGCCACCACGGGCCGCGACGCTGCCATCGGCATTGGGCTGGTAGCCCAGATCGCCGAGCGTCAACGACTCGACGTGCCCATCGCAGAAACTGACGTTGGCCCGCCCGCGATGGCGGGTGTCAGGAGCGCTGCGGTGCGGGTCGGCGCGGTTGCTGTCGTCGCAGTAGTCCGAGTTGGCGGCCCGAAGCCGCGGCGGATCCAGAGCCCAGCCGTGGTTGCCGACCGCCGTGGTGTCCCCGCTGCCGCTCACACGGTAAGCGGTGCGCGCCGCCGCAGGCTTGCCGGCAGCCGTACCGAGGCAGTCCGCCGCCAGCACGGTCCGCGACGAGACCAGCCGGGTCAGGCGCACCGGGAAGTTGATGAAGCGCCCGTTCGCCTGCTTGCGGGAATTGCCCAGGAACTGGAAGTTGTAACCGTAGGCGTAGTTACGGTTGTTGGTCCAGTCCGAGACCTCGGGGCAGAGGAACACCGGGTTGTCCACGCGCTTGGTGTTGTCATCAGCCGCGTTTGGACTGGGCTGGTTGAAGGCGTAGAAGCCGGCGCACGCACCCATGGTCACGAACCAGCGTGGCCGGTAGTGCCAGCCGTTGCCGACGAAATAGGTGTTGCTGCCCCCGGCGACCGAAGGCATGCGGCCGGGGAGGCAGTAGCCGTTGGAGTCGTCGGCATACAGGGTGAAGCCGATCGCAGTCTGCCGCATGTTGTTGGTGCACGCGATCTTGCGAGCCACCGCCCGGGCCGACATCAGCGCCGGCAGCAGCAGCGCTGCCAGGATCGCAATGATGGCAATGACGACCAGAAGCTCGATCAGGGTAAAGGCGCGTTTCACCATGCGTGTCTCGTTGGGTGGTGACGGAGCCATGGCAGCGTACACGCTATCCAAGCACAGGCTGCGCCGCCCCTTGCAGTAGTATAACCATAGATACTATAGAGCAACCACCTCCTGTGAAACTGTCTGGCAACCGTTTGGAGGACAGTCGTTAGTGATGTTGCATGGCGAGCTTTCTGTGAACGGTAAACACTGCCTGCGACCTCGCACGGTCGGGGGGAGTAAACTCCTGTGCGGGCTTGCCTGTGAGG
>CAILUI010000161.1 GCA_903837355.1 uncultured Victivallales bacterium
ATCTGGACTGCCTGCCCGGTAGGTTCGGTGCTGATCGCCATAGTGACAAGCACCATAGCAGGCAACCACAAAATATCCAGAACTACAATGCAACTTATTCTACTGCAGTATATTCCATATTATTATAAAACCACCCTGGCGATCTCGTTGCGCCTAGCCCTGCGGCCGTCGCCGCACTATCTTCTGCGCGCAACTCAGGGAGCAGGTTCCCGTACGAGGAGTGCCTAGCCATGCGTATCGTGCTCGCCATCGCTCTGGCGGCAGCCACCGCCAGCCCGGTCTTTGCCGAGTGGGTTACGGTTCTGTCGGAGGATTTCGAGGGGGCGCCGGCGGCACGTTTGGAGGGGGCGGCGCAGTACATTCCCGGACGGGAGGGCCAGGCCCTGAAGCTCAGTGGCGACGGCCGCGTGCCGGTGGCGGCGCCCGAGTGCCCCACCGGGGCCGGGCGGATCGAGATGGATATCTGCCCCACGCAGACCATCCCGCCGCGCACGGACGGCAAACACTGGATGCTGCTCACCGACGTTGGCGCCAACAGCGCCTGGCCGGGGGCGACGGTGGTCTACTTCGACCGGGATACCGCCCACCTGCGCTACGGCGTCTTCGCCGGTGGCTGGCACTGGCTGGACGCCAGCGCCGTAACCTGGACTCCCGGTCAGTGGCGGCATCTCGCCATCACCTGGGGCCCGCAGGGGCGCACTCTGGAGGTGGACGGCAGTGTGGTGGCGCGGGACGACTACGCCGGCGGGATCCGCCCGCGCCGGCTGCAGTTGGGATACTTCGATGGTTACTCCGAAGCCGCGCCGGTGTTGGTGGACAGCCTGCGCATCGCGGGCGAATGCACCGACGCCATCGCCGCCGACAACCGTGTGCTCTGTCCGCAGGCGGATGGACTGCTCGACCAGGTGCAGGTGCGCTGGACGCTGGTGCGCGATGCCGTCGCCGAGATCGGGCTCTATGCGGGCGAGCGCGAGGTGGCCCGGGTCTACGGGCCGCAGGCGACGCCGGCGGGTCGCCAGGTCTCGGTCTGCGACGGCGCCACGGCGCCCAGCGGCGACTACCAGTTGCGCCTCACCGCGCGGCGCGCCGACGGCCAGGTTCAAGTCGCGACCGCCGCGCTGGCCCTGGACCGAGAGTTGAAGTGGGCTCCTGCACCCCCCGTCGTGCAGGACTGGTTCCCGTTGGGGGTCTGGTACTTCTGGGAGCTGGACGCGAGCTACATCAACCGCTTGGTTGACGATGCCGGTCGCGCGGCGGCGTACTATGAAACGACGCTGGCGGATCTGCAGAACCTGGGAGTGGACACGATCGTTGCCAACTGGACCCCCCGCGTGCACCGCACGCTGCTGCTGGACACTGCCCACCGCCATGGCATCCGCGTGATCGTGCACCTCGACGAGGTCAACAGCTTCATCTGGGACCCTCAGAAGTTCGCCAGCGAAGACTGCGTTGCCGCCTTTCGCAGCGCCATCGCCGAGGTCTCCGGGCACCCGGCCACCGCCGGCTACTACCTGGTCGATGAGCCCGCCCCGACCGCAGAGAACATCGCCAACATTCGCCTCTGCCGACGCCTCGTTGAGGCCCTCGACCCGGCGCATCCGGGCTTCAGTTGCCTGAACACCGGCTGGGACGTCATCTTCCCGCAGGTCGGCTACCCCGTGCTGCTGGTGGACATCTACCCCCTCTACAGTGCGCATCTCAGCGGTGACACCCTGACCGGCTACCTGGCCGCCCTGGACGCGGCGCACGCCGCCGCGGCGGGCGCGCCGTTGTGGCTGATCCCGCAGAACTTCGGCTTCAAACCCCGGCCCGAGAGCATTCCCGGACCGAACGAGATGACCTTGCTCTGCTGGGAGGGCGTGGCGCGCGGAGCGAAGGGGCTGATCCACTTCATCTACCAGTCGACCACGGAGATCCAGGGCGAACGCCTGGCCGGCGTCGTGACCGACGACCTGAAGCCGCTGGACCACCGCTACGCGGAGACAAAGGCCCTGCACCAAGCCTTGGCGCCACTGCGCCCGACGCTCCTGGGATTGACGCGGCAAGCGCCGAGCCTGGCGACCGCCGGTGCCGGCTTCGACGTGCAGACCTTCACCGACCGCAGCGGAGCCCCCTTTCTGATCGTGGTGAATCAGGACCTGGTCGCGACGCGTACGGCGGCGCTGCGCTGGCTGGACGGGGCTCCCAAGGTCAAGGCGGTGGCCAACGTGGCGAACGGGGCCATAGTGGGTGACGGCGAGGGCGCGGCGCTCAGCCTGGCTCCTGGCAGCGGTGCCCTGCTGCGCCTCGAGCCCTAGAGGCGGCGACCGGGGTCCAGCCTGACCACCGAGCGGCGTGTGCTGGCAACGTGAGAGACGCGCATGAAGGTTCTTGCCATAGACGACAACCACGAGACCCTCGCGGCGCTGCAGGCCGTGGTCCGAGCGGCTCTGCCCGGATGCGAGCTGCTGACGGCAGTGAGCGGCGCGACGGGCATGGAACTCGCTTGCCACGAAGACCCGGACGTCGTTCTGTTCGACCTGGCCGTGGCGGCGCGCGACGGTTTCGAGGCCTGTCGGCGGCGGCAGGACAATGACGGCTTGCGCGCCATTCCGGTGGTCTTCGTGACCGCGTTACACAGCGATCGCGGTAGCCGGATCAAGGCCCTGGAGGCGGGGGCCGATGGCTTCCTGGCCAGACCTCTGGACGAGCTGGAACTGACGGCCCAGGTCCAGGCCATGGCTCGCCTCAAGGCGGCCCGTTGCCGAGACGGCCTGGAGCCAGGGCATCTCGCCCCGCCCAGCGCCGGACGAACGCGCGAACTGCAGCAGGAGCTGGCCGAGCGCCAGCGCCGCGAGGAAGCGCTCAGTAGGAGCGAGGCGTTGCTCAGCGCCACCGGGCAGATGGCGAAGGTGGGCGGCTGGGAGATCGATGTCGCCACCCAGACCCTGACCTGGACGGCTGAGGTGTATCGCATCCATGACGTCGCCGATGGCTTCCAGCCGACCGTCGCGGCCGGGATCGACTTCTACGCGCCCGAATCACAGCCCGTCATCGCCGCGGCGGTGCGGCGCGCCATCGAGCACGGCGACGCTTTCGACGTGGAACTGCAGTTCATCACGGCCCGGAAGGTGCCGCGCTGGGTGCACGCCAAGGGCGAAGCCCGCGTACAGGGCGGCAGGACCGTCACCGTGGCCGGTACGTTCCAGGACATCACCGAGCGCAAGCAGGCAGAGCTCGCGCTGCGCGAGAGCGAGGCCAGGTACCGCCGCCTTTTCGAGAGCGTTCAGGACGTGTTCTACGAGGTCGCCCTCGACGGCACCATCCAGGAGATCAGCCCCTCGATCGCGGTGGTCTCCAAGGGCCAGTACACGCGCACGGATCTGCTCGGGAGGTCGATGTACGAGTTCTATCCGACCCCCCAGATGCGGGATGCCGTGCTCCGGACGCTGCAGGAAAAGGGCAGCGTGACCGACTATGAGGTCAATCTGCGGAACCGTGACGGCTCGCTGATCCCGTGCTCCCTATCCGCCCGGATACAGTTCGATGCCGGGGGGCAGCCGAGCAACATTATCGGTACCTTGCGAGACATCACCGAGCGCAGGCAGGCGGAAGTCTATCGAGCCATGGGCATGGATATCCTGCAGAGTCTCAACGAGCCGGGGACGACGCGGGATTGCCTCCAGCGCGTTCTCGGGGTGCTGAAGACGCGCACCGGCTTCGATGCCGTGGGTATCCGCCTGCAGGACGGGGACGACTTCCCCTACGTCGTCCAGCAAGGCTTCTCCGAGGATTTCGTGCTGACGGAGAACACGCTGATCGAGCGCGCCGCGCCGGGCGGGACCTGTCGGGACTGCGCAGGCAACGCCTGCCTGGAATGCGCCTGCGGGCTGGTCATTTGCGGCAAGGTCGACCCAGCCCTGCCGCTCTTCACGCGGGGCGGCAGCTTCTGGACGAACGATGCGATCCGGTTGCTCGACCTGCTGCCCGCCCAGGACCCCCGGCATCACCCACGCAACCGCTGCATCCATGATGGCTATGCCTCGCTGGCCCTGGTGCCGATCCGCGACCAGGACAGAATAGTCGGCCTGATCCAACTCAACGACCGGCGCCAAGGCTGCCTGACGCTGGCAGCCGTTGAGCTGCTGGAAGGAACCGCGGCCCACATCGGCGCCGCGCTCATGCGCCGGCTGGCAGAGGAGGCGTTGCGGGAGAGCGAACAGTTGCTGCGCGAATCGCAGGTCGTCGCCGACTTGGGTTCGTACGCTCTGAACATCCCCGCCGGGCGATGGGCAAGCTCGCTGGTGCTGGACAGGGTGTTCGGCATCGACAAGACCTACGACCGTTCCGTGGCCGGCTGGGTGGCCCTGGTCCATCCCGACGACCGCAACGCCATGAACGAGTACTTCCAGAACGAGGTCCTGGGCCAGGGCCGGACCTTCGACCGCGAGTACCGCATCATCCGTCACCACGACCAGGTGGAGCGCTGGGTGTACGGAAGAGGCAGCCTGGAGTTCGATGCCCAGAGGCAGCCGCTGCGCATGGTCGGCACGATCCAGGACATCACCAAGCAGAAGCTGGCGGAGGCGACAAAGGCCGCCCTTGAAGCCCAGCTTCAGCAGGTCCAGAAGATGGACTCGATCGGGCGACTGGCGGGCGGTGTGGCCCATGACTTCAACAACCTGCTCATGGGCATGATGAACTACGTCGAGCTCTGCCGCGACGAGTTACCGCCGACGCATCCGGCTCGCACCTACCTGGATGAAATCACCACGGACGCACGGCGCTCGGCGGGCATTACCCAGCAACTCCTCGCCTTCGCCCGCAAACAGGTCATCGCGCCCAAGGTGCTGGACTTGAACGACGCCCTGGCAGGGATGCTCAAGATGCTGCGGCGCCTGATGGGCGAGGACATTGACCTCACCTGGATGCCGGGCCTGGACCTGTGGCTGGTCAAGATCGATCCCGGTCAGCTCGATCAGGTTCTGGCGAACCTCTGTGTCAACGCTCGTGACGCTATCGCCGGGGTTGGCCGAGTGGCCATCGAGACCGCGAACACCACCCTCGGCAACACCTACTGCGCCCAGCACGCCGGCACGGTCCCCGGCGAGTACGTCAGGCTGGCCGTCACCGATAACGGTTGCGGCATGGGCACGGAGATGCTCGCCCACATCTTCGAGCCGTTCTACACCACGAAGGGGGTGGGCGAGGGGACGGGCCTCGGGCTGGCCACCGTCTATGGGGTCGTCGAGCAGAACCACGGATGCGTCGAGGTTCAAAGCGCGGTGGGCGAGGGGACCCGGTTCACCATCTACCTGCCACGCGCTACCGCGGAGGTGAACCTGACGGCGGTCGCGGCCGCGCCCGCAGAGCGGCCCCGTGGCACGGAAACGATCCTGCTGGCCGAGGACGAGAAGTCCGTCCGGGTGACCTCGCGCCAGTTCCTGCAACAGCTCGGTTACACCGTCTTGGCGGCAGAGACGCCGGAGGAAGCCCTGCGCCTGGCGGGAGCACATCCCGGCCCGATCGATCTGCTCATCACCGACGTGATCATGCCGGGCATGAACGGACCTGCTCTGGCCGGGCTCCTGGCCGAAGCGCGCCCCCAGCTCAAGTGCCTGTTCATGTCCGGTTACACGGCCGATGTCATTACGCACCGGGGCACGCTCGACACCGCGGTGCAGTTCCTGTCCAAGCCCTTCTCGCGCGATGAGCTGGTCCGCAAAGTGCGGCAGATGCTGGACGGAGAACAGGGAAGCACCAGGGGCTGACTCGGCAGGAGTCAACCGCCGAGCGTTGGCCTCTCCGCCCGAGTCCGCGACGGCCTACCGGCGTCGGCCGCGCCGGTTCAGGTTGCGCCACGTGGCGGGGCACGGTAGTGTTTGCCAGGGGTTGCTGGCAGGTCCTGAGATTCCGTCCGCGCACCGACGTTCAGGAGGTCTCCGATGATCCGTAGATGGCGTTTCCTACCCGCGCCGCTGCTGCTTCTGGCGGCGGCCACCGCAGCCGCCCCGCTGACCCTCCACGTCGCCCCCGGCGGCCGCGACACCTGGTCCGGCATGCGTGCCGCCGCCAATGCCGAGGGCACTGACGGGCCGCTGGCATCGCTGCCGGGAGCTCAGGCGGCGTTGCGGACCCTCCGGCTGACCGGAAAGCTGGTCGGTGCAGCGCGGGTCGAGGTGCAGTCCGGTACCTACTTCCTGGCGGAGCCGCTGCGGCTCACGCCGGCAGACTCTGACACCACCTTCGCCGGCGCCGGCGCCGCCACGACCATCGTCTCCGGCGGGCGGCAGGTCGAGGGGTGGCAGGAGCCGTCACCGGGGCTCTGGGTGGCCCCGCTGCCGGAAGCCCGCGGCGGGCAGTGGCCGCTGCGGGGGCTGTACGTCAATGGCGAACGCGCCATCCTGGCGCGTAGCCCCAATGCGGGCAGCTTCTTCCGCACCCTGGGCAAGGCCGCTCCGCGCGTCGGTCCAGACGGCAAGGAGACCGACATTGAAAAGGAAGCCTTCCGCTTCAGGTCGGGCGATCTGCAAAACTGGCCGGATCTTGCCGAAGCCAATGCCGTCATCTTCTATCACTGGGAGACCGGTATGCTGCCGCTGCAGAGCGTCGACGAAGCCAGCCAGACGGTCACGTTCACCGGCGAGTTCAAGTGGGTGTTCTGGTCCAACCAACGTTACTACATCGAGAATCTCCGCGAAGCCCTGGATGCTCCCGGGGAGTGGTACCTGGACCGCACCCTCGGACAACTCTACTACCGCCCGCGTCCGGGCGAGGACATGAAGCAGGCGAGCGTGATCGCGCCGCGCCTGCCACAACTGGTCCTCTTCGAGGGCGATCCCGAAGCCGGCGCCCTGGTCGCCAATGTCCACTTCGAGAACCTCAGCTTCCAGCACACCAACACCGTGCTCGAGCCCACGGGCCACTGCGACTGGCAGGCGGCGGTCACCGTCAACGCGGCGATCCAGGCCACCGGCGCGACCCATTGCGGTTTCGATACCTGTGAGATCACCCACGTCGGCAACTACGCGCTCTGGTTCGCCCGCGGTTGCACCGATAACAGCGTCAGCGGCTGCCATATCCACGATGGCTCGGCGGGCGGCATCCGGCTCGGCCTGGACGGCATCCCCACCCCGCCCAACGTCACCTCCGGCAACCGGGTCAGCGACTGCCTCCTCCGCGATCTGGGCAAGGACTTCTACGGCGCAATCCCGATCTGGATCGGACAGAGTAGTGGTAACACAATCTCTCACAATGAGTTATGCGACGCAAACTACAGCGGCATTTCCTGCGGCTGGACCTGGGGTTATGGCCCCAGTGCTGCGCATCATAACATCATCGAATACAACTACCTGCATCATCTTGGCAGGGGCTGGCTCTGCGACATGGCCGCCATCTACACGCTCGGCATCCAGCCAGGGACGGTGATCCGTAACAACCTCATCCATGACATCTATGACTGGACCGAGGGCTATGGCGCCGGCGGCATCTACCCCGACGAGGGCAGCAGCCAGATGCTGATCGAGAATAACGTCGTCTACCGCACGGCCAGCGGCGGCCTGACCGTCCATTACGGCAAGGACAACATCGCCCGCAACAACATCTTCGCCTTCGGCCGCGACAACCAGATCTACCTCGGGCGCCGTGACAAGGACTCCAGCCTCACCCTCGAACGCAACCTCGTCATCTACGACGAAGGCGCGCTGTTCTCGCGCGAGAGCGATCTGAAGTCGGCCGCCAACCTCTACTTCCAGATCAAGGCCGAAGAGATGACCTTCCCGCTCGACCAGACCTTCGCTCAGTGGCAGGCAACGGGGCAGGACCAAGGCTCCCTGATCGCAGATCCACGGTTCCGCGACGCCTTGGCGTACGACTTCCGCCTCCAACCCGATTCCCCCGCTCTGAAACTGGGCTTCACGCCGATCGATACCAGCACCTGCGGCATCACGAAGCCCGCCGAACTGATCACGCTGGCACGGGGCATCAAGCGTGCAGAGGTCCCGATCCCGCGCCGCGCGGCAGGCCCCGCCTTGACGCTCCAGGAGGGTTTTGAGGAAACCCCGGTCGGGGCCACCGCCGACCTGGCGGTCACCTGGGGCGAAGCCGGGACGGCCAGGATCCGCGTCAGTCCGGAGCAGGCCGCCGCGGGCCAGCGCGGCCTGCGCTTCGAGGACGCACCCGGCCTCGATCAGCCCTGGAACCCGCACCTCTGGTACACCCCGAACCTGCTCGCCGGGACCGCCACCTGCAGCTATGACCTGCGCCTGGGCGCCGGCGCCATCGTCTGGAACGAGTGGCGCGATGCCGGTAACCCTTACCGCGTCGGGCCCAGCCTCGGCGTCGATGCCGCCGGGCAGCTCCTGGCCGTCAAGCAGCCGCTGCTGCTGCTGCCGCGCGATCAATGGATCCATCTGGACGTCACCTGCCCCCTCGGTAAGGACGCCGACGGAACCTGGACCCTGATCGTGACCCTGCCCGGCCAGGCCCCGCAGACGTTCGCAAAGCTGCCGTGCGACCCGAAGTTCAAGCAACTGCAGTGGTTCGGGCTCATCAGCAATGCCACGGAGAAGGCGGTCTTCTACGTGGATAACCTGGCGCTGCAGGCGGTGGTGCCGAAATAGGGTCCGGACGTGGAGCGGCCACGGCCGGAGCCGAGCCCGCGCTCGGCGGTCCCGAGGCATGGAGATGCGGCGGGCTCCGCCGCGCGCCTGAGGCCAGGCGCCTCTCCAAAGAAGATGGGGCGGCCCGCGGGGGCTGCGCACGGCGGGTAGCGGCCATCCTGCTGGACAGCAGGACCGTGGGCGGTCCAAGGAAATGGAGATGCGGCGGGCTCCGCCGCGCGCCTGAGGCCAGGCGCCTCTCCAAAGAAGATGGGGCGGCCCGCGGGGGCTGCGCACGGCGGGTACTGCCCACACGACGGTGGGCGGTCCAGACGCAGCAACGGTAACTCAGCGCACGAGTCGGCGGTTCCTTGGAGGCTGTTCCCATGCTCACCCGTCTTCTGGTAATGGCGAACCTCGCGGTGGCGGCGCTGGCCTTGGCGCAGGCGCCGGCCTTGCTGCAGAATGGCGGCTTTGAGGACATCGTGCCGGCCACGCCGGGTGCCGATGGTCGGGTCTCCGGCTGGACCCTTGGCGAGCCGCCGCAGGTCCCGGCCGCCTGGGCCCTGAACAACGCCTATCCGGGTCGGCTCACCATCGGTACGGCGGGCGCGCAGGCCGGCGCACGCTGCGTGCGTGTCGAGTCGCCCGTGGGCGGCAGCGCTCACCTGTTCCAGCCCTGTGTCGGGCTGCTGCCCGGCACCTGGTATCGCGTTTCGGCCTGGGCCCGCGGCGGGCCGCTGACGCTCGGTTTCTACGAGTACTATGAGGATGGCCATATCGGCGGCGCACAGGCGGCGCAGACCACCTCAACCAGCGACTCGTGGCGCCTCCTGACGGGCTTCTACCAGACCCCCACCACGGGCTACGTACGCTCGGCCCTGATGCTCGCCATCGACCCCGCCCAGAGCGCCGACCTGGACAACGTCAGCATCGACGCCATCACGCTGCCCGAGAGCCCTGCCGGGGCGCCTGACATCACGCTCGAGAACGACCTCGTGCGCCTGCGCCTGTCGGCCGCCGGCGTCGTCCGCGAAGTCCTCTGCAAGCCCCTGGGCAAGGACATCGCGGCGCCGACGGCACCCATCCGGGTGCTGAGCGCCACCCGCAACGGCTCGGTCGCGCCGCTCTACTCACTCTCCCGCGAGGGCGACCTGCTCAAGGCCCGCTTCCTCGACCCGGAGATCCGCGCCACCCTGCGGGTCGTGTCGCGCCCACAGCATATCCTCCTCGAGGTCACCGAGGTCCAGCCCGCGGACGTGGACAGCCTGACCCTTGAGTTCCCCGTGCGCCGCCTGCAGACCGTTGCCGGCGCCTTCAATGCCACCTACGACGACGAGGTCGGTATCTGCCTCTTCGGCACCTCGGTGAACGTCACCAACCGGCCGCTGACGCACGGCCTCGACGTCCAGGGCCTGGGCGCGGTCTGCACGGCGAAGCATGGCATGGTGGGGGCCCAATTCGCCCTCGTCGCCGCCCCCTTCAGCCAGTTCAACGCCGCTATCATGGAGGCGGAGCGGGCCAACGGCCTGCCTTGCCCGCAACTCGAGGGCCAATGGGCACGCTTCTCGGAGCCCGTCCGGCGCTCCTATCTGTTCATGGTCGACGCCTCGGAAAAGAGCCTCGACAAGACCATCGAGTACGCCCGGATCGGCAAGTTCGGCACGATCATCTTCCTGAAGGATAACTGGCTCGCCAACCATGGCCACTACGACATCAACACCGCCAACTTCCCCGACGGCCGTGCCAGCCTCAAGCGGGTCGTCCAGAAGATCCACGCGGCCGGCTTCGGCGCCGGCGTCCACGTTTTCGGCCCGTCCATCTCGCCGAACGACCCCTACATCACCCCGAAACCGGATGGCCGCCTCGCCGTGGTGCCCTGCCCGCCGCTCGCCACCGCCCTCGACGCCACGGCCACCACCATCGCCCTGACCGCGGTGCCGCGGCTGCCGGCGAAGACCCCGCCCACCGGGCCCTCGCCACAGCAGATCATCCAGGTCGGCGACGAGATCATCGTCTGCGGCGAACCCGCGGCCGGACCGCCCTGGGGGTGGAACGGCTGCCAGCGCGGCGCCTTCGGCACGGCCGCCGCGACGCACGCGGCCGGAGCCGAGGTCAAAGGCCTGCTGCAGCTTTGGGGGTTCTTCCTCCTCGACCCCGACAGCACCCTCGCCGACGAGGTCACCAGCAACTTCGCCGAGGTCGTCAACGATGCCGATTTCGACATGCTCTACTTCGATGCCAGCGACGGTATTCAGGACGCCCAGATGGATCGTTGGTACTACCTTAACAAGATGCACTTAGGGTACTACAAGAAGCTCAAGAAGGACGTCCTTTACCAGACCAGTAACGGCACCGGCTCAGACCTCACCTGGCACCTCGTCCCGCGCAGCGCCTCGGCCGACGGCCACGGCGATCTCAAGGGCTACCTCGACGACCGCCTGCCCGGGATGCTCGGCATGGCGGCCAACTACACCCGCTCCGACGTCGGCTGGTATTACATGTTCAAGGAAGTGCGTCCGGATCAGATCGAATACGTCTGCGCCAAGACCATCGGCATCGACGGCTCGATCTCCATCGAGACCTCGCTGGAGTCGATGGAGAGCCACCCGCAAGGCCGGCAGATGCTCGAGATGATTGGCCGCTACGAAGAGTGCCGCCTGGCCCGCTTCTTCCCGGCCAGCGTCCGCGAAAAACTCAAAGAACCCCAGAGGGACTTCAAGCTCTTCGCCGACGGCCAGGGCGGCTGGAGCCTCTACCGGGCGGCGTACGCAGAACCGCGCTTCGTCGACGTGCTCGACGGCCAGCAGAACGTCTGGGCGATCACCAACGACCAGCCCGTTCCGTGCCGGCTTGGGGTCGAGGTCACCCGCAGCGCCAAGGAGGCCCCCACTGCCGACTACAACGATCCCCAGGCACTGACCATCGAGAGCTTCGACGAACTCGGCGACTACACCGCGAGCGCCCGCAATGCCTACGCCCAGTTCGTGCAGGGCGGCGACAAGGTCGTCACCCCCGATGGTGTGGCTCGCGCCGGGGTGACACTGAGCTTGGCGGCGAGTGCCGAGGACCCGAAGGTCGGCCCGCGCTGCGCCGTCTTCAGTGCCGTCAACGCCGGCGGGCCGGAAGCCTGGGGTGGGGTTGGCCGCCGTTTCGCCGCACCGCTGGACCTCAGCGCCCACCGTGCCCTGGCGTTGTGGATCTACGGCGACGGCAAGGGCGAGATGATCCGCTTCCAGCTCTGGGACAGCAAGGGCCAGTACGCCAACTGGCTGCCGGCCATGAACTACACGGGCTGGCGCCTGCACGTCTTCCCGATGGCCGACGCGCCGCAGTTCGACTGGTCCAGCGTCGACTACCTCCTGCTGTACTTCAACAGCGTCCCGGCGCAGGCCGCGGTGCAGGTCCGCTTCGATGATCTGCGGGCGCTGCCGGCACTGCTGCCCATGCGCCCGCTGCGCCTGCCGTCCTTCACCGTCGGCGAGGCGCGGGCCACCTACGACGTGACCCTGCAGCCGCGGCAAGGGCTGACCGACGAGGGCCCGGGCGGCGCGCGGTTCTGGCCCGGCAACATGCAGCCCTCGACCGCCGTCACGGTGAGCGGCGGCACGCTTGAACTCCAGCCCGGCGCCAACACCGTGACCTTCTCCTGCGACCGCGCCGCGGACTTCCCCGCCGGCGTGCAGGTGCTGCTCTACCGCCTCTGGCCGCTGGAGCCGTAGCCATGGACTCCACTGGCCATCTTGTAGCAGACCAAAGCCACAACCCCCAGGCAGATGATAGGAAGCATTTCGCGGTCTTCCGCCCCGCAGGGGCACAATTCGTCAGCCCTTCAGGCTGGCAGGCCACGCCCCTCGCAGGGACACGACCCATCAGACCTGCCGTGGGTACCGGGCATCGACCGCGGATTACCGGCTGAAGGCCTGCGACAAACCCGCGCGCCCATCGCTCAATCCCACACATACTGTTCGTCGTACTCCACGCCGTACCGCTGGAGGAACGCCCGGAACTCCTCCTGGAACGTCTTGTGCCGGTGGTGTTCCTCTTGGTCCGCGATGTACCGTTTCACGGCGGCGACGTTCGACTCGCTCACCGAGAAGCCGCCATACCCGTTCTGCCAATGGAAGTCGGCGAACTCGGCGCCCTTGGTCTTCAGCCATTTCGAGGAGCCCTTCTTGACTTCCTCGACGGCCTTGGCCAAGGCGACGTTCTTCGAGAGCACGAACAGGATGTGCGCATGGTCTGCCACCGAGTTGACCAAGAGAGCTGAACTGTCGAGTTCCCGGAGGATGCCGACCATGTAAGCGTTGAGTTCGCCCCGGGCTGCGGGCGTGAGAACCGGGACCCGGTCTTTGGTGCTGAAGATCAGGTGAACCACGATCTTGGCGAGCGACTGGCCCATCGTCTGACCCTCCTGCGTTTGTGCCACCCCTGCAGGGTGGAAAAGATGGTTGTTGGTGCCCACCCAGGGCGTTGCCCTGGGCTGGCGAATGTCAGCCTTTCAGGCTGCAAACCCGGCATTGCCTTGCCTCCGCCCCGAAGGAGCATGGTCCGTCCCGGCGACCGCCCCGAAGGGGCACAATCCGTCAGCCCAGGGCAACGCCCTGGGTGCCGGACACATCCTACCATTGCACCCTGACGGGGTGCAGCAACCGGGACCGCCTATCGTGTGGCCGTCGTCCTCATTGGTGCGGCGACTGGGACAGCGTTCCCCTCCGACGTCGATAACGGGACTGGCACGAACAGAAGCGTTGGTAGGGTGACCTTGGACAGCCTGTTCGAACCGTTCTTCACCACCAAGGAGTTTGGCGCAGACGCCGGGTTGGGACTCTCATCTGTGTACGGCATCGTCGTGCAGAACAAAGGCTTTGTCAAGGTTGATAGTGAGCCGGGCAAGGGAACACGCTTCCATGTCCACTTCCCCCGGTTCGTATCCGCCGACGCGCTGACGGATAGTATCGAGGATGTGGGGCGGCAGATCGGGGCGCGTTGCAGCCCCGAGCGGGTCATCCTCTTCGGGTCCGATGCGGACCGACAGCCGACAGAGGACTCCGATAAGGATGTCAACGCGCTCTGCGAGTGACAGGGCAAAGGGGAGGGATGGTGGAGCATATCGGAGTTGAACCGATGACCTCTTGCATGCCATGCAAGCGCTCTAGCCAACTGAGCTAATGCCCCACGAGCGACGCCAAGGAGTGCTTGGCGAAGGCATACAATAGGGTGGCCGACTTGTAATGCAAGCCCAGGCCGTGCTAAATTCAGTTCAGCATGACGTTGCTTTTCCCGCAGCCGGCCAGGATGGCTGCTGGGGTCCGGCCCACGACCGCCGGCAGCAGACGATCTGGTCACCGCCATCGGAGTACGCCCATGACCCGCGCCATCGGTCTCAGACTCGCGGTCCTTTTACTCGTCGCCGTCGGCCTTTCGCTGCCTGCTGAGGAGGCGCCCAAGAAGAAGGGCGGTGCTGCCAGCGAGCAAGCGGCCAAGTCGAAGGACAAAGCGGCCGTGGAGAAGGAGGGCGGCGCCGAGGCGCCCGTGGCCACCCCGGAGGATGTCGAGGCCTTCCGCAAACGCGAGGATCCCGCCGCCGTCGAGATTGTGACCCTGCATGATGAGATCGACAAGGCCTACACCGATCTGCGCACGGCCATCAATGTTGCCGCGGGGGACGACAAGCAGGCCCGTAAGGCCAAGACTGAGATCAAGGCGCTCGAGGCCAGGATCAGGCGCCAGACACGGAAGCTCGAGGCGGCGGTGGAGAAGGTCGCCACGCCCATCGACCGGGACTACAAGTCCACCAAGCGCAAGTACGATGGCCTGCAGGAAAAGGCCAAGGCCTTCGAGGACCAGAAGCAGGAGAAGCGCGCGACGGCCACCTACCAGCAGGCCGACCGCTACACCGGCCAAATGGAGGCCGCCAAGCGCACGCTGGAGGCCGTACGCTCGTTCCTTACCTTCGAGAGCGCCGAGGGTATCGAGCTTAGCAGCGACCGCGATGACGTCCGGCCCGGCAAGGGCTTCCGCTCCGACAAGGGCGGCAAGGACCGCGACAACTGATCGTGCCGACCCGCCCCTAACAGCGCGTGACGCGGTAGACCCAGCGACCGTCCCAGGTCCGCGACACCTTGACGCCGCGGATGCAGCGCTGGTTGACGGCGAACTTGGCGAGGATGCCATCGATCTCGACCGCTGCCGGCGGGTTCCCCAGGGCCGCGGCGACGGTGGCCGCATCGCCTTGCCAGGGCAGTGTGGTCAGGCTGCCGAGCCACTCGCGCAGCGCGCCATGCACCGCCATCACCTTGCCGCTGGCGCTCTTGTAGGCCTCCACGCCGGGCTGGTGGAAGGCGTTGACGCCGATCAGTTCGGCATAGTAGGCTACGGCGCGTTCGTAGAGCGCGATGAGCAGACCCAGCGAGAACGGCGTCAAGTCGTCAAGCACGATGTTCACCACCTGGCGGCCCTTGGCCGTGAGCGCATTGGCGAGACCGCGCTTGAAGGCATGCAGGTAGTCGCCCATGGTCAGATCGGGTGCCACTTCGATGTGGTCGGCGTCCTTGAGGACCTCGACGAAGGTTACGAAGAAGTCGTCGCGGCCGTCGTTGAGCTGCTGGATGTAGGCATGGGCGTCGGTGCCGCCCTTGTTGCCGAACACATTCAGACCCTGGTTGACCACGCGGCCGTCCAGAGCCCGCTCCTTGCCGAGGCTCTCCATCACGAGTTGCTGCAGGTACCTGGCCAGCAACAGCAAGCGGTCGGAGTAGGGCACGACGACCATGTTGCGGTCGCCGCGGCCGTGGCCGGCCAAGTACCAGGTCAAGGCCAACTGGTAGGCCGGGTTGTGCTGGGGGTCGGGCTGGCGGGTCAGCTCGTCCATCTGCCGGGCGCCGTCCACGAAAGCGCCAAAGTCCAGGCCGGTCAGCGCCGCGGGCAGGTGCCCGACGATGTTCGTCTCACTGGTCCGTCCACCGATCGACTCGGCCATCGGGAAGCGCCGTAGCCAGCCCGTCGTCCTGGCCTCCTCATCCAGTTTGGACTTCTCCCTGGTGATGGCCACGGCGTGGGTGGCGAAGCTCACCCCGGCTTTGGCGTAGGCCTGCTTCAGGGCCTCGGTGTTGTTGATGGTCTCCTGGGTTCCGCCGCCCTTGGAGATGGTCACCACGAGCGTGGTCTGCGGGCGAACTACGGCCAGCACATCGGTCACGCCGGCGGCATCGGTATTGTCCAGGAAGAAGAGGCGCGGGTAGCCATTACGGCGCTCGGCGGAAAGCTCATTCCAGTAGGGGCCGTTGAGGGCAAACTGCAGCAGTTGCGGTCCCAGGGCCGAGCCGCCGATGCCATTGATGATGACCGCGTCAAAGCGCGTGCCAGCGCCCGGGACGGCGCCGCTGCGCACCTCCTCGGCAAACGTCTGCACGGCGGCGAACAGGGCGCTCTCCGCGTAGGTGCGCCGGTCGCTGAAATGCGTTACCTGCCGACCCTCGTCCGGGTTCTTGATGTCGCCGGCTTCGATACGCAGCATCTCCGCGTGGGCACGGGCGCAGACCGGCGCTGGCGCCGGGACCCCGGTCCACGTCTGCGGCGTCGTCAGGGCGGCGAGTTGGCC
This sequence comes from uncultured Victivallales bacterium, assembly GCA_903837355.1. Classification (GTDB taxonomy): domain Bacteria; phylum Verrucomicrobiota; class Lentisphaeria; order Oligosphaerales; family JAFGRS01; genus CAILUI01. The sequence continues at coordinate 16,183 of CAILUI010000161.1, forward strand.
ACGGTCCAGCGGCATGCCGGTCAAGTCCAGAGCGAAGCCACGAGATGGATCAACGAAACCAGGCAACGGGTGCGGGTTTGGCGAGGTGCTCATCGGGAAGTGCCCCTATCGGTTCGCGGTCTGGCAATGGAGTCGGGCGCAGACTATACTTGGCGCGTAGACTCCGGAAACTCACGCCGAGCGCGTACTATAACACACCACGGGGGACCTGCCGGCGGCGGCGCTGCAGCCAGCGCCCCGGGGGTCGCGCCGAAGGCCACACGGGCACGATGAGCATCATCCGCGTCCTCGCTCCTGATGTCGCCAACCGGATCGCCGCCGGCGAGGTCATCGAACGTCCGGCCTCGGTGGTCAAGGAGTTGGTGGAGAACGCCCTGGACGCCGGGGCCCAGCGTATCCGCGTGCAGACCAACTACGGCGGACAACGCCTGATTCAGGTCACCGACGACGGCAGCGGCATGGACCGCGATGACGCGCTGCTCTGCATCGAGGCGCACGCGACCAGCAAGATCCGTGACCTCGGTGACGTCGGCCAGATCCAGACCCTCGGCTTCCGCGGCGAAGCCCTCCCCAGCATTGCCTCGGTCAGCCGTTTCCTGCTGCAGACACGGCAGGCGGAGAGCCCGGCGGGGACCGAGGTCCTGGTCGAGGCCGGCATCCTGCAGGACGTCAAGGACTGCGGGTGTGCCACCGGCACGCACGTGCGTGTCACTCATCTTTTCGGCAACCTGCCCGCCCGCCGCAAGTTCCTGCGCACCCCGGATACCGAAGACGCGCACATCCACGAGGTCGTGCTCCTGCAGGCCCTGGCCCACCCCGGGGTGGCGTTCGAGTACCTGGCCGACCAGCGCGAAGCGGTGCGTGTGGCAGCGGCGGGAGATCTGGCCACGCGCATCGGCATGCTGATGGGCCGGGACGTGCTGGCCGAGATGCTGCCGATCGACTACCAGGAGGACGGCATCCGGGTCAGCGGGTTCGCCGGTAAACCCGGCATCTCGCGCAGCAGCCGACGCGAACAGCGCATCTTCGTCAATGGCCGCCCCGCCAGCGCCGATGCGGTCTACTTCGCCATCCGCGAAGCCTATACCAACCTGGTGCTCAAGGAACGCTTCCCGCCGCTGGTGCTGTACCTCGAACTGGCTCCCGAGCGGGTGGACGTGAACGTGCATCCCGCCAAGCGTGAGGTCCGTTTCCGTGAAGCGCGCCTGGTGGGCCAGGTGGTTAGCGCCGCCGTCGCGCGCGCCTTGCGCGGCCTGGTGACGCTGACGCCGCCCGCCGTGGTGGCACCGCCGCCCGCCCCGCCGGCGGGGCGCGATCCCGCGCCGCCAGCCCTGCCCCCGTCCGCCGCCCCGG